>NZ_KI911782.1:0-300000 GCF_000515395.1 Jiangella gansuensis DSM 44835 | reverse complement strand
TCTGGTCCAGCGTGACGTAGACGCGGTTCTCGTCGAAGAACGTGGCCAGCGGCTCGCCATTGGCATCGACCATGGTCGACGTCTGGGCCATCGGCCCGGGCTCCAAGTCGGCGGGCATCTCGGCGAACGTGTCCGCCCCTTCGCGAGCGGTCAGTCCGAGGCCGGCAACGACGGGCAGAGCGAGTCCGGCCAGCAGGACACCGCAGAGAGCGGCGACGCCGGCCACGAGGAGGATGCGACGAACCGTGGCTACGACGGCGGAGGGACGTAACGCCATGAGGGGCAGCTTACGTGGTCGTGGCAGACTATCCGTAACTGACGGACCTGGGCCGCATACATGTACCAGATCTCGCGGTCAGCCCGCCATCGGCCGACCGGTTGATATTGGTTTCGGTCAATTAGGGTCTGGTCATGACCCACGGCTTTGCATAGCGTCACGTCATCGGGGTGAACTAGAGAGGGTTTTTGGTGTGTTCACCAAGTTGACGGGGGTGACAGCCGGATGACGTGGATCGATGACTGGACCAGCTTGGCGGCGTGCCGCGCCAGTGAGCCTGACGAGCTCTTCGTCCAAGGGGCCGCGCAGAACCGCGCGAAGGCGGTGTGCCTGGGCTGCCCGGTCCGCACCGAGTGCCTTGCGGACGCCTTGGACAACCGGACCGAGTTCGGCATCTGGGGTGGCATGACCGAGCGCGAGCGGCGGGCGCTGCTGCGCCGGCGGCCCGAGGTCGACTCGTGGCGCGGCCTGCTCGAAGCGGCCCGGGACGAGTACGCGGCACAAGCCGGCTGACCCTTCACCACGCACTGTGCCCCGGACCCGCGCGGTCCGGGGCACCGGCACGTGTGGACCCAGCCGCGTTGATCATGGATCACCAGGGGTAGTCGCCGACGAGGGTGCGGTGCCACCAGGCGCCCGTTTCGCGTCGTTCCGACCGGTCGGTGAACCGGTAGCGGTACAGCCGGGCGCGCACGTGCGCCGGCGGCGCGTCCGGAAACGGGTTGTGGCGCAGCAGCTTCAGCACCGTCCGGTCGCCCGCCTGCAGCCGGCTCATCAGCAGCGGGAACCACGGCTGGCCGTAACCGGGCGACAGCGCGGCGAACCACATCAGCCAGTCCAGGCGCAGATGGTAGGGCGCCACCTGCCGCGGGCGCCGGTGCACGTCACCGGGTTTGCCCTTGAACTCGTACTCGCGCCATTCGCTGCCGGGGCCGGGTTCGGGATCGGCGGTGCCCTCGACGACGATTTCGTGCCGGATACGGGTGATGCTGCCGAACGCCCCGTACGCGTTGACCAGTTGCAGCGGGTTGAAGCTGTAGTTCATGAGCTGCCCGCGCGACAGGAGGTTGCGCACCGGCCAGTAGCTGAGCACCACGATCGCCACCGCCAGCAGCACCGTCAGCACCAGGAACCAGCCTGGCCGATCCAGCTCGCCCGGCGGCGACACCGGCAGCACCACCCCCCACAGCCGGTCGCCGACCGCCGTCGTCGCGATCACGATGGTGACGGCGTTGAGCCAGGCGAAGTTGCCGCTGAGCATCAACCAGCCCTGCGTCACGATGACGACGACGGCGGCCGCGCCCCGTACCGGCTGCGGCACGAAGAGCAGGAACGGCACCACGAGCTGGGTCACGTGGTTGGCCGCCACCTCGACGCGGTGCATCCAGCGCGGCAGGTGGTGAAAGGTCCGGCTCAACGGGTTGGGCATCGGCTGGGTCTCGTGGTGGTAGTACAGGCAGGTCAGGTCGCGCCAGCACCGGTCGCCGCGCAGCTTGATCAGCCCGGCGCCGAACTCCAGCCGGAACAGCACCCACCACAGGGCCAGCAGCACCAGCAGCGGCGGCGCGACGTCCGCCGGGCCGAGGAAGATCGCCAGGAAGCCGACCTCGCACAGCAGCGACTCCCAGCCGAAGCCGTACCAGACCTGTCCGACGTGCACGATCGACAGGTACATCGCCCACAGCAGCGCCCACACGGCGATGTGTGCCGGCAGCGGGAGGCCGTCACCGATCCCGGCCAGCAGCGCCGCCGACACGGCGACGCCGGTCCAGGCGACGGCCGCGAAGAAGCGGTCGGAGTAGTGCAGGTGGAACAGGCTCGGCGAACGCCGGAACGACGTGCGGGCCAGGTATCTCGGCACCGGCAGGAGTCCGTGTTCGCCGATGAGCGCCCGGAACTGGTTCGCGGCGCTGAGGAACGCCATCAGGTACACGAGGGCCAGTGCCCGCTGGAACACCAGCCGGCTGAGCCAGTAGCCCTCGACCCAGATCCAGTCCATCAAACGTACGGTGTCCAGCGGCGACCCGCATAAACGCCCCAGCGCGCAGACATCGGCTGGCAGATATCCACTGCGAGATATACTCAGGACGATACCTTCCGGAGGGTCTCCATGACGAAGACGCAGATCGACATCGACGAAGACCTGCTGGCCGAGGCCGCACAGGTTCTAGGCACCAAGACCAAGCGCGAGACGGTGGAGGCTGCGCTGCGGTCCACCACGGCCAAACAAGCGCGCCGTCGCCTCGGCGAACTCATCGCTGCGACCGGGAAGACGCCTGCGGAGCTGGACGCGGAGGCGGAACAGGCGTGGCACTGAGCGGTTACCTGTTCGACACCTCGGTGATCCACCGGCTCGCGAAACCCGCGGTCCTCCAGCGTGTCGACGACCTCGGCGCCGGGCGACCGCTCTACCGGTGCGCCATCACCGACTTGGAGGTGCTCCGGAGCTCGACATCGCCCAGCGACTACGAAGCACGGCGGTCAGCGCTGATCAGCGCCTACAGCGAGCTGCCGATAACACCCGAGGTCCTGTCCCATGCCCTGGACACACAGCGGAGTATGGCCGCGGTGAGCCAACATCGCGGCATCTCGCTCGCCGATCTCATCGTCGCGGCGTGCGCCCACGTGCACGACGCCGTCGTCGTCCACTACGACGCCGATTACGACCTGATCGCAGGTGTCACCGGTCAAGCCACCGAGTGGGTCGTGCCCGCGGGCTCGGTTGACTGACCATGCCCGACTACGCCGGGGCGGTCGTCTATGCGATCCCGATGCGCACCCGGTTCCGGGGCATCACCGTCCGCGAGGGCATGCTGATCGAGGGTCCGGCCGGGTGGGGCGACTTCTGCCCGTTCGACGACTACGACGACGCCGAGGCGGCCGGGTGGCTGGCCACCGCGGTCGAGCAGTGCACCACCGGCTGGCCGGAGCCGGTCCGCGACCGCGTCCCGGTCAACTGCACCGTGCCGGCCGTCGGGCCCGAGCACGCGCATCGCATCGTCGCGGAGTCCGGGTGCACGACGGCGAAGGTCAAGGTCGCCGACCACCCCGGCTCACTGGCGGAGGACCTGGCGCGGGTCGAGGCGGTGCGCGCCGCTCTCGGTCCGGCCGGTGCGGTCCGGGTCGACGCGAACGCTGTCTGGGACGTCGACACCGCCATCGCGCACATCCGGCGGCTCGACCGGGCGGCAGGCGGCCTGGAGTACGTCGAGCAGCCCTGCGGGACCGTCGACGAGCTCGCCGCGGTGCGCCGCACGGTGGACGTCCGGATCGCCGCCGACGAGTCGATCCGCCGGGCGGAGGACCCGTTACGGGTTGCGGTGGCCCGAGCCGCCGACGTCGCCGTCATCAAGTGCACACCGCTGGGCGGCGTGCGCCGGTCGCTGGACGTCGCCGCCGCGGCCGGGCTGCCGTGCGTCGTGTCGTCGGCGCTGGAGACCAGTGTCGGTCTGGCCGCGCAGCTGGCCCTGGCCGGTGCGCTGCCGGAGCTGGACTTCGCCTGCGGGCTCGGGACGCTGTCTCTCCTGGACGGCGACGTGGTCGCGGACGGCGCTGCGCTCCGGCCGGTCGACGGGTGGCTCCCGGTGCCGGCGACGGGGTCGGTTCCGGCGCCGGATCCGGACCGGCTGGACGCGTTCCGGCAGCGCGACCCGGACCGCGTCGCCTGGTGGCGGGAGCGGCTCGACCGCGTCCGCGCCGTCGCCGCGCTGTAGCTCACGCGGCGGGCGGGATGTCGTGGCCGAGGTGGAAGACGTTGTGGGGGTCGTAGGAGCGCTTCACCTCGCGCAGCCGGGCCCAGTCGGCGGCGGTGTAGGCGGTTGCCGTCCGGCTCGTGTCGGCCAGGAAGTTGCGGAACGACCCGCCGATGCCGTGCGGGCGCAGCCGGTCGGTGACGGACAGTTCCGGCTGGTCGACGATGACACTGAACGACACGCCGCGGTGGCTGACCGGGCCGGCTCCGGGGCCGGGACGGCCGGTGGCGCCGGCCCAGTGCCGGATCTCGACCGTGGGGCCGATGCCACCCGGGCGGTCGGCGGCGTGCACCAGGGTGTCCACGACCTCGTCGCCGAGCTCCGGGAAGAAGTCGAAGAAGCGGGCCGGGGTGCCGCCCATGGCAGCGTCGGCGTAGGCCATCGTCCGGTAGCCGTCGACGAGTGCCGGGCCGGCGGCGTCCCGCAACGGGCGCAGCAGCCCCTCGGCGGTCTCGGCGTCGCCGGTGTACATGGCCTTGATCCCGACGGCACGCCAGCCGCGCAGCGGTTCCGGGATGCTCGGGGCGTCGGGGATGCGGCTCAGGACGACGGCGGTGCTCAGCTCGTCCGGGGCCGAACCGGCCCAGTCGCGGTACGTGCGCAGCACGGACGCGGCCCGGTCGGCGGGGAACCACGAGATGCCGCCGTACACCTGCGCCACCGGGTAGAGCCGGAACGTCAGCGACGTGACGACGCCGAAGTTCCCGCCGCCACCGCGCAGCGCCCAGAACAGGTCGGTGTTGTAGTGCGAGTCGGCGATGACGCGCCGCCCATCGGGGGTGACGACCTCGGCGCTCAGCACGCTGTCGGCAGCGAAGCCGTACCGACGGGCCAGCCAGCCCATGCCGCCGCCCAGGGTGTATCCGGTCACGCCGACGGTGGCGGACGAGCCGGACAGCGGAGCTAGCCCGTACGGCGCCGCGGCGGCGAGCACGTCGCCCCAGACCGCGCCGGGCCGGACCTTGGCGATCCGCAGGTGCGGGTCGATCCGCACGGTGTTCATCGCGGTGGTCTTGAGCAGCAGGCCGCCGTCGTTCGGCACGTAGGTGCCGTGGCCGGTCGCCTGGACCGAGAACGGCAGGTCGTGCTCGCGGGCGGCCCGGACGGCCGCCTGGACGTCGGCGGGCGTCACGGCCTCCACCACCAGGGCGGGCCGCGGGTCCAGGGTCGGCATCAGCGGACGGCGGTGCTCGTCGTAACCGGGCTCACCGGGCAGGTGGACGGCACCGTCGACGACGGGGCGCAGCTCGCGGGCCGCGGAACGCTGGTCCGCAACGGCAGTGATGGTCATCGTGGTCTCCCTCTCGCGGCCGCCCCGGTGGGCGAGCTCTCACCGGGTACGTCGGCGCCGCGGCCGGGCCCTCGACATCGAGCGGGAGATTTCTTCCAAGAATTTCAGGACCGGGCCGGTGCCGCCGTGCTTTCCCTGGTCACGAGCGTGGTGGCCAGCTCGATGCGCAGCGGCTGGCCGGTGCCGGGACGGTCCAGGACGGTGCGGATGGCGATACGGGCCATCTCCGTGAGGGGCTGGCGCACGGTGGTCAGTGCCGGCGACACCCACTCGCAGAGGGCGACGTCGTCGAAGCCGACGACGCTGAGCTGGTCGGGGATGCGCAGCCCGCGCCGGTGCGCCTCCGCGTAGACGCCGGTGGCCTGCAGGTCCGACCCGGCGAACACGGCGGTGGGCGGTTCGGGCAGGTCGAGCAGGGCGGCCACTTCTCGGGCGCCGCCGTCGGCACGGAAGTCGCCGTACCGGATCAGGGTGTCGTCGACGGCGATGCCGGCCCGGCCGAGCGCGGCCCGGTACCCGTCGAGGCGTTGCTGGCTGCAGACGAGGTCCGGCGGGCCGGTGATGACGCTGACGCGCCGGTGCCCGAGCCCGATGAGGTGTTCGGTGGCCGCCAGCCCGCCGGCCCAGTTGGTGACCCCGATGGTGGGGACCGAGGGGTCGAACCCGCCGACCGGGTCGACCAGCACGAACGGGGTCCCGGCTGCGGTCAGTCTGCGGGCCGCCGCCGGTGCCAGCGGCGAGAGCGCGAGCAGGACGCCGTCGGTGCGGCGGGCGGTGACCCGTTCGAGCCAGCTGTCGTCGTCGCGGCCCTCGGTGGCGGTGACGACGACGGCCGCGCCGGCCCGGCGGGCCTCCTGCTCCGCGCCCTGCAGCACCTCCATCGCCCACGGGGTGTTGAGCTCGGAGGTGACGAGGTCGACGAGCCCGGCCGCCGGGCGTTCGAGCCGCATGCCGCGCCGCTCGTAGCCGCGGGCCTCCAGCAGGCCCTGCACCCGCGACCGGGTGGCCGGCGCGACCTCGTGACGGCCGTTCAGCACCTTGCTGACCGTCGCCTCCGATACGCCGGCCTCGCGGGCGATGTCGGCGATGGTGACCCGGGTGGTCATGTCCGTGACGCGGCCGCGGCCCGGAGCCGGACGTCGTCGCGGGCGTCGACCAGCCACGTCATCGCGTCGAGCCCCTCCACCACCGGGTTGGTCAGCGCGCCGACGTCGCTGACCTCGATGCACACGACGTGACCGGTGGTGAGCGTCCAGGGCGCGGCCGGCACCAGGCAGGTACCGGTGGACAGCACGGCGCCGTCGGGGTGCGCGTCGGCCCGGGTGAGGAACGACGCCAGCTCGTCGAAACGGCGGCGCAACTGGTGGGTTCCGGCGGTCCCCTCCCACTCGGTGGCGCCGTCGCGGCTGATGGTCATGGACACGGTGAGGGCGTACGAGTCGGCTACCTCCCAGGCCGGCCGGATGCCGGGGCCGACGGCGCAGGCGCCGAGATACGACTTGGCCTGCGGCAGGTAGAGCGGGTTCTCGCCCTCGATGGTCCGTGACGAGACGTCGTTGCACACCGTGTAGCCGACGATCTCGCCGTGCGCGTTGACGACGACGGCGACCTCCGGCTCGGGCACGTCGATGCGGGAGTCGGCCCGGACGGCGATGGGCTCGCCGTCGCCGACCACCCGCCACGCCACGGACTTGAAGAACAGTTCGGGCCGTTCGGCGTCGTACACCAGCTCGTAGACGGAGGCGGCGCGCTCACTCTCCTCGATGCGGGCCTCCTCCGAGACCTTGTACGTGACGCCGCACGCCCACACCTCGGTGCCGCCGTCGACGGGCGGCAGCAGCGCTACCTGGTGGACATCGACGGCGGGTCCACTCGGCGCCTCGACCTTCGCCCGCAGCTCGGCCATCGGCAGCCGCCACAGTTCGGCGAGCGAGCCGACACCGTCGAGCTCGGTGACGGTGCCTGCGTCCAGTACGCCGATACGGGCTGTCGCGGTGTCGGGGGTGGCGAACCTGACCAGCAGCACGGTGATCTCCGTCCGTCGTGGGGAGCTTCAGTGTGACTCGCGCGGGACCGCCGCGCCCCGGGCACCCACCAGGAAGTCGAAGTCCGCGCCCTGGTCGGCCTGCAGCACGTGCTGGGTGTACAGCCAGCCGTAACCGGAGGCGTGCGCCGGTTCCGGTGGCTTCCACGCCGCACGCCGGCGTTCCAGCTCGTCGTCGGGCACGTCGACGGTGAGCGAGCGGGCCGGCACGTCGAGCGTCACGGTGTCGCCGGTGCGGACGAACGCCAGCGGGCCGCCGACCGCAGCCTCCGGCGTCACGTGCAGCACGACCGTCCCGTAGCCGGTGCCGCTCATCCGGCCGTCGCAGATGCGCACCATGTCGGTGACGCCCGCGCGCAGCAGCTTCGTGGGGATGGGGACGTTGGCGACCTCGGGCATGCCCGGATAGCCGCGCGGGCCGGCACCGCGGATGACGATGACGTCGTCGGCGGCGATGTCGAGGTCGGGGTCGTCGCAGACGGCGTGGTAGTCCTCGGGTGTGTCGAACACGACGGCCCGGCCGGTGTGCGTCAGCAGCCCCGGCGAGGCGGCCGACTGTTTGATGACGGCGCCGCCCGGTGCCAGGTTGCCGCGCAGCACCGCGGTGCCGGTGCCGGCCTCCTGCAGCGGTTCGGCCAGCGGCCGGATGACCTCGCGGTTCCAGCACTCTGCGGCGGCGACGTTCGCGCCGATGCTCTGCCCGGTGACGGTGTGCGCGTCGCCGTCGAGCAGCCCCGCCTCGGCGAGTTCGCGCAGCACCACCGGCAGCCCGCCCGCGTAGCAGAAGTCCTCCATCAGGAACCGACCCGACGGCATCAGGTCGACGATGGTAGGTACCGGCCGGGCCAGCTCGTCGAAGTCGTCGAGGCCGAGCTCGACGCCGAGCCGCCCGGCCAGCGCGGTCAGGTGCACGATCGCGTTCGTGGACCCGCCGATGGCGGCATTGGCGCGGATCGCGTTCTCGAACGCCGCCCGGGTCATGACGGCGCTGGGCCGCAGGTCCTCGTCGACCATGGCGACGATGCGCCGCCCGGCCTGCTGCGCCACCTCGAACCGGCGTGCGTCGACGGCCGGCCAGGTGGCGGAGCCGGGAAGCTGCATGCCCAGCGCCTCGGCCATGCAGGCCATCGTCGAGGCGGTGCCCATGGTCATGCAGTGGCCGTTGGACCGGGCCATGCAGCCCTCGGCGACGAAGCACTCCTCCTGGGTCATCCGGCCGGCCTTGAGGTCCTCCTCGAACTTCCAGACATGGGTGCCGGAGCCGACGTCCTCGCCGCGGAACTTGCCGTTGAGCATCGGCCCGCCGGTGACCATGATGGCCGGCAGATCCACGCTGGCCGCGCCCATGAGCAGCCCCGGCGTGGTCTTGTCGCAGCCGGACAGCAGCACGACCCCGTCCAGCGGATTCGCCCGGATGAGCTCCTCGGCCTGCATGGCCAGCAGATTGCGGTAGAGCATGGCGGTCGGGCGCATCAGCGTCTCGCCGGTGGCCATGACCGGGAACTCCAGCGGGAAACCGCCGGCCTGCCACACCCCGCGCTTCACCGACTCGGCCACCCGGTTCAGGTGTGCGTTGCAGGGAGCCAGCTCGGACCAGGTGGAGGCGATGCCGATGACCGGCCGCCCGTCGAAGACCTCCGCGCCATACCCCTGATTGCGCAGCCAGGACCGGTAGATCATGCCGGAACGGCCGGCGACGGCGCCGAACCAGGCCTGGCTCCTGCGTACCTCGTCGCTGATGGCCACGCGTCACCTCTCGCCGGACCGAAAGTTTCGGAGCCGTCACCGTAGTGACGCGGTGACCGTCCTGTCAACGGCGACCGCAGTGACCGGAATTGGCCAGCTGTTGACCCTTGCGGGGCGGCTCGATGCAGCCATAGGGTGTGCGAAACACCGTCGAAACATTTCGGCCCGCTCCCGATCACCGCCGCACTGGAGGCTGGCACATGAACGACTACACCCCGACCCGGGACGACAAGTTCTCCTTCGGGCTCTGGACCGTCGGATGGGAAGGGGTGGACGTCTTCGGCGGCGCGGTGCGCCCGCCGCTCGACCCCGCCGCCGCCGTGCACAAGCTGGCCGAGCTCGGTGCCTACGGCATCACGTTCCACGACAACGACGTGGTCCCGTTCGGTGCGTCCGCGGCCGAACGTGACAGTCGGCTCAAGTCGTTCCGCGACGCCCTGGACGAGACCGGGATCCAGGTTCCGATGGTCACGACGAACCTGTTCTCGCACGCAGTCTTCCGCGATGGCGGCTTCACCAACAACGACCGCGACGTGCGCCGCTTCGCCATCCGCAAGGCCGCCGACCAGATCGACCTCGGCGCCGAACTGGGCGCGAAGGTGTTCGTCGCGTGGGGCGGCCGGGAAGGCGCGGAGTCCGGCGCCGCCAAGGACATCCGAGCGGCCCTGGACCGCTACAAGGAAGCCTTCGACATCCTCGGCCAGTACATCCTGGACCGCGGCTACGACCTGCGGGTGGCCATCGAACCCAAGCCGAACGAGCCGCGCGGCGACATCCTCCTGCCCACCATCGGCCACGCCATCGCCTTCATCAACGAGCTCGAGCACCCCGAGCTGGTCGGCCTGAACCCGGAGGTCGGGCACGAGGAGATGGCCGGCATGAACTACGCGCACGGCCTGGCCCAGGCACTGTGGCACGGCAAGCTCTTCCACATCGACCTCAACGGCCAGCACGGCCCCCGCTTCGACCAGGACCTGCGGTTCGGCGCGGGCAACGCCCGCGGCGCCTTCTGGACCGTCGACATCATCGAGTCCGGCGGCTACGACGGCCCCCGGCACTTCGACTTCAAGCCGCCGCGCACCGAGGACATGGACGGCGTGTGGGCGTCGGCCGCGGGCTGCATGCGCAACTACCTGATCCTGCGTGAGAAGACCCGCGCGTTCCGGGCCGACCCCGAGGTGCAGGAGGCGCTGCAGGCGGCGCGGGTCGACCAGCTGGCCGTCCCCACCCTCGCCGAGGGCGAGGACATCGAGTCGCTGCGCGCCGAGGCCTTCGACCCGGACGAGGCCGCGAGCCGCGGCATGGCGTTCGAGCGGCTGGACCAGCTCGCACTGGACTACCTCTACGGCGTGCGCTGACCTCTCCCGACGTCCGGCGCTCGCCGGCTTGGAACGGGGACCGCTCGGGCGGGCTCCACGACGTGGCCGACGGCGCGGCGGGCCCCCGCCGGAAGGGGCCGCCGAGGTCGCTGGCGGACGGCTGGAACGGCACAGGTGGGCGGCTGGCGGACTACGCCGGAAGTCGCGCAGCGCCTCAGTTGGTAGATGCCCCTGATGCTGCCGGCTCCGGCTGGCCGACGTGCGCCTGTCCCTGCGACCGACCCCGTTCGCACATTGGCTCCGGGGATGTTGTCGGTGGTGGCTGTTAGGGTCGTTCGTATGTTCGGAAAAGGTGGTCTGAGTGGTGTGTTGCGGGGTGTCGATCCCGCGGCGGCGGGTCTGGTGGCCCGCGACCCGCGGACCGGGGCATGGGTGAGCTTCGACCCGGGCGAGCTGCCCGCCGACGCCGACGTCGGCCTGGATGTGCTGCCGGACGGCCTCCTCGACGACGAGTTGACCGCCCTGCTCGACGACCACGCGGGCGGGGAAGTCCCGGTCGAGGAGACACCGACGGGGCCGGGGCTGGCGCGGGCGCTGGCCGACACGGACGTGACGGCGGTGTCGACGTATGGGGTGGTGGAGGCGGTCGCGGGATGGGCCCGGCTCGCTGCCTGGGTTGCCGCGCAGCAGGCCGCCGCGGTGGCCGAGCTCACCACCCGCCCGGAACTGCAACCCGAACGGTGTGGGTACCGGTCGGTATTTCGACTCAGCCGCTCCCGCTGAGGTCAGCACGCACGAAGTCCTGGCGCTCCGCTCGCCCATTGCCACAATCCGGCAACTCGTACCCTCCCGACACGCCGGGGCAAACATTGCAATCCGGTCACAGAGAGTGAGCGGGTCGTGACTTTGCGTAGCGACGTGGCTGAAGATCACCCTTGCCACGATGTACGTACCAGCGGGGAGACCACCGAGTTGCACGCCCGGAGACGGATCGACGCCTGGGCGGACTGCATCAACGCCTACTCGCGAGCCCTGGCTGCCGCCGGTTTCAAGCCGGAGACCACGATCCGGAAGCGTCGCTACCAGATCAGGCGGTTCTGCGAGTACCACCTGCACCGCATGCCCGGCAAGGTCAGCCGCGACGACATCGTGAGCTGGCTCGCATCCTGGAAGTGGTCGGCCGAATCCCTCAAGTCCGAGATCGCCGCGCTCCGCGGGTTCTACCGGTGGATGGTCGAGACGAAGCGGTGCAAGAGCGACCCCACCATCGGGCTGAAAACGCCCAGCGTGCCCCGCGGCGTCCCCACCCCCACCCCCGAACCGGTGTTCGAGGACGCGCTAGCCGCCGCCGACCACAAGACCGCGCTCGTGCTGCTGTCGGGTGCGGAAGGCGGCGCCCGGGCAGCGGAGACAGCCCGGCAGCGGTGGGACGACATGACGTGGTCGCAGGTGATCCTCGACGACGGCACGATGCGGACCATCCCGGTCCGAATCCGGCTGCACGGCAAGGGCGGCAAGACCCGCGTGCTGCCGGTGAAGCGGCGGTGGGCGCTGGCCCTGGCCGACGAATACGAGCGGCGGCAGGCCGGCGCCACCGGCACCGGGTGGCGCTACGGCGGAGCACGCAAAGACGACCTGCTCGAATGGGTGTTCCCCGGCCGCACCAGCGGGCACGTCTCGCCCGGATTCGTCGGCGACATCGCCAAGCGAGCCATTGGCATGAAGGGCCACACCCTGCGGCACCGCTTCGCCACCCGGGCGCTGCGCACCAGCGGCAACCTGCGCGCCGTGCAACGGCTGCTCGGGCACGCGTCGGTAGCCACCACACAGATCTACACCCTCGTCGACGACGACGAACTGACCGCTGTCGTCGACGCCATCTGACAGGAGACCACCATGTACCTGCACACCAACCAGCACGGCGCCGCCGCCGCGGCCGTCCGCGATCGAGAGGCGGTGGTGCCCGCACCGTAGACGTGGCGAGCCCGCCGCAGGTGCGCCAACACCGCGACGGGCTCTTGACCCACCCGCCAGACGCAGGCTGGAGGCAGGCCCATGCACGACCCTACCGACCCCAACGACCCACCACCCGGCCTGGCCCGCTGGGCAATGATCATCCTCGGCGCCATCGGTGCCATGATGGTCTTCGCCATCATCGCCGGACTCGCCACGTAGACACCCGCCGGCCCCGGACACCGCGGGTTGTGTCCGGGGTCCGTGGTAGACGTACCCGACCGCTTCCATGGAGGACCCGATGAGCACACCCACCCCGACGCCAGTCAACCCGTTCCGGGCCGCCCTGGTCACGCTCGCCGGCGTCCTGCTCGCCGGTGGCGCCATCGCCTACGGCCTCAGCCTGCCCGAAGGCTACGACGACGGCAGCGCCACCGGCCGCACCCTTGGAGTCCTAATGATGGGCGCTGGCGGCGCCTTCCTCATGGCCTGGCTGGTCGTCGCCGCGCTCACCTGGCAGCCAGACGCCCGCCGGCCCGGCCTTGGCTCGCAGATCGCAGAGCGCATCGAGCGCCTGTAGCGGCTCTCCCCGCTACGCGTCTGGTAGGTCGAGGTGGCGCAGTATGCGGGCGATGGTCCGTGATTCCTCGGCCGCGGCGGCCAGGTGGTCCGCGAGCTGGATGCCGAGCCGGTCGACCTTTCCCTCCGTACGGGAGGCGCGTTCGCTGGCGACGAGCTGGCGGCGGTCGATCCGGTTGATGACGTCACGGAGCGAGTCGCCGCCGTTGGGCTGTACCTCGTGGGCGGCGACGTCGGCTCGGCGGCGGGTTCGCACGAGTTCGACGAGCACGCCGG
Source organism: Jiangella gansuensis DSM 44835 (assembly GCF_000515395.1). Lineage (NCBI taxonomy): Bacteria > Bacillati > Actinomycetota > Actinomycetes > Jiangellales > Jiangellaceae > Jiangella > Jiangella gansuensis. Next base: position 286,763 of record NZ_KI911782.1, on the reverse strand, counting down.
CCAGGATGGCGCCAATCGCGCCGATGAGTGCCACGGTGACTGTGTCGCTCATGCCGCGAGGTACACCCCTCCCACACTGATGACGTCGCCAGCCAGCCAGGGCCCCAGCGGCGAATCCTCGTTGACGCTGTCCCCGTCCATCCACAGGTTGAACCCGCTCGAGCTGGACATGCGGCACACCAGGGTTGTCCGGTTCGACGTGGCCGTGCCGCGGCCGACGAACCCGGACCCGACCGCCATCCACGACCCGCCGGTGACGGCCGTGGGGAGGTCGGACACGAACACGCCGGTGATGTTCGAGGTCGACCCGAACACCCACTTCCACGACCAGTGGACGAGGGCACCAACCCTGGCCCAGTACGCGTTCACGGCGCCGTTGCCGACCGCGGCGTTGGTGAACGACGGCGACCACGCGGACGCGTTGCCGCGGCCCTCAACGGCCGACAGGCGGGCACGGTCGGCGGTGAACTGGTCCGACGTCGACTCGGCGAGCAGGTTGAGGGTGTCCGAGAACGGGGAAGCGGGGTCGTCCTCGGTGTAGAGCCAGATGCCGTTCTCGTCCAGCGCGCCCATGTCAGGCCGACCTCCCCACGATGTAGGACACCTTCGAGAGGTTGCCCTGGTACGGCGTCCCGGTATGCAGGTTGAACGCCCGCAAGAACACGTTCTCACTGTTGGCCGGCTCGTTGTCCGCACGTGGCGTGACGATGACGGCGGTCCCGCCGGCAGTGAGGAACCCCTGCGTCTGCACGAACGTCGGCGTGAATCCGGCCTCGTGGGCGACCACCTCCGTGCCATCGGCGGCGAACGTCAGGCCCTCCCAAATGCCGAAGTGCAGGCGGTACCCGATGTATGCCGGGTCGAGGTCGCCGTTGCGCAGGCTCCGCACGATGTTGTTCTGGTCGACCATCAGCAGACGATTGGTGGTCGGGTGCGCGCCGACGTCGCTGAACGCGGCGTAGAGGTTGTTCCGTCCGGTGCCGCCACGCGCCACCGGCAGTGTGCCGCTGGTGATCTGGTCGGCCCGGTGCGTGCCGCTGGTGCGGTGCTGCGCGAGGTAGTCGCGGGTCTTGTTGACCTCCGAGTAGACCTGCCTGATGTCCTGGGACCCGGCCACCACGTCCATGCCGACCTCGGCGGCGTCATCACCGTTGGCCATGTGTCACCCCGTCCACTGGTAGTCGTCGTACGACACCCCGGCCGGGACGTCGTCATAGGCCACGCCCGGCGGCGTGTACAGGTAGGAGTGCTCGGTGATGCCGAGCAGCCAGCGCGTGGTTACGGTCATCTCGTCGGCCGGCAGGTCCCACCGCACCTGTGAGATCACGCCCTGCTGGATCGACCCGTCCGGCATGTCGAACTGCACCGCCCAGTACGGGCGCACGTCGTAGTTCGAGACCCCGGTGTAGCCGACCACGCGGCCGTAGGACTGGCCCTTGCGCACCATGCCCCGCGCCATCCCCGACCCCGGGTACGGCCGCTGGACCGTGGCTGTGGCGGTGCGTGACCCGGTGATGCCGGCGGCGTCGTGCCGGCGCCGCGACGTGCCGTTGCTGTCTTCCCATTCGTACGTGACCACGGCCGCGTCACACCACAGCCCGCCGGCCCGGTCGATCTCTTCGGTGAGGTCGACCGCGGTGAGCGCGGACCCGGCCAACCGTGACGGCGGCACCACCAGCTCGGGGTCTTCCAGGCGCCAGGTGCCGCGCTCGTCGCACCACAGCCGGTACCCGCCCATCGCCACGATGCTGTTGAGGTAGTCGTAGCTGCCTTCGCCGGGCTGCCAGGGCAGCGCCTCGGTGTCGACCAGCTCGCCGCCGGTGTCGCCGGCCGGCAACGCGACCCCGAGCACGTGCAACAAGACCATGTTCACGCAGTCGCGGATCGTCGATCCGGTAGGCGTCATCGCCGACGTGGCGACCAGGCTGTAGTCCAGCAGCAGCGAGTCCGCGGACGCCGCCTCGATGGCGACCGTCCCCGGCTGGTGGCCGACACTCACGCGGCGCAGGTGTAGGTTCGCGCGCACCCTCGTCGACGGGGCGAACCCGAACCTCGGGTTCAACGCCCGCCCGTACTCGCTGGTGAGCGACGACAGTCCGAGCCGGGCGAACCGGAACGTGACGTCGTCGAACCAGACATCGGTGGCGCCGGCCGCCGACACGTACACGACGAGGCGGGCCGTCGCGATGGCCGGGTTGTCCGGGACCTCGATGTCGCCGCGCACACGGTTCCACGTGCCTACGGGCGCGGCGTGGGCGGTGCCGTAGCTGATAGCCACCCACTGCCCGTCAGCGTCGTAGAACTCGACCATGGTCGCCGCGGCCGCCGGGCCGGTGCCGGTCCAGTAGAACCAGGCGTCGGCGAAGAACGGCTTCCCCGGCGGGATCGGCGCCGGCGGCCCGAACATCATCCACACGTTGGTCGGATTGACCGCCTGCACGTGCACCGACTGCGCGCCGCTGTGCGCACGCTCGGTCGACAGCGTCAAGATCGACTCGTGGTTCGGCCACACGGCGCTGTTCGGGTTGGTCCCGGTGAACCCGTCCAAGCCGTCCTCAAAGTCGGCCGTGAGTAGAAAGTCGGTCTCCACCCGGGCCAGGTCCGCCAAGGTGGCGCCGGCGTAGTCGGCGGAGATGTCCGCCAGCGGGTTGCCGTAGGAGAACGCCTGCGTCAGCCCCACGGACACCGGTGGCGGTGGGGTCTGGCGCGGGTCGAGCGCGTCCATGGACAGCGTCCGCGCCATCGTGACGCCGTCCTGCACGAGCGTGTCCCCGACCTCGTACCCGTCGACGGCGCGGGTCTCGACGTGCACGTGCACATACCGGGCACCGGTCGGCGCGGCGAACTCGACTGCGAGTTGCGCCCATTCGCCGGCCGGCACGTTGGGCACGGTGAACCGGCCGACCTCGTCGAACCACCCGCCCTCGCGCACCATTTCCACGACCATGGTCGCGGTGAGCAGATCGACGTCGGCTCGGATGCGGGTCGAGGCGGTGTAGGAGTGCTGGGCCAGCGCCGGCACGTACTGAAACGACGTGCGCGAGTGCGGCAGCGGGTACGCCGAGGACGGCTCATTCCACGTCGTCACCCACATGCCATCCACGAGGACCGTGTCCGCCGGGCCGGGGATGCCGTGCGGATTGAACCACCAGCTCTCGGGGTCCTCGTTGAAGATGTCCCGCGTCCCGAACTGGCCGTGCCCGTTCGTGGCCACGTCGCCGTCACTCAGCGCCGCCAGCGGCACCGTGGCGGTCAGGACGGCGTACGGGTTCTGGTCAGCGTCCAGGGTCAACGACGCGTCCGCGACGTCGACAGCGCGGCCGGCGATGGTCAGCCGGGTCAGGTGGGTCGAGACCGTCACGGCGCGACCTCGGTGTAGTCCACGGACACGAGCCACCGGCGCAGCGTCTGCGGGTCCAGCTCCGAAGCGACGTTCCCGGTCACCACGTACGTCATCGACACCGCGGCCACGTCCCCGTCCGTGATCGTCAGGACGACACCCTGCGAGTGCAGATCGACCGCGGCCTGCGCGGCCGCCTCGTCCGCGCACAGCAGCCGCAGCGTGCCCTCACGAGCCGCCTGCGGGCGCAGCGTCACCGCCGCGAACACATCGCCGATGAGGCGGTGCACAACAGCGCGAGACGGCCGCACCGGCGCCCACCCGAGCACCAGCAGCGGCACCACCGCCGACGTCCCGTTGCTGATCGTCGTAGCCACACCCACCCCTCAGTTCGTCATCACGTTCGTACGGCCCACCGTGCCGCGGAAGTTGATCGGGATCGTCATGCCGTGGAACCTCGCCAAGCCGCGCTCGATGGCCGACCCGTCGAACCCAGCAACGATGTTCGGTCCCGGCACCGTGTCCGGTATGCCGCGCTCGTAGCCGTCCACCTCCGCGGACGCCTTGCGCTCACCGACCGTGGTGAGCCGGGCCAGCGCGTCGGCGCGCAGCTCCGGCGTGGCGTTGATGAGGCCCTGCAACGCCAAGAACCCGTCCTCACCCATGTCGAGCAGCACCTGCCGTTGCCGCGCCGTCAGGTTCTCCTGCGCCCACGCCCACGCCTCGATGCGAGCGTTCTGGTCGGCCAACTGCTGGTCGAGAATCCCGATCAACTCGGACGCGGTGATCTCGCCGTCCTCGATGGCGTCGTTACGGACCTCGCCGTACGCCTCCGACAGCGACAGCACCGACTCAGTGATGCGCTGGTTCGCGGCCTCCGCCGCCTCGACCCGCTCCGCCTGCATGGCCGCTTCCCGCTCGGCGACCACCTCGCCAGCCGCCAGGTACTCATCCACCGCAGCTTGGCGGGCCGCAGCGGCTTCCTCTTCGGCCTCCTGGCGGCGGATCAGCTCCTGAATTCCCGCTGCTTCGAGCGCGGCGCGTTCCTCTGCGGCCCGGCGGCGAGCCTCGGCCTCTTCCTCGGTCTTACCGATTAGGTCGTCTACGCGGTCCCTCTCCCGCGCCCAGCGTGTTTCCCCCTCGGTGTCCTGTAGTCGGATGGCGCGCAACAGCTCGTCCTCGATCACGGCCCGGTAGTCGCGGATCCGGTCCGCGGCCTCGTCGAGCGCGTCGGCGTCGCCGGCCAGACCCTGCGCCAGCCCCTCGAACGACAGACCCTCGATGCCCTCGGCGTCCTCACGCAGCCGGGCCAGCGACTCGTCACCCTCGCCGGCGGCATCGGCCATCTCGTACAGCCGGTCGATCATGGGATCGAGCGCGGACCCGCCACGGTCGCGTATCTCGTTAAGGCTGTCGAGCACACCGCGGACACGCTCGCGCAACGCCTCGGCGCGCTCTCCTGCCCGGTCGAACTGCCGGACGACGAGCCCCACGCCGGCCGCTCCGGCGGCGCCGATGGCAGCACCGAGCGGGCCGAGCGACCCGACGATGCCGCCCAACGTGCCCTGTAGCCCGTCCGCGAATGACCGGGCGCTGCCGTCGAAGCTGGAGAACGTCTCGGCTGCGTTCTGCCTGGCCTCGTCGCCCAGCTCGCGCATGCTGGCCCGGGTACGCGACGCGGTGTCGTCCACGTCCTGCGCAGTGCGCTGCATCGCCGGGCGCGTCGTGTTGGGGATGCTGTCGAACGCGTCGCGGAAGCTGCGTTCCATCCGCTCGGTGGCGCCCTCAACCTCGGCGGCCATGCCGTCAGCCTCGGCGCCGACCCGGTCGGCAGCGGCCCGGAAGTCGTCGGCCAGCACGTCGGCCGGTTTGCCGGCGCGTAGTCCGGCCTCGAACTCGCGGGCAGCGTCCTCGCCCGCGACCTCCGCAACGCGGTCGACCAGCCGCATGCCCTGCTCGAACCCGTCCGCTAGCTCGCGGCCGGCGTCCTGGCCGGCTCGCTGCGCCTCGCGGGAGACGTCGTCGAGCGAGTCGGCTACGTCGTCCAGCGCACGTTCTACGTCGTTGGTGCCGCGTAAGACCCCGGAGACGTCGGAGACGATGGGTATGCGGATCGGGCGGGCCATGTCTCACTGCCTCCCTTCGGCGGCCTCGTGCACTCGACGGACTACGGTCTGGACCCACAGCGACGCGAGGCGTGGCGCCATCTCGGCGACGGCCGGGTACGCGACACGGCCGCGGGGTGCGCGCCGCGGTAGCTGCCTGGTGGTGTTGCGGGTGACGCTGTGTGTGCCGCCCGTGCGGCGGTTGCGGCGGGTGTAGGTGGTGCGGCGGCTCCGGTTCGACCCGAACTCGAACCCGCCCCACGCCTGCACCGGCACCAGCCCGCCGGACAGCCGCCGCCGGGACGATGCGGCGATCATCGTTGGCGGGTTGCCGCCAGCGATGCGGGTGCCCGGCACGATCACCCGGTGATCCATGTGCCAGGACGCCCGCCGCTGTACGGCCTCTTTCCACTCCGGCCCCATCGTGCGGACGGTGTCGCGCCGGATATCGCGGGCCAGGTCACGGTCCATCGCCTTCAACGCCAAGACGACGGCCTGTAGCTCGCGATGGTTCCCGACGCGCAGCATGGGTCAGGCGGTCTGGAGCCAGGCCACGGTGCCGTCGACGACGACGTTGCTGCGGCCGGGCGCGGTCGGTTCGGCGGCGGCGGACGTGCCGTCCGTCAGCGCACGCAGAACCGCGGCGCCGATGCTGACCCGGTCGCCCACCTCGTAGGCGGTCTCCGCGGTCCAGGCGTCAGGCGCCGGCGACGGGTCGACCAGAGTCGGGCGGCCCTGCACGCCGCACGCCACGGACGCCGTCGCGTACGAGTTGCCGGTGCCGCCGATGGCCGGCGACACGAGCGTGACGTTCGCCTCGAACGTGGGACCGGACCCGGACTGCGGCTTGAACGTGACCGCCCGCGTCTGGCCGGCGTTCTCGAACAGGTACCGGGCCAGCGAATCCGGGGTCTCCCAGTCCTGCGCGATCTCCAGCGTGACCGTCCACGTCTCCGACCCCGGGTCGGTGAACACCGCGGACGGGGTCAGGCCGCGCCACTCCTGCGCGGAGTTGGCCGGCGTGAACGTCACCGCCGACACGTGCGCCTCGTAGTTGTCGACCTCGATGCCCAGGAGAACGTCCTTGAGCACGAACGGCTTGACGGCAATCTGTGCCATGTCAGGCGCCTTCCTCTGTCTCTCGGGTGCTCACGCACCACACGCTGATGGTGTAGGCCGGGTACTGCTGTTCGCCGGCCACGATCCGGTCCGCCCGCACCCACGTCAGGCCGCCGAAGTCTTCGTCTGTGTCGATGACGTCGAGCACGGCCGACAGCGCCGCGTCCAGCGCGTCGTCCGCCTTCTTCGGGTTGGTGATGCTCGTCATGACGTCCACGTTCAGTTCGTGCCGGCGGGCGCCCTGCACGTTCGCGGCCGGCTCGGCCAGCGTCCGGTACACCGACACGTACGTCCGGCCGGGCTCGGCCCCGTCCGGCGCCCACCAGTAGCCGCGCACGATGTACGCGTCCGGCAGCGCGTCATCGAGCACACCCGCAACCCACTTCTGAATGCTCGTCACGACGTCGACCCCCAGGACCCGAACGACGGCCGACCCCGCGGCGGACGCAGCAGCGACTTCACCGACGCCGACAGCGGCCGGACCCGGACGGCGTACTCGCCGTCGAACCCGAGCACGTCGCCGTCACGGTCCATCGCCTGCCACACCTCCCGCGCCTGCAAGATCACCGCCTCGGTGTAGCGGGCCGGCACTGGCTCCCCCGTGGCCAGTGCCGGCGCGTACAGCTCACACATCTCCTGCGCGGCGTTGAGCAGACGGCCCAGCAGGGCAGGGTCGTCAGGCGCGTCGCTCCACGAGTCCCGCGCCTGCTCGGGCGTCGCCCATTCCGCCATCGGTCAGCCGCCGTCAGGGGGTGATCGGGTCGTTGACGAGCGCCAGGCCGCCGGTGTCGTGAATGTTGACGGCGTAGTAGCCGAACACGCCGGCGTCGATGCCGCCCTTGCCGACGTTCTCGGCTTCGACTCGGATCGGGGTGCCGCCGCCCAGCTCGTGCACGGTGACCGCCTCGCGGGCTCCCGTCAGTGCTCCGCCGTCAGGGATGGCCGCATGCGGCAGCACCGAGAAGTTGCCCTGGTTGACGGTGCCCCGCTCGAACCCGAGCGCGGCGTTCAGGTACTCCAGGCCGCCGTCCTGCGGCGTCAGCAGGAAGTCACGGTAGAGGTCGAACGCCAGTACCGAAAAGCTGGGCATCGCGTTGGTGGCCTGCAACACAGACAGGACGCCGTCCACGATCTTGATCCAGACCGCGGGTACACCGGTCACCGGATCACCTACGGTGACCGCAGTGGCCGCCGCGAGCGCGTCGGCCAGAACGGCGGCGTCGGACTGGACGGCGTAGGACTCGGTCATGGCCGCCAGGTACGACTGCCAGAACGCCTCATCCCCGAAGTCTCGGTACTTGCGGTCGATGTCGTGGGCGCCGGCGATCCGCTCGGCTGAGATCGTCACCTGCTCGGTGGACACGGCGTTGCTCGGAACGTCGGCCTTGTCGCCGGCGTACGGCGCGACCTGCGGCTTGTTCACCCAGCGCCAGCCGTGCACCTTGTAGCTGGTGAGGTCGGCGTGGTTGAACAGCGGGATGATGCGCCGCTCGGCTGCGCGGCCATCCCACAGCTCGCCGACATACTGGGGCACCTCAGTGTTGCCGATGGCGCCGGACTGCGTGATGTCGACGAGCTCGGCGATCAGCTCACTGTCCTGCGTCTTGCCGGCCTCGGCCAACAGTCGGAACAGGTCGCGGGGGCCGGCGTCGGCGGCGAGCAGCGTGGTACCGCGGCCGCCGCCCTTGGCAGCGGCGCCGCGGAGCGTCGCCGGCGCGGACGCTGCCTTCTTGGCGGTGGAAGCGGTCATCTGCTGGTCCTCCTGGTCTTCCTCGGACGCGTCGTCCTCGGTGTCTTCGTCCCCGCCGTCCGGCGGGTCGTCGTCGTTGCCCGCGACGGGCTCGGTGCGAGTCTCGTAGCTGGACTCGGTGATGCGGCGGTACTTCTTTCCGTCCACCTCGATGACGTCCTCACTGACGCTGTGCGACTGCGAGTCCGGCGCGATCTCGTCGGGCAGCTCGCCGGCGTCGGCCGCGACCAGCTGTGCGGACGGGAACGCCGGAGAGGCGACGAACCCGGCGCCGGCCAGCTCGGCGGACAGCAGCTTGCCGTTGCGGATGACCGGGTCGGACAGCTCAACGGAGATGCCTGTGCGCAGACCCTCGGCCGCCTCGGCGAGCAAGTCGTTACCGGCCGTCGTCGCGGCGATACGGAACGTGGCAGTCAGGCCGCCGTCATCCTCGGTGATCGAGGTGGCCCGGGCGACCGGCCGCTTGCGGTCGTGCTCCAGGTTGGCCACCAGCTCGGACGGGTCACCCGGGATGCGCACGACACCCGGGCCAGCTGTCACGCGCCCGAGGTTGGTGCGGCCCTGCTCGCCGTACGGCAGAAGCCGGTAGGTCAGCGTGCGGTCATCGGCGGACGCCTCCAGCAGCGTGCCGAGCGCCTGCAACGCGGTGGTCTTCGCCATCGGTCAGTCCTCCGTTGCGGGCTCGTCCGTGTCGGCGGACCGCTTGCGCACGATTCGGGTGGTGCTGCCGTCCGCCCCGCGGACGTACACGGCTTCCAGGCCGTGCGGCTTCGGGACGATGCGGACCACCTCGCCGGTTGCCTCGTTGGTGGCGGCGCCGGGCGTCTCGGCCTGCGCCGTCTCGGTCTCGGCCGGCTCGACGTCCGCCGCCTCGGTGTCCTTGGTCGACTTGCGTGCGTTCATGGGATCAGTCCTCCGTTGCTGGTCCGGTCGACGGTTGTGGGAGCCGGGTGAGGTGGGACAGGTCGAACGCGATCCGCTGTCCGCGGGGTACGACGTCGTCCATCGACAGGCGCGCCTCGATGGGCATCGCCCAGTAGTCGAGGGTGTCGTCGATGAACGAGTTGCGGCCGTCGACCGCGGTCACGTATTGCAATGAGCTGGTCGCCATGGATGCGTCGAGCATCTGCGCGCCGACGTTGGTGTGCCGCCCGACATCGAGCGTGACAGCGTTGCGGCCCTCGATGAACAGGTCGAGCACAGTCTCACCGTGCGTTCGCACGTCGATGGACGGCGGCGTGTAGGCGACGCCGCCGCCCTTATTCAGCATGCCGATCCAGGTGTCGACGAGCTCGTCGATCTCTTCGTCTTCCATGACGTCGTCGGTAGTCTGGTGCAGCTCGGTCGCGGGGATCGGGTTGTTGACCCGCTTCGCCCACGCCCGCTCAAGGTTCCGGGCGCCGCGGATCGTGTCGGCCGCCGCCTCGATCAGGCCCTCGAACGGGCCGGCAAACAGGATCACCGAGTCCTCGGTGACCTCGCCTCCATTGACGAGAATCTTCCCGTCCGGGTCGAACTCCCACCACTCGTACGGCACCCGGTAGGCGTCGAGGATCGGGCCGTATCGCTGGTCGTCGCGGGCCGTGCCGCGCTCCACACCCCACAGCGACCACCCACCGAAGAACAGGTCATCGATGGTCCACAGCATCCGCATCTGCGGCGGCACGTCGCCGTTGGTCCGATACAGCCACGACGGCTGCGACCGGGCCGGCAGTTCGGCATCACCGCGGTATGCCTTAAGGGGCTGGCGAGCCAGCTTCCCGGCGACGAGCGCCCGAGCCTTGGACACCGCCGGGATGGACATGCACATCTCGCGGGTGACGGGCAAGTTCTCCTTGCCGAAGATGTCCGCCAGTACCGCGGTCTGAAGTGTGGACGTCGACCACGGCGACGCCAACGGCAAGCCCGGCTTCGGCCGCGAGAGCATGTCCCGCCACGCGCTGATGACACCCACGAGGCAAATGCTATAGAGAGCATTTGACATCTCTGCATACGTGGATCAGCTCGCCCGCGTCACGATCCGAATGGACGTTCGCTTCGGCATCCGGTCGAACACGAGCAGCGCGTTCGCCGCCGCGACGATGGCTGTGATGTCGCCGGTCGACACGCGCCGGCCGAACAGCTGCCCGGAGTCGCCGACCGTGCGCCACGCGGCCGACTCGACCGCGGCGTTCAGGACGGGCTGGTCCGGGTGTTGCAGCGTCACGGCGGGGTGCTTCTCGGTGATCCGCAGTTCAGCCATCAGCCCGGACTGGGCGGCGACGATGTCTCGCAGCGCGAGCGGCATCATCTTCGGCTTCGGCTTGGCTCGGTTCAGCCCTTCGGCTACGTCGAGGTTCTGCCCGAGGTTGTCGTACCCGATGGGCACCCGGTGTTCCCGGGCCACGCGTAGCGCCTCCTTGCCGATCTGGCGGGGCTCGCCGTGCATCAGCAACTCGATGTGCGCCAGGCCGTCATCGTCGCGCCAGGCGGCCACCAGTGACGCCTGGACGCCCAGCGGGTCCACGTCGTAGGCGAGGCCGAACCTGTCCGGCTTCTCGGCGAAGTCGTCGCCGGCGGCGGCCCACTCGTCGGCGTCGATGGCGCGGCGCTGGTCGGTGCCCGGCCACACGCCCAGGTACTCCATCGCGAACCGCAGCGGCTCCTTGGCGAACTTCGTGTGCCGGGCACGGATCTTCTCGATGGTGGTAAGCCGCCCGATGCCGGGGTGTATTCGACGCCACACCCGCTCGTCGTCCCACTTGTCGCCCGGCTGCGCGGCGTACACCGACACCGCGTGCCCGGGTGCGTAGCTGCCGACGACGACGCCGGTCCGCTCGCCCAGCCCGGTCTGTAGCGCGTTCCAGTACCAGCCCGCCCGGACCTTCCCCGGCGTGCCGGACAGCACCACCTGGCCATCCTCGACGGTGTCCAGCAGCGGCATCGCGGCCTGCTCGAAGTCCAGCGACGCGTCCGGGGCGAGCGCCTGCGCCTCGTCCACGTAGATCACGTTCGCGGCGTCACCGAGCGCGGTGTCAGCCTTCGGCGCGACCACCCACAACCGCGAGTGGTTCGCGAACTCGAACGCCTCGTGCCCGGCGCCCTGATACACCCGTGGGCGCCCGGGCGCCTTCGCCCGGTCCAACATCCGCATGATCGACATGAACCGGTCGCGAGCCTTGAACCCGGACTGCGCCGTCGTCAGAATCAGCGTGTCATCCTCGGTCGCACACCTGCCGAGCAGCCACGCCCATATGCTCGTGGTCTTGCCCGCCCGCCGCGGCCACTGAATCGCCGTCGTCTCGTGGCCGGCGTCCAGCAGCTCGCCCAGCTCAAGCTGGTGATCATGCAGCTCGACGCCGAGCAGCTTCGCTCCGGCCTCCATTCGGGGCGAACTCGGCCGACCCTTCCGCATATCCGCAGGTGGGAACGCCTTTGCACGGCTCTGACGGCGTTTCCTACTGGCCCGCGAGCGGCAAGAGGTCGTGCAATACAGGGCGTCAGATCGGCCCTCGAAGTCACGGCCGCACTCGGCGCAATCGTGCCTCATCAGGCCCCTGACCAGCCCCGATAGAAAAAGGGAGCGGACTGCGTGTTGGGGTTATCGGCCGTCTCAAAAACGATCATGGTCCGGCGAGAGCAGCGCGGACGGCGCAGTCCTTCGCTTCCAACAGCTTCCGCAGACAGACGGTCAGCTCCGGCCCGTCGAGGCGGTCAGCCATGTCCGCGGCTAGCTCGGCGAACGGACGCGACACCCCCTGCAAGTAGGCCGGCAGGTGGTCGTAGGCGAAGTACTGGAGGATCGCCACGGTGCTTGGGTGCATGATCATGCCTCTCTCAGGTGGGCGGCGCCGTACGGCAGCGCCTTGTCCTTGGTGGTCTCGGTGTGCCAGCCGCACGAGCAGCGCACCTCGGCAGTTGGCCGGGTGCCGACGCTGACCGTGACGTGGTGAGTACGCGGCCGGGCGGCGGTGGTGGTCACGGCTCGATGTCCGGGCCGGCGGCGCACTCGGGGTCGAGCATGGCCGTGCCGAAGCTGTCGAGCGGGGCCGGGTGCTCGTGGCCATCGACGTGCACACACATCGGTGTCGGCCCGGTGTTCGACAGCCCGACGATCTTCGGCGCGGGCCCGTTGTCGTTCGCCGTGTTCGGGTCGCTCACCATCGACGGGTCCTCTCGGTTCGCTGGATGGGTGCGCGGCGGTTGGCTGCGGCGATCTTGCCGCCGAGCCGGCCGCCGGCCTTGAGGTTGCAGGGCGGGCACTCGGCCGCCGTGTTGCTCGGTGCGTTCGTGCCGCCAAGCCGGCGGTCGACGATGTGGCCGACGTGCCACTTCTCGCGGTCGAGGTCGAGCGGTCGGCCGCATCGCCAGCACGCCTGGTGCTGTCCCTTGGCGCGGATGGCCCGGCGCGCACGCGTGACCGTGCGTCCGGACCATCCGGCAGCCATCGGTCAGCCCTCGGCCGGCTCGTTTGGTGGCGCGAGCCACGTCCCGGCCGCCGCGAGGATCACGGCGATGGCACCGGCCAGGGTCGGTTCCACGTCGGCGTCGAACGCGTCGGCCACGGCGATCACGGCGGCGCCGGTGACGCCACCGAGCAGCGCACCGACCGCCTTGCGGGTCCTGCGCAGCGCGGCCCTCATTCGCCACGCTCCCCGCGGGTGATGGCCCACAGGTCGTTGGACAGGGCTCGACCTCGGGCGGTGCTGCGGTTGGCGGCCTCGTCGATCAGGATGACGAACTGGCGCGCCACCCCCTGTTCGACCTCGGCCTGTAGGCGTTCGTGCAGGACGGTGAGCCCGTTGCCGGCGGCGGCGTCGGCGAGCGCCCGCATCGTCCCTTCGTACGAGGCCTGTTCGACCTCTTCGCGGCTGGCCATTTCGCTCCATTCGTCGTCGGTGGTGGTGTCGCCACGCATGAGCGCGGCGTAGGTGGACAGGAACAGCGGCCAGGGGAAGTGCTCCCCGGGGTCGGTGCGCCGGCCGGGGTCGGCGTCGCCGTGAGCCAGGAACCCGTGCTGGCCGTTGAGTGCCTGGGCGAGCGTGATCCGGCGGGCCGGCACCGTGATCCCGTGCTCGGTTTTGAGCCAGCGGGCGGCGTCGGCGGCGTCGCGGGCCATGTTCTGCACCATGGCCGTGACGTAGTCGGGGTCGAGGCTGCGCCACTTCGCGGCCTGCGTCGCGGCGGAGATGCCGATGGTGCGGTCGTTCAGGCCGTGCGTGCCGATGTGGAACGTGGCCAGCTCGAACGGCACCAGCTCGATCCGGGAGTCGCTGTCGCTGAGGCGGTGGTAGCAGCCTGGGGTCGTGCGGTCACGGATGAACCGGGCCACGTTCTCGGCGCCGGTGTCCGGGCCGGTCTCGTCGGGGAACGACTCGGCGGTGTGCACGCCGATGACGCCCCACAGGCCGGCGCGGCGCGGCCGGAACTGCCGGACCCGCGGCGGGTTCTTCACCAGGTAGGCCATGTGTCCTCTCTTCTGGCCGATGGCTGGTCACGTTGCACAGTGATCAGCTCGTGGCCTGGTCACAGTGTAGGAAGCGTGTTCGACACGTCAGGGGCGTCGAGCGCGCCGATCAGCCGCAGCCCGGCGACGGTGCCGGCGACGTGCATGACGCACATCTGCACCGGGCCGACGATGAGCACGGCCGGGTGCGCGCACCGAGACATCAGCGTCTCGTCGGTGAGCACTCGACACCGCGGCTTGCACGAGGGGCATCCGCACGAGTGCGTTTCGCCGACGTCGGGCAGGATGCGTTCACCCCTGATGGCCTCGGTCAGTGCGATGTCCTCCAGGTCCACTGGTCCCCCTCTCGCGGGGTCGGTCTGGTGCTCGGGTACGGCGACGTCGAGCCCTGCGGCGAGCAGCGGCACCCGACACGGCCTGACCCGACCCGTCCCGACCCGTCCCGGGGAAGCTGGCTTCCGGACCCTCATCCAGGTCCGCCAGGTCCGCTGGCCGCTCGTCCCGGTGCCCGCGGCCCGCCGTGGCGGGTGCGTTCGTGCCGGTGGGGCCTGAGCCGGTCTCTGGTGGCGCGCTGGCGGGGTCGACGGTGATGCCGGCCGCCGCGAGGCGTGCACGGGCGTGGTCGCAGTAGTAGGGCTTGTCGGGTGCCGGCAGGCGCGGGTGCTCTCGGTCCCACGCGCCTGTCGGGTCGTCCTTGCGCGATGAGTTGCAGCCCTTGCAGGCCACGAACAGGTCATCCGCAATCTTCGCCGGCTTGCCGGGGATGCGGTGGTCATAGGTGGCGGCGCGGGTGCCGCGGCGGTCTTTCCACGACACGGTCCGGCCGCAGTACCGGCACGCCGAGCCGTCGCGGAGGACCACGCGCAAGGTGACGTCCGCGTTCGACGCGTCCCGCTTGCGGGCGCGGTCCCACTCGACCTCGGCGCGAGAGCGTATGTGTATCAGCTCGGGGTCGTTGATCAGCCGCCACACCTGCCGGCCGTCGATCTCGTCGGGGGTGAGGTAGCCGGCCTCCACCATCTGCGCGGCCACGGTGGGCATGTCGGCGCCGCACACCATCATCAGGTGCCCGGCCTCGATCACCCCATCGGTGAGATGCGCGCCCGCCACGGAGGCGAGCAGGTGCGCGGTGCCCAGCAGCTCGCGCCACGTGCGCGAGTCCGCGCCGGCCACCGTCATACCGCGCACCACGACCGGATGCGTCAGCGCGGTGTCTCCACCGCGGACCCACGCCACAGAGAACCCCCAACATCGACAGCAGGACAGGACGCATCAGCTCGTCACCCGTCATCCGGCGACACGAGCGGCACCGCGAGCACGTCGGCGCACAGGCCGCACACGCGGTCACTGCTGCCCCGTACGCGGAGCGTGCCGGGCGCGGCACGGCACAGCACGCACACGTCTCCCGCGGGGCCGTGCGCGGCCACAGCGGCCCGTGAGGCGGCCAGGACGGCGTCCGAGTCCGGGCCGGGCGTGCACATCGAGCAGCCGCGGCACACCACCCTGCTCGCGGTCATGGGCGGTCGTCCTCGGGCAAGGTCACCGTGGCGGTCGCTTCGAGGCTGAACAGCGCCAGCGGGACGTCCACGGCGACGCGCACGACGACGGCGCCAGGCTCCGGCTTGATCGGGCGCCGCTTCGTGACCTTCACCACCTCGGCGCTGTAGGTGTACATCGGGTGCCGGCGCAGCTGCACCCACAGATCAGCCTTCGCCCGGCCGGTCCTCATGCCTGCCCCTGGGCGAGCTGCGCCAGCGTGGCGAACGTGGCGAACATGCAGCCGAAGCCGATCATCACGCAGGTGCCGGCCTGCACGGCCAGCCAGCGGGCGGCCCGCCTCATGGCTGGTCCTCGTCACCGCGGGCCGGGTGCTCGCCGAACGCCTCGATCACGTCCTGCTCAAGGTCGAACGGCAGCACCGTCTTGCCGGTTCGGCGCTCGAACGCACGCCGCAGCATCTTCCCCGCCAGGTCGCGGTCCTCGGCCGGGATCGGCTCGATACGGCGGATACGGGCCGTTGCCTCGATGTCGCCGGTGTCGGCGTCGGTGGTGATCTTCTTGCAGTCGATCAGCATGAGCACGACGTGCACGCGGTGCGGCTCGGACGTCAGCGCCAGCTCGAGCGACCCGAGACCGTTCCCGTCGCCCTTCGGGAGAGATGCGTTCAGCCGCGTCATCGGACCGGCTCCCCGTACGAGCGCATGTAGGCGCGGGCCAGGTCGACCGCGGGCGCGTGGTCACCGATCCGGCCGTCCATGCGGATGATCCGGGCCGAGGCTTCGAGCATCGCGGCGGCCGTCGCCGCGGTGTGCGGGTCCCAGCGGGCGGCGTGCTGCGCGACGGGCTCGGGGGCGGAACCGATGACGTAGCAGCCCTCGTGCTCGACGATGATCGAGCAGCGGCCGTTCTGTGCCTGGTCGGCGAACCAGTACGGCCCGCCTACGTCGCTGTCGGCGGCGGCGGCGTGCTGGCGCATCAGGTGCGCAGTCCGGGTCAGCAGGTGCGCGGCACCCTCGGCGGCGACGTGCTCGTCGGGGTGGTCGACGTCGTGCCATGGCGTTCCGCGGAGCTGGTCTTTGGTGGTCATCGGTTCCTCCGGTGGTGGTGGGCTTTCGGGCACGTGGCGAAGTGCGCGACGTGCCACGCGTAGTCGGTCATGGCGCGGTGGTCGGCGTCGGCCTCGGACTCCGCGAACATCGCCATCAGGCGGGCAGCGGCGTCACGGCGGCCGTAGGCGGTCTCACCGATCAGCACCAGCGCTCCACGGGTGCGAGGCTCGACGGGCTCGGGGTCGAGCGGTATCGGCCGCCGGTTCGCGGCGGTGACGGCCCAGCGGACGGGCGCGCCGCAGCTCTCGCAGCGGCCGTCAGGTGTCGGCACGCCGAGCGTCGCCGGGCTCATGCGGCCATCTCCTCGTCGTGGGCCGTGATCAGGCGTCCGATCAGCTCTGCGACCTGGGGGACGACGGCGTTGCCGCCGGCAGTGACAGCCATCCGGGCGGTAGTCCCATTAGCATTTCGATCATCAAGACCGGCGGTCTCCACCGCCCAGTCGACGCGATCACCCCATGCACCCGCCTGAGAACCGCCACGGATGCCCGCTGATGTCCACCCCGCGAGCCGGGCGAGCTGCTGTTCTTGCCCACCCCCCATCCCCGCCGACCCATGGAGGCTGTCGGCGTAGGCCACCAGGAACAGCCGTTCACGTGTGTGTGGGGCACCCACGGCGCACGCGGATAGCACGTCCCATTCCGCATCGAACCCGAGCGCGGCCAGGTCACCGAGCATCCATCCAAAGGCTTCGGTGTCGTCAGCGAGAGCTGGGACGTTCTCCACGACGACGTATCGGGGTCGTACTGCGCGAACCACTGCTTCGAACCACGGCCAGCCCCACCGCTCGTCAGCGACACCGCGCCGCCGGCCGGCATCGCTGAACGGCTGGCACGGGTATCCGCCGGCGACCACATCGACAACTGGCCTGGGTGCTCCGAGCCACCATTCCGGGGCGGTTCGGACATCGTCATGGCGCGGGACCTCCGGCCAGTGTCGGGCCAGCACGCGCTGGCAGTACGGGTCGATCTCCACCTGTCCGACCGTGGTCATGCCGGCCCACTCAAGACCGAGCTCGAGTCCTCCGATCCCGGAGAACAGCGACAGGACGGTGAGACTCATGCGACGGCCTCGCGTCCGATGTGCTCGCGGCGTTCCAGTAGCCGCTGTGCGAGGTCGTCGCGGCCGGCGCGGCGGAGGGTGATGAGCAGGTTCCATACGGAGTCGTAGCCGAGGCGGGCGGCGATGCGGTCGGGCCGGTCGACGAAGTTGGCGGGGTCGGTGAGCCATTCGACGTCCTCGACGACGGCGCGGCGCCGTGCGTGCAGGTCCGGCATGCCGTTGCGGCGCCGGCGGGAGCGCTCGTAGCAGCTGCGGCACCGGGTGTTCGTCTCGGCGAGGACGGTGCCGGGGTGGTCGGCGGCGGTGGTGCCGCGGCGGCGCATGGGCCGGTGGCAGGTGTGGCACACGAGGCCGGTGCGGGTGAGGGTGGCCGCGGTCACCAGGCCACCTGGCACGGGTAGGTGTGGGTGTGGTCGCCGGGCTCGCATGAACCGGTCACGGTGCAGTCGTCGGCTCGTGCGGTGGCGGCGTCGGAGAGTCCGGGACTGCGGGGGTCGGTCCACTCGGTGGGGTGGTGCTCGACGTACGCGGCGCCGGCGACGAACGCCACGAGGATGGCGACGCCGAGGATGAGCAGGTACAGCATCACGCCTCCGGTCAGTTGCTGGTGCCGTGCATCGGGCACGGGCGGTGTTCGATGTCGCGCCCACAGATGGCGCCGGGGTCGAGCGGGTCGTTCTCCGCGCACACCCACGTCAGCGCGCCGGACGTCTCGTTGATCACGAGCGCCGTCTCAGCCACGGAAGTGCTCCGGGTCCAGCCCCGCGGGACCGGGACGGGGGGCGTCCTCCGGTCCCGCGGGGGGCTCGATGGCGGCCGTCATGCGGGCACCACGGCCATGCCGACCTGGACTCCGAAGGTGAGCAGCAGCAGCCCGGCCGGGACGATGACGGTGAAGCAGCCGAAGAGGCCACCGCCGCCCTTCCTCGACGAGCCGCCACCGCCGCCGTAGCCGCGGCCGGAGTCCTGCAAGCCGGCGCCCGGTTTCATCCACTCGTGAGCCTTCGGGTGCGGGGTGTGGTCCGCCCGCCCGGCCATCAGTCGGCGGCCTTCGCGGCGAGCTTCGCCTTGAGCGCGATGACGTCGGCGCGGTCGAACAGCCGCAGCCCGCGGACGCCGCGGCCCTTGGCGGCCGGGGTCAGGTGCCCGGCGGCGGCGAGTCGGCTGACGTGCCGGCGGGACATGTGCAGAATCTCGGCCGCTTCGGCGGCGTCGATCAGCTCCGGGGTCGTGGTTGCCATGGGCCAATCTTGGCCATGTCCAAGTTTCGTCGTCAAGCCAGGGTTGCCAACTCGTCCTAGCTTGGACATGATGGAGCGCATGACGGAGATGCAGACGCGGCCGACGCAGAAGGCGCCGGCGGTCGTCCCCGAGTTCGATCTGGCTGACCGCATCCGCAAGGCGATGCGGATCGCTGGCTACGACTATCGGGAGCTGGCCGAACGCATCGAGGTAAGCAAGTCGAGCATCGGCAACTGGGTGAACGGCGTCACGACCCCGCGGCGTCGCGACCTCCGGCTACTGGCTGAGGCATGTGGGGTCGATCTCGAATGGCTGATGTTCGGCTACGCCGGGAAGGAAGGTCTCAACCGCAGTACCGGTCGGTGAATCCGGTCACGAACACCGCGGTGGAGGTGGCCGCGCGCACGGTGTCCACGACTCGGCAGGCGGAGAACCTGGTCGGGCACGCGGTGCAATTGGTGCAGGACTTTCCCGCCACCCAGCAGGCGCTGGCGGGCGGGGTGATTGATGAGCGTCGCGCGCGGGTGATCACCGGCGAGCTGGGTGGACAGGACGAGCAGGTGCGGCGGCGGGTGGAGGCGGCGGTGCTGCCGGTGGCGCCGATGCTGGACTCGGTGGCGCTGCGGCAGCGGATCGTGCAGTTGCTGCACGAGCTTGCCCCGGTGCCGGTGCAGCAGCGGTGTCGCGAGGCCAGGCAGCGGCGTGAGGTCACCGTCACTGCGGCGGCGGATGCGATGGCGTATCTGGAGGCGTTCTTGCCGGCGGAGGACGCGATGGCGGTGAAGACGGTCCTGGACGCCGCGGCCGGCACCCTGAAGCGTGGTGACCGTGCCGCCGGACGCCAGCCGGTTCGTACGGTGGCGCAGTGTCGCGCGGACGCGCTCGCGGCGCTGGCCTGGGCCGCCCTGGACACCCAACACATCGGCCCCGGTCCAAACCCGAACCCGAACCCGGTCCCGCAGCCGGTCGCGCCCGCGTTCCTGCATCGGCCCGGCTGCCCCTGCAACTGCCACCCCGCCACGGCCGGGGTGGGGTTCGGTCTTCCGGGGCTCGATGCCGAGGCGGTAGCCGGGCAGCCCGCCGAGACCACCCCGCCGGGCACGACCGGACCGCCACCGCCGGGCGGGGCCGGACGGTTGTTGGGGGAGCGGGTGGCGATTCCGCTCGCGTCGGCGCAGGGGCGGGCGGTGGCGGTGCAGGTGACGTTCGCGTTCCGGTCACTGGCCGGGCTCAGCGACGAGCCCGCGCACCTGGACGGCTACGGCCCCATCCCGGCCCACATAGGCAGGCATCTGGCCGCCGCCGGGATCTGGCAGTGGGTCGGCACCGACCCGGCCAGCGGCCGGTACGTCGACCACGGCCACACCCGCTACCGGCCCACCCAGGCGTTAATCGACCATGTCGTGCTGCGCGACCGAACCTGCCGCACCCCCGGCTGCCACCAGCCCGCGACACGTTGCGACATCGACCACGTCGTCGCCCACGCCGCCGGCGGCCCCACCACCGCCTGCAACTGCCAGCCACTGTGCCGGACCCATCACCTGCTCAAACACCGCGGCCGTTGGCGCGTGCAGCAGCAACCCGACGGCACCACCGTGTGGACCAGCCCCACCGGACACACCTACCGGAAACCACCCGAACCAGTTGGCCCCACCAGCCCGACCGCAAAACCACCCCACGACGCCGACCACCATGACACCGCCGGCGACCAGAGCGACCGCGCCGGCCAGCCACCCGATCCGGACGACACGCCACCGTTCTGATCAGCGCCTCGCCACGCCCGCAACGCCCGGCGCCGATGTCGTCTGGCGTGAGGTCACTGGCGCGACCTCGACGACAGGAACGGCCTGGCGGAAACCGACGCGGGCTACCATCGACGCTCCACCCGCTCGGGTCACCCGCAGCTGGTCGACGAACGGATTGACCAGGTTCGGCCGCCACAGACGCTGGATTCGACGACGTCGTCGCTGACGGCGCTCGGCACGGCGCCAGACGTACCCGGTCGACGATGTCGCCGGGCAGCGACGGCATCACCTGGGCGTGGCCGCTGACCAGGAAGTGCCGGCGGGGAAGGCAAGGGGAACCGACGCGCGAGGCCCGGCCCGGGCCGTGGACCGCGGACAGTCACCATGCTGCGCTGTTTCGGTGGCCAGCATCGCCGAGATCTCTCGCGATACGGGATTGACCACCAGCACTGTCCGTCGGATGCTCAGCGCCATGGCCGACAACCGTCTGCGCGAGCTGGCGCCGCCGGGCTTGCGCATCATCATCGACCAGAGCGAAAGCCGGTAGATTCCACCGAATGAGCGGAGGTCTGCCGTTGTCCGAAGCGCAGGACGCCCCATCCGCCGGCCCGCTGGCCGGCTGCGTCGTCGTCGACCTCAGTCGAGCGCTGGCCGGCCCGCACGCCGGCATGCTGCTCGGAGACCTCGGCGCCCGGGTCATCAAGGTCGAGGTACCCGGCCGCGGCGACGACTCCCGGCACTGGGGCCCGCCGTTCATGGGGCCGGCCGATGACCCCATCTCGACGTATTTCCTCAGCTGCAACCGCAACAAGGAGTCCGTCACCGCCGACCTGAAGACCGACGACGGCCGCCGGTTCGTCGAGGAGCTGGCCGCCAGGGCCGACGTGCTGATCGAGAACTTCCGGCCCGGCACGCTCGACCGCCTCGGTCTCGGGGTCGAGCGGCTGCATCAGGTCAACCCGTCGCTCGTTGTGCTGTCGATCTCCGGCTTCGGGCCGGACGGCCCCGAGGGGCAGCGGGCAGGGTTCGACCAGATCGCGCAGGGCGAGGCCGGCTTGATGTCGGTCACCGGCCCACCCGGCGAGCCGACGAAGGTAGGCGTGCCCATCGCCGACCTGCTGGCCGGCCTGCACGGCGCGCTCGGCGTGGTCGCGGCCATCGCCGAGCGGCACCACACCGGACGCGGGCAGGTGGTGCGCACGTCGCTGCTGGCCTCGGTGGCGGCCACGCTGGCCTTCCAGGGCACCCGCGCCACCGTGGCCGGCGAGGTACCCACCGGTGAGGGCAACGCGCATCCGGCCATCGCCCCGTACGGGAGCTTCGCCGCGCCCGACGCGACCATCCAGATCGCGGTCGGCAGCCAGAGCAGCTGGCGCACCTTCGCCGGGCTCGTCGGCATCGACCCCGACGATCCCCGCTACGTCACCAACCGCGAACGGGTACGCCACCGCGGCGAGCTGACCGCCGACATCGAGACCCGTCTGGCTGCCCGGCCGGCCGCCGAGTGGCTGAAGCGGCTGGCCGACGCGGGCATCCCGGCCGGCCGCGTCCGCACCGTCGACGAGGTGTTCGAATGGGAACAGACCCGCTCCCAGGGCCTCGTCGTCACCGTCCACCATCCGGTGCTCGGGCCAGTCGAGCTGCCCGGCCCAGCATTACGGTTCGGCGACCTCCCGTACGCCGGCGGCCGCGACCACCACCAGCCGCCGCCCACCCTCGGCCAGCACGACGAATCAGTGCGCGCCTGGATCGACGCCACCCCACCTCGGACGGCACCCGGCACGCCATGACACCCGGGGTCAGCTGGTGACGGCCGCCGTCGCCACACCGTCCCGCTCTCACCACGCGTCCCGATTTGCCGCCTCCGGGGTGTGCCGTAGCTGCTGTTCGAGCCACCGGGCGAGCGTCAGATCACTGCCGGGCCGGCCCTGGCACACCGTGAGGACCAGGGTGTCCGCGACCTCGTAGACATCTGTGCCGTATCGGCGTGCCCAGTGGTCGAGCAGTGCTCGGCACGCATCGGCATCCATGCCGAAAAGACCAATCAGCACGCCGAGTGCCTGGTCGAGGACACCGCCGGGCGGCTCGGTGCGAGTGGGGGCGGGACGGCTCAGGGGACCGAGCGTGAGATGAGAAGAAGAGCGGGCGTGAGCCATATGGGACTCCGACGGACGAACCACTCGCGGCGTGACTTGCCGCCGGCTGACGTCCCAACCGTTGTGGTGATTTTAGCACCTTGCTTGGATGAACCTATTCCTCCGCCTTCGTACCACCGTCGCCAGGGCGGCGGAACAACGCGCCGGGCTGCGCCGGACGTCGCGAGACCCTGGTGACCAGCGCCTCGGCCACGTCACGTAGCTTGCGGTTGTTGTTCTGCGAGTGCGTGCGCAGGACGGCGAATGCGTCATCGGCGGAACAGCGCTGCTCAGCCATGAGAATGCCGATGGCCTGGTCGATGACCGTGCGTGACGACAGCGCTTGTTCCAGTTGTTCGGCCAGCTCGGCCTGAGCCAGCTGGCGCAGCGCGAGCGCCAGTGTGGTGGACGCCTGCGCGGCGAAGATCTCGGCGCGATGCCGGGTGTCGGGGTCGAACGACTGTGGCCGGTCGAAGCCGTAGAGGTTCATGGCACCGACGGGGCCTGAATCGACGATTAGCGGCAGGCTCAGCGACGACCGGACTCCCTGGGCGATCGCCTGCTCGCGATAGCCGGGCCACCTCGGATCCGACATCTGGTCCGGCACCTCGACGATGCTGCCGGTCTGCAACGCCTCCAGACAAGGCCCTCGGCCCGCGCCGTACTGCTCAGCGTCGACCACGGTCGCGCGCTCGTCGCTGGCGACTACGGTGCGCAGTTGGCCCTCGTACCGGGTCATGATGCCGCAGGAGGCTGGTGGCTCGATGATCACCGCCGCCAGGTCCGCCAGCTCCGCCAGGAAGGTCTCGACCCGAGGCGTGTTCAGCAGCAGATTGGGCAAGGCGCTCAGCAAGCGGGCAAGATCGCGGTTGCGATGATCATTTGCACTCATGTGGCCCCACACCCTCGGGCGCTCAGGCGGCCTCGGTCCGGTGTCCACGTCAGGCCCGGCCGGGTCGCGCGGCGCCTCACTCATCATCACCGTACCAAGCTGTGCGAGTACAGATCGCGGACCGTCACCGGCGATTGTCGCGAGAAGGTGTCACCCATCCGTGCATGGGTACCGCCTCAGTCTTCGAGTAAGGGGGCAATCCATGACACGCAACACGATCTCTCGGACCATGCACGATCTCGGCTTGGCCGCCTGGTTCGGCGGGACACTCGCGAACGCGATTGCGCTGAACCCAGCTGCGGGCGCGGCCGGTGACGCATCGAGCACCGGCGCCGTCGCCAACATCGGCTGGGACCGCTGGACTCCGGTCAACGCGGCGGCGATAGGTGTACATCTGGTCGGTAGCACCGGTCAGCTGGTCGGAAACATGGGCCGGCTTCGTGCGCAGCGAGGCGTCGCGACTATGGCGATCGCCAAGACCGCCCTGACGGCTGCCGCGCTGGCAGCGACGTCGTACAGTCGAGCCGTCGGCAAAAAAGCTTCAGACCGCACAGACGTCCCGGCGTCGTCGGGCACTGATCCCGATGAGGCGACCCCGCCCAAGACCGCCGCGGCACAACGACAGCTGTCGGTCCTCCAATGGGCTGTTCCGGCGCTCACTGGCGCGCTCATCGTCGTGAGCTCCTTCGCAGGTGAGCAGGAACGCGCGTCACAAGTCCACGGTGGGGTGCTCGCCCGTATCAAGAGCTGACCTGCGCGGGATCGTCCTACGCGAGTCAGTCAACTGGGTCCTGCGCGTCGAACTGTGCCTTGTACGCGGCGGCGGCGGTGACCGACTCCAGGCCGAAGGTCACGTGACCGACCGGCACTTGACCGTCCACCGCTTCGATCACGCGCGCGGCGTCGTGGACCGTGAACCCACCGCACAGCTCGATGAGCTGAACGCCGTCGTCGACCAGCTCGACCGCGACCCCTGCGGCGGCGGACTCGTCGGGCACCGGGACGAGCGTCGTCCGGTGCTCACCACGATCGATCACGATTCGGTCGGCGACGGGGTCGGCTCCCGGCTGCCCGTAGATGTAGGCCCAACTGGTGGCCATGCCGCAGCTCCTGTTTGTACGGGGACGTCGAGGTAGGTGTCGTGGCCCGCCCCGAAGTGCACGGTACATACCCCGCGCGGGCTCTTCTCGTAGTAGGACGGAAACTGTCCGGTGAACGGGTTCCGGGCGTGGAACCACTGGCCCTGGATCACCAGCTCGAGGTCTTCACCAGCCCGGAACAGGGTCGCTGACGGCAACAGTTCGATCTCGAGCTGAACGATCTGGCCGGGGCGGAGCGGTTCGGCGACGTCGTCACGCGGCCGGTCATCCGCATCGAGGATGTGGTGGGAGACCTTGCGCATGCCGTTGGTCACCAGCGGTCCACGGAAGCCGTAGGCGGCCTCGAAGGCGACGAGCCGGCCTCGGCGCACCTTGCGGACAGCGGCGAAGACGTTCACGTCGCCGCCACCCTGGACCTCGACGGCGAGCTGGAGACGCATCGGACCCACGATCTCGGTGTCTGTCCGGAACCGGCGGCGGTAGACGAGATTTCCGCGGCGGGTGTGGAACGACGACGTGGCCGGGGACGACGCGGGCTGGTCGCTGAAGCTGCCGTCTCGTCCCAGGTGCCATCGCTGCCATGCGGTACCCGCCGGCGGCCACTGCTGCTCACGCCGGACCGACGTGACGGTGACGGCGTCCTCACGCACCTCCAGCCGGACTGGGGGCAACGCGTCCTGGCCGTTGTCCTCGCCCTTGAGGAAATGATCGAAGAACCGGGCCTGCTCGGCAAGAGCGTCGCCGCTGTAGAAGACCGACCATTTCGGGCCGCGGTGCGTGTACAACCACTTCTGCCGGGAAGCTATCCGCCGGAACCCCTCGAACGAGCCACGGGTGTGCAGATTGTGGTCGGAGAAGCTGCCGCAGACCAGCGCCGGGACGTCGATCTTCTCGATCTCCCGGTCACGCTCCGCCCACCATTCGTCGTACAGCGGCCTGGCGAGCTGCTGCTGACGCAGGTCGACGGCGCTGTCGGGTCGGGTGCGGGCGGTTCCCTTGGTCCACACGATCATCATGCCGTTCTCGCGGACCCCACCCGGCCTGGCGACGTCCCGGTAGAAGTCCGTGAAGCCCTCCCACGGGCAGATCGCAGCCAAGTGCGGTGGGCGCGTCGCCGCCGCGGCCCACTGGGACAGTGCGAGGTACGACACGCCGTTGAGGCCGACGCGCCCCGTCGACCAGGGCTGCGCGGCCGCCCACTCGATCAGGTCGTGGTAGTCCTCGCCCTCGCCGGCGCCGAGCAGTGTCCCGATGCCCTCGGACGTTCCCCACCCGCGCAGGTCGGCGTTGACGACGACGTAGCCGCGCGGCACCCAGTAGGCCGGGTCCGGCGCTTCCCAGCCGGTCCACGCCGAGAAGGAGAACGGCTGTGACTGGGGAAGGATCCGGAGGTTGGGAAAGGGCCGATAACCGTTGCGAGTCGGCTTGGGCCGGTAGTCCTTCCCATACGGGTGAGCGGACATCATGACCGGGTACGTGCCGCCGCCCTCCGGCCGGTAGACGTTGACCCGCAGCACGGTCCCATCCCGCACGGCCACCGGGACGTCGTACTCCACCAGCACGCCGTCCGGTGGCGTCGTGATCGTGACATTCGGGCGGATGACATTGCGGATCCGACCGACCGCCCGCCTCAGCGGACCAGGTGTCACGGCCATACGTCGTCGATCGACACCGGGCGGATCTCCGTCTCCGACGGCAGGCGTTCGGGTCCCTGCCACTGACGGCCGGCCTGACCGTCGGTCGGATAGTGAACGCAGAACGCCTCCACGTCCTCACGGATGTCGAAAGCGCCGCGCACCCCAGCGGGCATGTAGACGGACTCTCCGACTCCCGCCGTCACGACCTCGTCTCCGACCCGCACCGTCAAGCTGCCCTTGGTCACGACGGCGACCTCGTCGTACGCCCACAGGAAATCGAACTTCACTCCGGCGCGGAAGCGGATGTAGGCCAGCCCGATCTTGGACCCTTCCTCCTCGTCGGCGATGTAGCCGACGTACGCCTGGTGCTCACCGACCTGCAACCAGTCGGGCGCATCCTGGACGTTCAGCTTCTGGATAGCGGTGGGTTCGAAGGTCATGCCGGTGCCTCCTGCTATTGGGCTCAGCGACGAATGCGCTGACGATCAGGCCACTACGGTGGCACTCAACCGGCCGCACGCACAGTGACTGCAGCATCGCTGGACGTGCATTCTGCACCGCCAACGGGCGCGATCGGCAGGGCAGCAGGAGGCTCCACCGGGAGCTGCGCGGTGAGGGTGAACGTGTCGTGGTCGGTGACGGCCGTGAGTCGCCCGCCGAGGGCTTCGACACGGTCCTGGAGGTTGTCCAGGCCGGCGGGCGGGCTGCGGTCGACCGGCGGCCGCGGCCGCTCCACGCCGTCGTTGGTGATCCGCACCGCTACCTCCCCACCGGCACCTGAGATGTCGAACGTGCAGGTCCCAGGCGTGGAGTGCCTGATGATGTTGGTCGCCGCCTCACGGACGACGATCCCGATCACGTTGTCCACGCTCTGCGGGAGACAACCGACGTCGGCCCTGACGGCGACGGCGGCTCCACCGGCTTCGAGGATGGCCTGCGCAGCGATGAGCTCGTCGCGGCAGGTGACGTTCTCCAACGCGTTGGCGAACGTGCGGACTTCGGTGAGCGCTCGTTCGGCGCTGCGCTGAGCCTCGGCGAGGTGGTCGCGAGCCTTGGCAGGATCGGTCTCCTTGGTTCTGACGGCGAGCTCGACCTTGAGCTTGATGGCCGACAGATGGAAACCGAGTAGGTCGTGGATGTCGCGCGCGAGCCGGAGCCGCTCGGTGATGACGGCGACTCGAGTCAGTTCGTCTCGAGTGGCGTGGAGGCGGTGCGTGATCACGGGCAGGTTGTGCAACGCGTAGATGATGACGGCCCAGTACGGAACGCCGATGGCCATGTAGCTTCCGCCCCAGGCGCCCTCATAGCGCTGGAAGTACGCGCAGTAGGCGACCACGCTCACCGCGAGCACGGCCCACGACCACGGAGCGGGTATCCGCACGAGCACGGTGCCGCCGGCGAGCACCAGGAAGATCGAGATGGCACCGCCGGGGAACACCAGAACCGTGGCGCCGACGAGCAGGCTGACCTGAACAGCCAGGGCGATCGGCCACCAGCGCACCGCGGCACCGCCGGCACGAGGGGTGCCGATGGCGAGCTGGAGTGCCGCCGCTACGAGGACCACGACCAGCCCCACCATCAGGTGGTCAGGAACGCCCCCGCCCATGAACAGGTTGATGACGGAGGTGGCGACGAAGTTGGCCACGATCAACAGGTGTGCCCAGGTGGCGAAGCGGAGCCCGACGCCGGCAGGTGGCTGTCGCGTGGGCGACGAGCTGTGCACGCTGAGGTTGCGGTGGATGTCGGCAATCGTCCGCGCGTCGGTGGCTGCCCGGTCGGCGAGCCCACGAATGACTGTGAGGCGGTCGTCGCCGAGCGTGGGCGACCTGAGCACCTCACGGGTCTGTCTGGTGAGGGCGGACAGGTGGCTGCCCACGTCGGCACTGAGCCGGTCGGCCGCACGCAACCGCTCCGCCTCGACCTCGATGTCGGCGAGCCGCTGCCCGTCGTCGTGAGTCTGCTGCACGAGCTGAGCCATCCGGACGATGGCGAAGATCGCGAAGCCGTTGGCCACGTTGACGAACACGACGTACACGAACATCAGGGCGGACGGGTGGAGGGAGGCGGCGAGGCCGGCGTCACCGATGGCCACGGCGGCGAACAGCACCCAGGAGGTGCGCCGTGGAACCACCAGCAGGATGCTCGCGCACAGCACCGTGCCCGCAAGGGCCCAACCCTGCCCGATCACCAGGTAGGGCGCAAACACCGCAACAGCCTGGATGCCCAGGAGCAGCGCCGGGTTCCCGCGCCGGACGATGAGCAGCACCAGGCTGATCGCCAGGGCGACGACCGCCGCGACACTGAACGCGGCCAGGCCAGCCGTCCATTTCGCGTGGTAGTCGAGTGCTTGCAGGTGATAGATGACCCGGGACACGAACAGGAGCGCGACGACGCCGAACGCCACCAGCCAGGCGAACCGCGGTTGCCGTGTCACCAGGTGCCTCCGTTCCAGCTCAGCGTCGGCTCCGGCTGGGTTGCCAGCGCGCCGCGACCGCCTTCCCGGGCGATCACCTTCACGGTCAGTTGCGTCATCATCGCAGAGCCCGGACCACGTAGGGTGACATGACCGTGCTCAGTTGACTGACGCTGGGGGCATTCTGTGATTCGGGTTCTGGTGGCCGAGGACGTCCGCCTGCTCCGCGAGGCCCTGGTCGACTTGATCAGCTACGAGGACGACATCGAAGTCGTCGCGTCGGTCGCGACCGGCGATGCGATCGTGCCGACGGCCCTGCGGGATCGGCCCGATGTCGCCGTGATCGACATCGAGCTACCCGAGCGCGACGGCCTGGACGCGGCAGCCGAGTTGCGTGACCTCCTGCCGGGGTGCCGGTCGCTGATCCTCACCGGACTCGGCCGGCCCGGCAACCTGCGACGCAGCGCCAGAGCCAACGTGGCGGGCTTCATGTTGAAGGACTCCCGGCCGCAGGATCTGGTCGCCGCGATCCGGACGATAGCGGCCGGCGGCCGGGTGATCGATCCCCAGCTCGCCTACGCGGCCTTGGACGTGGCCGACAACCCCTTGACCGAGCGCGAAGCCGATGTGCTGAGGCTGACCTCGGAAGGTGCGAACCCGCGAGAGATCGCGGCGCGGCTGCACCTCACGTACGGTACGGTGCGCAACTACCTCGCTGCCGCCGTGACGAAGCTCGGCGCGCGGAACCGGGTCGACGCCATCCGGATCGCCACGGAAGCCGGCTGGATCTAGGCACCGCGATTCGCACCGGACCCCTGTCGCACCCGTCCCGCGCACGGTGCGGATTGCATGTCCGGCCGATGCGTCCGCGCGGTCAGTCAGTGCGCTGAGCACTGGTGGTGACCGGGCCCGCGCTGCGAGCGTGAACGGCGTATCCGACTGCCGATCGCTTGGAGGAATGATGCGCGTTCTGGTCGCGGGAGCCACCGGGGTGATCGGCCGTCAGTTGTGTCCTGCCCTGGTCGCTGCCGGGCACGACGTCGTCGGCCTGGCCAGGAGCGCTCCGGGCGCGGATGCCGGCCTGGCGGGTGTCCGGATCGTCGTCGGCGACGCCTTGGACCGCTCGTCGATCCAACGTGCCGTCGACGAGGCGGCTCCGGATGCGGTCGTGAACATGCTGACCGCGATTCCGCCGGAGATCGATCCGAAGCGGCTCGCCGAGCAGTTCACGCTGACCAACCGGCTCCGCACCGAGGGCACACGCAACCTGATCGCCGCCGCCGGTGGCGTCGAGCGGATGATCGCGCAAGGACTCGCGTACGCGTACGACCCCCACGGGGATGGCCCTGCGAACGAGGACGCGCCGTTGTGGCGCAAGCCGCCGAAACCATTCGTCCCGGTCCTGGCCGCCCTCCGCGAGCTGGAACAGTCGACCCGGGACGCCGGCGGGCTGGTCCTGCGGCTCGGCCACGTGTACGGCCCGGGAACTATCTATGCGCCGGACGGGTCGCTCCTTCGTCAGGTGAGAGCAGGCAAGATGCCCCTCGTCAGCGGTGGCGCGGCGACGTTCTCGTTCTCGCACACCGTCGACATCGCCTCGGCCGTCGTCGCGGCCCTGGACAGCGACGAGGCCGGCGTCCTGAACGTCGTCGACGACGAGCCGGCCCGCATGAGCGAGTGGCTCCCGTTCCTGGCGAGGCTCATCGGCGCACCCCAGCCCAAGACCGCGCCCGCGTTCCTCGCTCGGCTCGCGGTCGGTTCGTGGGGCGTCGCCTTCATGTCCCAGCTGCGGGGAGCGGACAACACCCGCGCCAAGAACGCCCTCGACTGGAAGCCGCGGTACGCGTCGTGGCGCGCGGGGTTCGCCACCGAACTGGGCGGATTGGCGGCGGCGGACGCGTCGTGATGACGACAGCTCAGCCGGCAGTTCCCGATGCGCAGGCGCCGCGGCGAACCAACTGGCTCGTGGTCGCAGCCACCGGCGTCGCCGTCTTCATGGCGCAGCTGGACACCACGGTGGTCAACGTCGCGCTACCGACCATCGAGAACGACTTCGGCATCGGCACCAGCCTCACGCAGTGGATCGTCCTGGGCTACGTCCTTCCGATGATCGCCCTGTCGCTGCCGAGCGGGCGGTGGCTGAACGGGGTGGGCCACCGGAACGCGCTGGTCTTCGCCGTGGCGGGCTTCGTCCTCACCAGCATGGCCGTGGGACTGGCGCCGAGCATCGGCTGGCTGATCGCGGCACGGGTGCTCCAAGGCGCCTTCGCCGCGGTGCTGTTCGCGCTGATCCCGGTGCTGACCACCGTGACATCACGGCCCGATCAGCGCGGGCGCGCCATGGGAATCGTGATGACGCTCGGACCGCTGGGCGGCGTGAGCGGTCCAGTCCTCGGCGGGCTGCTCGTCGAACATGCCGGTTGGCAGTGGATCTTCTACCTGAACGTGCCCGTCGGTCTGATCGTGATCGCGATCGGTCTCACCCAGCTGCCGTCCGGCTCGGCGCTGCGCCTCCCTGGCCGCGGCTTCCTGGGGGAGATCGCGCTGCTCGCGACGGCCGCGGTCGCCTTGATGCTGTCGCTGACCTTCACGGCCGAGTACGGGCCCGGCTGGCTGGTGCTGGCACCGTTGGCGCTTCCGTTCGTCCTGCTGTGGTACCGGCATCCCAGCAGCGGGACGGTTCGAGAGCTGCTGCGAGCACCGGGCATGCTGGGCCCTCATCTGGTGCTCGTGACCGAGATGACCGCGGTCATGGTCATCGCGTTCCTCGTCCCGTTCCACCTTCAACGCGCGGCCGGCGCGACGCCCGCCGAGGTGGGCCTGACCATGCTCGCGTTCCCGCTCGCCACGATGGCCTTCGGCCTGATCGGCGGCGCTCTCGCGGACCGGTTCACGCCGCGCCGGGTGACCGGTGTTGGCGCCGTGGTGGTCACGCTCGGGGTGACCCTGATGGTCCCGCTGGCGCAGGGATGGGGCATGGCCGAGCTGAGCTGGCGGCTGGCCGTCATCGGAGTGGGCGCCGGTCTGCTCGCCGGGCCGAACCAGACGATGGCCATGAACCACGCACCGCGCCACCTGATGGGCACCACAGGGGCGTCGACGAGCTTGGTCCGCCAGATCGGCATCGCCTTCGGCCCTGCCCTGGCGACCACGCTGTGGGCCCTACCCGGCTACACCATCACCGGCATGCGGCTGGCGATGGGAACGGCTGCCGTGTTGGCAGCACTCAGCGTTCTCGCGCTCGTCCGCACTCCGCGACTGGACGACGACCGTCCTCCCAGCTCACGACGGCGTTGAACCATGCCTGCCGCGGGCCACCTGACGAGCAGGAGAAGACCAGCGGCGATGGCCGCGGTCGAGGTCACCGGACCGACCAGCGCGAACGTCACGGACGGCCCGAAACCGACCACGGTGAGCCCGAGCAGGCCCGCCGCCACGAGCACGGTCGCTGCCGTCACCCGCCGAACACTCACATCGCGCATCGGCAGCACGATCCGCTCGACCGGCGCCACCCGCTTGACCAGCACGGACACCGTCATCGCCAGCAGGAACAGCCAGGTCGGGAGCCGCTCCCACCAGGCCCACGTGGTCGGGTCCGGCGTGTGCCCGCCGAGCCCGAGCACGACGACACCGGCGACCAGCACCAGCGCCGGCGTGTGCCAGAGGTACAGCGTCATGGCCGAGGAGTTGGCACGCTGCAGGAGAGCGTCCACCACCGGCTGGCGGGCCCAGCGCACGATCGCCGGACGCAGCGCCATGGCGATTCCGAGCTGCCCGGCTGTCAGGGCCAGCAGCACGGCTCCGGGCGGGTTCATGTTCGACGCCTCGGCGCCCGGCATGCCGATCATGCTCGGCGGGTACGGCCCGGCACCGACGGCGAGCGCCACCACGCCGAACGCCATGGCGGCAACCGCCCACGCCCGCCAGCCGCGCATCCAGGTCAGCCGCCCGCGGGAGTAGTGGATACCGATCTGGTACACCGCACCCCAGACCATGAGCACGTTGACGTAGCCGAGCGGCTCCCAGCCGGTGAACCGGACCAGATCGACCAGCAGCGCCCCGGCCGCGGCGGCGAGGAGTTCCCAACCGCGGAAGCGATCCGCGATCCGCTCCAGGACCGGGGTGAGGCTGGAGATCAGCACCAACACGATGAGGAACCAGAGCAGCGCACCGACGAACTCGCCGGCCAGCTCCACCGGCTGCGACGGCAGCCCTGCGACGAGCATGAGGTGCGGCAGGACGATCCACACGGCCGCGAGCGCCAGCACCGGCAGGGCAAGGCGTTGCAGCCGCGCCGCGATCCACGGTGCCACGGTCTGCCCCGCGGCCCGGCCACCACCACCGTCGGGCCGGGCCGTCCGTCGTCGCAAACTGATCGCGGCGGCCGCACCGGAAGCGATGAAGACGAACGGCATGACCTGACTCACCCAGGTGACGATCCAGGCGCCGGGCGCGCTCAGCGCGTTCCCCGTCTGCAGTTGCGAATCGTCGTACGCCAGCACCGGCATGAGCCAGTGCTGGAGCACCACGAGCGCGATCCCGAAGACGCGCAACACGTCCAGGATCGGGTCGCGGGTAGGCCGAGCCACCGGACTCGTGGCTGGTGGGAGAGTCGAGGACGCCGAGGGCGCGACGTTCGTGGGCATGCTTCCACCCTGCCGATCAACCGCCCCGATGACACGGGTGCTCACCGGCATCGTGAAGGTGGGGATACCCGGACCCGATGTATGGGGTCAGCGCCCAGACGCCGGGTGCGCTGGCGGTCCGCCGACCCGGTCCGGCGGGTACGACCCCTCAGACGCAGAAGAGCCCTCCGGAGAGGGCTCGCGCACGGCGATGATGAATGGTCGGGGTGACAGGATTTGAACCTGCGACCTCTTCGTCCCGAACGAAGCGCGCTACCAAGCTGCGCCACACCCCGATCTGCCGGGCCAGCATATCCGAGCCCGGCCCAGGATCGAAATCCGGTTCAGTGGTCGGTCACCGGGAGCCGGTGAGGGTGAGCAACGTCGCCTCCGGCGGGCAGGCGAATCGTACGGGCGCGTACGGTGACGTGCCCAATCCGGCGGACACGTGCAGCCACGCCGCGTCGGCGCCGCCCACCGCCGGGTGCCGCGACACGCCCTTGACGCGCTTGCGGTCGAGGTCGCAGTTGGTGACCAGTGCGCCGAAGCCGGGGACGCAGAGCTGGCCACCGTGGGTGTGCCCAGCCAGCAGCAGCCGGTAACCGTAGGCGCGGAAGTGGTCGAGCACCCGCAGGTACGGCGCATGCGAGACGCCGACGGTCAGATCGGCGGAGGAGTCGGCCGGTCCGGCGATGTCCTCGAGCCGGTCGCGGCCGAGGTGCGGGTCGTCGACGCCGGCGAAGGCGATCCGGCGGCCGTCCACCGTCAGGGACCCGTGGGCGTTGTTGAGGTCCAGCCAGCCGCCGGAGCGCAACTCGTCGCGCAGCTCCTTCCACGGCAGGTCGACGGCGCCGGCTTGGTCGCGGGCGTTCTCGTCGAGGATGTCGTCCAGGGAACGCAGGTACCGGGCCGGGTTCTTCGGCTGCGGCCGGTAATAGTCGTTGGACCCGAACACGAAGACGCCCGGAAGGGCCAGCAGCGGACCGAGCGCGTCCAGCACGGCCGGCACCGCGTCCGGGTGGGCGAGGTTGTCGCCGGTGTTCACGACGAGGTCCGGCTCGAGTGCCGCCAGCCGCCGTACCCACGCCGCCTTCGAGCGTTGCCCAGGGATCAGGTGCAGGTCGGACACGTGCAGTACCCGTAGCGGCCGGCTGCCTGGTGCCAGCACCGGCACGTCGAACCGCCGCAGCCGATACGACCTGACTTCATAGCCGGCCGCGTAGGCCAGCCCGGCGGCGGCTGCCACGGCCGCTCCGAGCGCCACCTGTTTCACGACCATGCCTCCAGACTCCCATAGTCCGACATTGCCTTGTCGACCGATTCGGCGGCTACGCTCCTTCTTCATGGACGACGGCCTACGCCTCAGCACTCCGCGCGGCCGGGCGCTCCTGACCGCGACCGCTCTGGGCTCCGGGATGGCCTTCCTCGACGGCACCGTGGTCAACGTCGCCCTGCCGACCATCGGCCGCGAGCTCGACGCGAACCTGGCCGCGCTGCAGTGGACCGTCAACGCCTACACGCTGACGCTGGCCGCGCTGATCCTCCTCGGGGGTGCGCTCGGCGACCGGCTCGGCCGCCGGCGCATCTTCACCGTCGGCGTCGTGTGGTTCACGGTCGCGTCGGTGCTGTGCGCGCTGGCGCCCAACGCGGAGGTACTGATCGGCGCCCGGGCGCTGCAGGGCATCGGCGGGGCGCTGCTGACCCCCGGCGCACTCGCGATCCTGCAGACCACCATGCACCCGGACGACCGTCCCCGGGCCATCGGCGCCTGGGCCGGCCTGACCGGGGTGTCCGGCGTCATCGGGCCGCTGCTGGGCGGCTGGCTGCTGGAGTTCGACTGGCGTTGGGTGTTCGGCATCAACGTGCCACTGGCCGTGGTGACGGTGTGGCTGATCACCGTCAGCGCACCGGAGAGCCGGGACGAGGAGGCCGGCGGACGGTTCGACGTCCCCGGCGCGGTGCTGGGCGCGGTGGCACTCGGCGCCAGCACGTACGCCCTGATCAGCTGGCCCGAAACCGGCGCGTCGGCAGCGAACGTCACCATGGCGGTGGCGTCCGTGCTGGCCGCGGCGGCCTTCCTGTACCGGGAGCGGGTGGCGGCGCATCCGATGGTGCCGCTGTCGCTGTTCGCCGACCGTACCTTCAGCGGCATCAACATCATGACGTTCGCCGTCTACGCGGGACTGTCCGGCGTCATGTTCTTCCTGATCATGCAGCTGCAGGTGTCGTTGGAGTGGAGTCCACTCGAAGCCGGCATCGCGACACTGCCCATCACCATCCTGATGCTGCTGTTCTCCGGCCGCTCCGCGGACCTGGCCGCCCGGTTCGGGGTCCGGCCGCCGCTGGTGGTCGGCACGGCATGCGGCGCCGTCGGCATCGCGCTGCTGTCCGCCGTCGACGCCGGCGACGGGTACGTGGCCGGTGTCCTGCCGGGCGTGACGCTGCTCGGCATCGGCCTGACGATACTGGTGCCGACGCTGACGGCGACAGTGATGGCGTCGGCACCGCAACACCTGGCCGGAATCGCCAGCGGAGTCAACAACGGCGTCTCGCGCGCTGCCGGGCTGATCGCGGTGGCCGCTCTGCCAGCCGTCGCCGGGCTGTCCGGCGAAGCGTATGCCGACCCTGTCCAGCTCACCGACGCCTACCGGATCGCGATGCTCGTGTGCGCGGGCCTGCTGGTGCTCGGCGTGGTGGCGGCGGCGGCTATTCGCCCGCAGGCGCTGACCGAACCGCCGGCGACGGAGCCGGCCGGCGCACCGGTGCCCGCCGGCGAGGCCGAGACGGCGGGCGAGGCAAGCGCCCCGTCCGCGCCCTGTCCCCCAGCACCGGGCCTGCCGACAACGCACGGACACTGACAGCCTCGGTGCCGCCGGCCCACCGAACACGGCAGACTAGGCGCATGGCAGCACTCAAGGACCGACTCCGAGCCGACCTGACCACGGCCATGCGCGCCAAAGACGACGTGCGCAAGTCCACCCTCCGGATGGTGCTGGCCGCCATCGGCACCGAGGAGGTGGCCGGCTCCGAGGCACGCGAGCTGACCGACGACGAAGTCACCGCCGTTCTCACCCGCGAGACGAAGCGTCGCCGCGAAGCCGCCGAGGCGTTCCGCAGCGGCGGCCGGCCCGACAGCGCCGAGCAGGAGGAGGCCGAGGCCGCCGTCATCGCCGACTACCTGCCTCAGCCACTCACCGACGCCGAGCTGGACGAGATCGTGACGGCTGCCATCGCCGAGGCCGGCGCGGAGTCGCCGCGCGACATGGGCAAGGTCATGAAGATCGTGCAGCCGAAGGTCCTGGGTCGCGTCGAGGGCAGCAAGGTCGCCGCCGCCGTCAAAGCACGGCTTTCCTAGCTCGTGCTGCTGGGAGGGTGGCGCGGCGTTTCGATGGCCACTATTCTGCACACGTAGTCATGAAACTGAGCACGTGCGCAGAATGGTGCCACCATGGACGTTGCTCTTCCGATTCGTTCGATCGTCCCTACCCTTGACGGCCCCGTGCTCATGGTGCTGGCGCGCACGACTCGTCCGCTCACCGGGCGTGAGGTCCAGCAGCTGGCCGGTATCGGCTCCCCCAATGGGATACGCCTAGCCCTGGCACGCCTCGTCGGGCAAGGAGTGGTTCGGGCCGATGAGCGTAGTTCAGCGGTCTTCTATGAGGCGAACCGTGACCATCTCGCATGGCCGGCAGTCGAAATCCTGGCGTCGGTCCGGCGGACCTTCATAGAGCGGCTGCGGGCCGAGTTCGAATCGTGGCACACGCCGCCCACGCATGCTTCGCTCTTCGGTTCAACCGCGCGTGGCGATGGCGACGCCGACTCCGATATCGACATCCTCGTGGTCCGGCCGGCCCACGTCGCTGATGACGATCGAACCTGGCTGGAGCAGATCGACGAACTCCAACGCCGCACCGAGAGCTGGACCGGCAACCGTTGCCAGCCTTTCCACCTCGACATCGATCGGCTGTCCGAGCATGTGGCGGCCGCGGATCCACTCGTCGACGAGTGGATCCGCGACTCCATCACGCTCGCCGGCGGCGGGCTTCGAGACCTGCTCCGCGACGTCAAGAGGAGGCGCACATGAACGCTCGTCCGGGTGGACGGACAGCACGATGCGACCCTGCACAGGCCGCCGCCCGGTTGGAACACGCACGCGCTTTCCTCGACGTCGCTGAACTCGTGGGCGATCAGGACGATGACTTGGCCACCCCGAACGTGGCCGCGTCGCTCGCCGTCCTGGCCGGAAGAGGCGCTTCCGACGCCGTTTGCTGCATCGCGCTGGGCCAGCGCTCACGTGGTCAGGATCACAGGCAAGCCAGCGACTTGCTCCGGCAGGTCACCGGCATCGGCGAGACGATGGCTCGGGACCTCAGCCGGCTGTTGTCCGTCAAGGACGACGCTCACTACGGCGTCCTGCACGTCGGACAGCAACGAGTGACCGCAGCGCTTCCGCAAGCGAAGCACCTGGTGGAGACCGCCGAGGAGTTCTCTCGAACTCGCTCGTGATCACCGTGGTCAGGCGGTGGTGAACTCCGGGGCCAGCAGCTCGGCGATCTGCGCGGTGTTGAGCGCCGCGCCCTTGCGCAGGTTGTCGCCGCACACGAACAGCTCCAGCGACTGCGGGTCGTCGAGTGCCCGGCGCACGCGCCCGACCCACGTCGGGTCGGTGCCGACCACGTCGGCCGGCGTGGGGAACTCGCCGCGGGACGGGTCGTCGTAGAGAACCACGCCAGGAGCGTCGCGCAGGATCTCGCACGCCCGCTCGGTGCTGACCTCACGCTCGAACGTCGCGTGCATGGTGACCGAGTGGGTGGTGACCACGGGGACGCGCACACAGGTGGCCGATACCTTGAGGTCGGGGAGGTCGAGGATCTTCCGCGACTCGTTGCGGATCTTCAGCTCCTCCGAGCTCCAGCCGTCGCTCTTCAGCGACCCCGCCCACGGGACGACGTTCAGGGCGAGCGGCGCCGGGAAGGGACCCAGTTCGGAACCGACGACGCGGCGCACGTCACCCGGGTGGGTGCCGAGCTCGCGGTTGCCGGCGACCTTGTTCAGCTGGTCGTGCAGCGTGTCGATGCCGGCCTGACCGGCACCGGACGCGGCCTGGTACGACGAGGCATGCACGGCAGTCAGCCCCAACTCGGCGTGCAGTGCCCCCAGCACCACGATCATGGTCAGGGTGGTGCAGTTGGGGTTGGCGATGATGCCGCGCGGCCGCTGCCGTGCCGCCCGCGCGTTGACCTCGGGAACCACGAGCGGGACATCCGGATCCATGCGGAACGCGCCGGAGTTGTCGACCACGACGGCGCCGCGCTCGACGGCGACCGGCGCCCACTCGGCGGACACCTCGTCGGGGACGTCGAACATGGCGACGTCGACGCCGTCGAAGACGTCGGCGGTCAGCGCCTGGACCTCGACCTCTTCACCGCGAACGGTGAGCCGGCGACCGGCCGAGCGCGCGGACGCGATGAGCCGGATCTCGCCCCAGACGTCCTGCCGGGTGGAGAGGATGTC
This sequence comes from Jiangella gansuensis DSM 44835, assembly GCF_000515395.1. Lineage (NCBI taxonomy): Bacteria > Bacillati > Actinomycetota > Actinomycetes > Jiangellales > Jiangellaceae > Jiangella > Jiangella gansuensis. Next base: position 248,029 of record NZ_KI911782.1, on the reverse strand, counting down.
GCGCATGACCGTGCCGACGGCACCGGTGGCGCCGACGACGGCGAGAGTGGGGCGGCTGGTGTCGGTCATCGCCCGGTACCCCCGTACACGACCGCCTCGACCTGACTGGCGTCGAGGTCGAAGGCCCGGTGGATCGCGCCGACCGCGGTGTCGATGTCGTCGCTGCGCACCACCACGGAGATGCGGATCTCGGACGTGGAGATCATCTCGATGTTGACTCCCGCGTCGGCGAGCGAGCTGAAGAACTTCGCGCTCACGCCAGGGTGGCTGCGCATACCGGCGCCGATGAGCGACACCTTGCCGATGCCGTCGTCGTAGCGCAGCGACTCGAACCCGACGGTGTCCTGGATGGCCGTCAGCGCCTCCATGCCCTTGCGGCCGTCGGACGCCGGCAGCGTGAAGGAGATGTCGGTGCGGTTCGTGTCGACCGCCGAGACGTTCTGCACGATCATGTCGATGTTCACGTCCGCGGAGGCGACGGAACTGAAGATCGTGGCGGCCTCGCCCACCTTGTCCGGGACCCCCACGACGGTGATCTTCGCCTCGCTGCGGTCGTGCGCGACGCCGGAGATGATCGGCTGCTCCATGTCGCCCTGCTCACTTTCCTCGGTCGGGTGGGACACCCAGGTGCCGGTCAACGTCGAGAAACTCGAACGCACATGAATCGGGATGCGGTACCGGCGGGCGTACTCGACACAGCGCAGGTGCAGGACCTTGGCACCGCACGCGGCCATCTCGAGCATCTCTTCGTACGTGATGTGCGGAACGCGGCGCGCCGTGGGGACGATGCGGGGGTCGGCGGTGAAGATGCCGTCGACGTCGGTGTAGATCTCGCAGACGTCGGCGTCGAGCGCCGCGGCGAGCGCGACCGCCGTGGTGTCCGAGCCGCCGCGGCCCAGGGTGGTGATGTCCTTGCTGTCCTGGCTGACGCCCTGGAAGCCGGCGACGATGGCGATGGCACCGCCGTCGAGGGCCTGGCGGATACGCCCGGGCGTGACGTCGATGATGCGGGCCCGCCCGTGCACGGAGTCGGTGATGACACCGGCCTGGCTGCCGGTGAACGAGCGCGCCTCGTGCCCGAGGTCGCCGATGGCCATGGCCAGCAGCGCCATGGACATGCGCTCGCCGGCCGTCAGCAGCATGTCGAGCTCGCGGCCGCCCGGCAGCGGCGAGACCTGCTCGGCGAGATCGAGCAGCTCGTCCGTGGTGTCACCCATGGCGGACACGACCACGACGACCTCGTGCCCCTCCTTGGTGGTGGCCACGATCCGCTGCGCTACCCGCTTGATGGCGGCGGCGTCGGCGACGGAGGATCCGCCGTACTTCTGGACGACCAGTCCCACGGCACACTCCTCCCAGGTCCGAAACGTGCCCATGGCAGTCTAGGCGACGGGACCGCAGTGCCCCGAGACGTCCGGATCGCGGGACAGGATGTTCAGAGTTCGGCCTCGACCGGGATCAGGGTCTCCTGGGTGATATCGATGTCTTCGTCGTGGTGGTCGAGCCGGGTGTGCGCGATCAGCGAGTGCAACGCCCGCAGCGCGGCCCCCGCCGTGGAACCCCACGACGACAGGTACGAGAACTGCCACCACCACAGCGCCTCGATGACGCGGCCGTCACGGTAGTGCGACATCCCGTGCAGCAGGTCCTGCGCGATGCTGGCGAGGTCGTCGGAGATCCGGAAGCCGGTGGCGCCGCGCTCCGGGTCGATGGGGTCGACCACCTCGACGTAGCCGTCGACCGGGTCGAGAAGCGCCGCGATGCGCTCCCGCAGCTCATCGACGTCGGCGTCCGGGCCGGCGTCGGGCTCGAACCGCTCGTCGGGGACGACGTCGCTGATGGCGCCGAGCCGCCCGCCGGCCAGGCACAGCTGGCTGACCTCGAGGAGCAGGAGCGAAAGCGTGCTGCCCGGGTCGCTGCCGCGGGCGATCTCGCGGACTGCGAGCAGGAAGCTCTCGACCTGGTCCGCGATCTCGGCAGCGAAATCGGCGTACTCCTCGGCCTGGTCCGCGGCCGACCGGGTTGCAGCAGCACTAGACATCGAGAAGTCTCCGTCCCTCGAACGCACGACCCAGGGTGACCTCATCGGCATACTCGAGATCACCACCTACCGGAAGTCCACTGGCTAGACGCGTCACGCGCAACCCCATCGGCTTGATCATCCGGGCCAGGTAGGTGGCCGTCGCCTCGCCCTCGAGATTCGGGTCGGTGGCGAGGATGATCTCCTTGACCGCGTCGTCGGCGAGCCTTGTCATCAACTCCCGTACCCGCAGGTCGTCCGGACCAACGCCCTCGATGGGGCTGATGGCGCCACCGAGCACGTGGTAGCGGCCGCGGAACTCACGCGTCCGCTCGATGGCCACCACGTCCTTCGGCTCCTCGACCACACACAGAATGGACGGGTCGCGCCGCTGGTCGAGGCAGATGCGGCACTGCTCCTGCTGCGCGACGTTGCCGCAGACGGTGCAGAACCGGACCTTCTCCTTGACCTCGGTGAGCGCCGACACCAACCGGCGCACGTCGTCGGCGTCGGCGGCCAGCAGGTGGAACGCGATGCGCTGGGCGCTCTTCGGACCGACGCCCGGTAACCGCCCGAGCTCGTCGATGAGGTCCTGGACGACGCCTTCGTACATGGGATTCGCCTCTGGCTCAGGTGCCCTGGCCGGACGGCGCGGAGCTGCCGGGCCGGTCGTCGTCATCGTCGACGACGGAGCCCTGGATGGCGCCGGCCTCGTCAGCAGCGCCGGAGCCACCGGGCCCACCGGCGGCACCGCCGAACAGGCCGGCCAGCGGGTTGCCCTGGCCGCCGGCGTCACCGAGGAGACCGGCGACGTCGGCGTTGATGGAGCCGAGCTGCTCCTGCGCCGTGCGCTGGATCTCCGCGTGCGCGTCGCGGACGGCAGCGATGATGAGGTCGGAGAGCGTCTCGACGTCCTCGGGATCGACGACGGACGGGTCCAGCTGCAGGTCGGTCAGCTCACCGGCGCCGGTGACAGTCGCGCGGACCAGGCCACCACCGGCCGTGCCGGTGGCCTCGGCCTCGGTGAGGTCCTGTTGGGCGGACATGAGCTGCTCCTGCATGCGCTGAGCCTGTTGCAGCAGCTGGCCCATGTCGAAGCCTTCGGATCCAGGCGGAAACACGGTGCCTCCTCGGCGTGGCAGGGGTGGTGTCGCGGACACTCGGCTGATGTCACCAGCGAGCCTACGTCACTGCACCGACGGAGATTCCCAGGTCTGCGCGTGCCGACGGCAGCAGTGGGCGGCTGCGGCGGCTACTCGTTTTCGATCTCGGCGATGACGGTCGCCCCGAGGGTGCGTTCGAGCAGCTCGCGCTGGGAGACGCCGTCGTCGGGGAGATCATCGTCGTTCGGGTCCGCGTCGGCGTCGTCGGCGACGTGACCCGGCGCGGTGGCCGCGGCTTCGGTAGCGCGGGCCTGACTGCGCCGGGCGGCTTCCTTGGCCGCGGCGGCTCGGCTGACCGGCGGTTCGGAACCGTGGGCAACCGGGCCGGACGACGCGGCGCCACCTGGCGTGCCAGGACCACCGGGGGGCTCACCCGGCGTGCCCGGGCCGGCCGGGGAATCGCTGTTCGCGGACGGACCGGGAGCCGCCGGCGGAGTCGGCCCAGGCTGGCTCGGACCGGCGGGCTGCCCCGGCTGACCGGGAGCGGGCTGGTCGCCGGCCGGCGGCGCGGCGACGGCCGTGGGCGGCGGCCCGGCCGGGCTGGCCGCCGGCGCCCCCGGCTGACGCGTGTTGGACGACGGGTCGGCCGAGGGATCGACGATGGCCTCGATGCGCAGGTCGAGCAGCAACACGTCCTTGATGGCCTGCTGCAGGCACGCCTGGAAGTCCTCGCGGCGGGCGAACGTGTCGCGCAGCGTCGGCTGCCGGAACGCCAGAGTCAGCACGCCGTCCGCGACGTCGGCCACCATGGACTCCTGCGAGATGAGGCTCCACGGCGTGCGCTTGATCTCCTTGAGGCGGACCAGCACCTCCGGCCACATGCGCCGGACGTCTGCCACCCCACCGGAGGCGCCCGCGGCCGAGATGGGCTGCGGCGGCGCGGCCGGTGCCGGCGTAGCTGGCGGCGCGGACGCAGCGGGTGCGGCTGGCGGTTGGACGGTCGCCGGCGCGGCCGGCCTGGACGGCGCCTCCTGCCCGCCCCCGGTTGAGGGCTGCGGCTCGGCCGGAGCGACCGGCTCGGGCGTCGGCCGGGCGACCGGCTCGGGCGTGGGCGGGGCGACCGGCTCGGGCGTCGGCGCGGCGACCGGAGGCGCTGCTGCAGCCGGCGGCGTCGCTGCGACCGGAGGTGTCGCGACCTCGCTGGGCTGGGCCGTCGCGATCGGCTCGCCGCCGGTGAGCCGGCGCTCGACTCGATCCAGCCGAGCTTGGACACCGTCGACCGAATGGTCCGCGCCGGGCAGCAGCAGCCGCGCGCACACCAGTTCCAGCTGCAGCCGGGTGGGGGTGGCGCCTTTCATGGCCGTGATGCCTTCGTCGACCACGGCGGCCAGGCGGATGAGGTCGTTCGGGCCGAACCGGGTGGCCTGCGCGGCCATCCGCTCGGCTTGGTCGGGCGGGATGTCCAGCAGCCCCGCGGCGACGGCGTCGGGCGCGGCCCGCAGCACGATGAGGTCGCGGAACCGCTCGAGCAGGTCGGTCAGGAAACGGCGCGGATCGTGACCGGCGTCCATGACCCGGTCGAGCGCACCGAACACCGATCGGCCGTCACCCGCCGCGACGGCCTCGACCACCTGGTCGAGCATGGCCGCGTCGGTGAACCCGAGCAGCGCGACCGCGAGCTCGTAGGTGACGCCGTCATCGCCGGCGCCGGCGATGAGCTGGCCGAGGATGGACTGGGAATCACGGGCCGACCCGGCGCCCGCCCGAGCCACCAGTGCGAGCGCCGCCGGCTCGATGGCCACGCCCTCCTGTTCGCAGATCCAGCCGAGGTTCTGCTGCAGCGTCTTGGTGGGAATGAGCCGGAACGGATAGTGGTGCGTGCGGGACCGGATGGTCCCGATGATCTTGTCCGGCGCGGTGGTGGCGAAGATGAACTTCAGGTGCGCCGGCGGCTCCTCGATCAGCTTGAGCAGCGCGTTGGCCGCGCCCGGACCGAGCTGGTGTGCCTCGTCGATGATGTAGATCTTGAACCGCGACGACACCGGCGCGAAATGCGCCTTCTCGCGCAGGTCGCGGGCGTCGTCGACCAGGCCGTGGGTGGCCGCGTCGAGCTCGACCACGTCGATGTTGCCGGGGCCGTTGGGCGCGAGGTCCAGACAGGACTGGCAACTGCCGCACGGCTCAGCCGTCGGCCCCTGCTCGCAGTTGAGGGATCGGGCCAGGATGCGCGCCGACGACGTCTTGCCACAGCCGCGCGGACCGGAGAAGAGATAGGCATGGTGAACGCGGTCGTTAGACAAGGCCCGCATCAGCGGGACCGTGACATGCTCCTGCCCCACCACGTCGGCGAAGGTGCCCGGGCGGTAGGTGCGGTAAAGAGCTAACGACGACACCTTGCGAACCCTAGCCGCCCGGACCGACAGATTCCCATTCAGCACCGGACCTCGTGCACCGGGCCCGCGACGAGGCACAAAAGGACCCCTCGCGCACCCGGCAGAGCCCGCTTACCCTTGCTGCCTTCCGGCCCTGGGGGAGTTGGGCGGGATACCGCCACGCGAGGGGTCGGCTGCCAGTGTACGTGCTTCGAGGCGACGAACCACACCCGGCCACGACCGGCCGATTTCGACGCGGACCCCGTCGTCGGATAACCTCTCCGGCGGAGGATTCGCCTAGTGGCCTAGGGCGCACGCTTGGAAAGCGTGTTGGGAGCAATCCCTCAGGGGTTCGAATCCCCTATCCTCCGCCACGCTCACCAGGGCAGACGCACCGACCGGCCTCAAGCGAGGTCGGGTCGGTGGGGCCGCTCGTCTCAGTTCTCGTCTCATTTGCCTTCGCCGTCGGCCTTCTTGTCGTCGTCCTGGTCGGCCCACAACAGCCCGTCGACCTGCTGCGCGACCGCGCGGCGGATCGGGTCGGTGACGTGCTGGTATCGGGCCGCCATCGCTGTCGACGACCATCCCATGATGGACATGACCGTGCGCTCAGGCACGCCGAGGATCAGCAGGACGGTCGACGCCGTATGCCGGGCATCGTGCAGGCGACCGTCACGGACGCCGGCGGCCTTCAGGAGCCGCTTCCACTCGTGATAGTCGGTCGCCGGGGCGAGCGCGGTCCCGTTGGGCTTCGCGAACACCCAGCCCTCGTCCTTCCACGCCTCACCTGCGGCCACCCGCTCGGCGTTCTGTTCCTCACGGTGCTTTTCGAGCAGGGCGACGAGCTGCGGCGGTAGTCCGACGACGCGGCGCCCGGCACGGGATTTAGTGTCCTTGGTGTCGGGGTTCACCTGGATGCGTTGCGGGCAGTCGCCAGCCTTCTGCCGTCCGCATGTTCCGTCGCAGCCGTGGGCGAACTTCGGCCGCAGCCGGCTACGGCGGACCCGAAGCGTCCCGGTCTCCAGGTCGAGATGCGACCATTTCAACCCCAGCGCCTCGCCTTGACGCAGGCCGAGCGCCAGCGCGATCGCCCATCGGGCACTGTTCCGCCGCTCGCCGGCCACCTTCAGCAGCCGCTTGACCTCGTCGACGTCGTACGGCTCGACCTCGATCTCTTGGACGTTCGGAGCCTTCGCCTGGGTGGCCGGGTTCGATGTCAGGTACTTGCGCCGCACGGCTTCGTTCAACGCTGCCCGGATCGTCCGATGCACGTGGTGAGCCGTGCCCGCGCTACGGCCCTTCTCCTTCTGCATGGCCGCGTACAGCTTCTCCAGGTGCTCGGGTTGCAAGCGTTCGAGGCGGTGCTTTCCGACGCAGGGCACGAGGTGGACCTTGATGTCCCGGCGATATCCGTCGTGCGTGTAGTCGCTGATCGCGGGCGGGACGGCGATGTTCTCGATCCAGTGCATGAGCCAGCTCTCCACCGTCCATCGCTGGCCGGCCCTGCGGACGGCTCCGGCGTCGCGGTCGCGTTCGAGCTTGCGCACCGCGGCGATGACCTCGGCTTCGGTCTTGCGTTGCACGTGCCGACGGTCCGGCGAGCCGTCGTCCTTGATGCCGACGGTGACCCGGCCATGCCAGTCGCCGTCCTTACCCAGGTAGATGCTCGACGCGCCGTTGGGTCTGCGGGTAGCCATCACGCCACCTGTCCCGCGGCCTGAGCCTGGCGCAGCTGGTCGGCGACGTACTCGCGCAGGCACTCGACCGGCACGCGACGGAGGTACCCGATCTTGATGGAGCGGATCTCTCCACTCATGACCAGCGCATACATCGTGGTCCGGCCGATACGCAGATAGCGTGCGGCTTCCTCGATGGTCAGGACGTCACCGGCTGATCGGAGGGCGATCAGCGTCTCGTCGTCGTTCATGCGGACTGTTCCTTCCATGTCACGCCGCCGGGGCAGCGGCAGGCCTTGCAGTTGCCGAAAGACCGAGCGCCGCAGGTCCGGCGCGGGTCTTCGCGTCCTCGTACTGGGTTCGCCAGCGGTGTTTCTGCGCGATGGCGTGTGCGATGAGCCGGGCGTAGGTCGGTGCGTCGAGGTCGCCGGGCTTGGTCGTGGTCCACACGAACCGAGGCAGCCCGTCGGGCCGGGTGGCGGTTGCCGAAAGCTCGTCGTGGTCGTCCATTTCCACGCCCGCTTCGGCGAGGACCGCTTTCACGACGGCGGCACGGTCGGCCCGGTGCTCGTCGAGGGTCTTGCCGGTCCAGCGGCGGGACACGAGGACGCGCCGGCCGCCGAGGCCGAGGTGGTCCCGGTCGTGCGCCTTGGACCCGCAGCGGCCAGGCTCCATGCCACCTCTCGCGTCCTTGGGCTGCACGCCGTAACGGAGCCAGTTCGCACACGTCGGCGAGCACGGCAGCCAACGGACCTCTTCGGCGAGCCGATCTATATGCGCTCTGCGTGCCATCGAGACGGGTGCCTCGCCGTCGGCGTCGTCGTGGAGTGGGTCGCTGATCGACTTCGTGAGGTACTTCGTCAGGTAGCCGATGACGCGGTCCGCAAGCGGCGTGCCCGCGATGACGCCCTGGATGTCGACCTGCGACCCGGCGCGGATCACGTGTGCCGGCACGGCGGACGGGTCGTCGTCGATGGCGTCCAGCGCTTCGTCCCATGTCGGCAGGACGGCACCGGTGGTCGGGTCGGCGTAGGCCTGCGCCAGCTCGTCCCACACCGGCAGCACGTCGGTGTAGACGGGTTCGTCGAGCTGTGGCCACCACACCTGGTGGTAGGTCGCCGCGACCACCTGACGCAGGAGCTTGCGCGGGATGGCGCCGCGGATGGCGGCGTGCAGGTGCGGGGCGAGGCGGCGTTGGGGTTCGACGGTGGCGAAGTACTGCACTGAGTAGCCGGTGGCGCGGCGGAGGTTCTGCCAGAACCGGTCCACCAGCTTCGGGAAGTGCATCGCATCCAGCGCCGCCCGCCGGTAGTCATATCGGGCCGGGTCAACCGGCACACCCTCGCTAGTGACGCGCCCGTACGACGGCAGGGTCAGCGTGACGAACATCGACGGCCGATACGTCTTCCCGTCCGGTGCCTCGAACACGCGCCCGACCGTCGTGTCCGACACCGCCAGCCGCGGAAGATCGGGGGCGTCTTGCCGCCGCCTGGTCGACCGCACGCGACGACCGGTCTCGTCGTCGTCCTCGTCGGCCTGGTCGACGGCGTCGTTCTCTGCACCCTCGCCGGGTTCCGGTACTGGCTTGGGTGGGTCGTCGGCGAGGTGCCAACCTTCGCGGCACTGCTGGATCCGCAGCCGGCGGGCAGCGTCCGCGCACGAGGGGCACACCTTCGCGCGGGTGGCGCCACAGGGCAGGACGACGGTCCGCACGGTGCCGGTGAGGGTGTCGGTGACCCGTTGCAGGATCGGCCGCACGCAGACCCGCTCACTGGCCGCGAGCTCGCGCATCGTCGCGTCGTCGGGCAGGGCCGTCATGCCGTCGCCTCCTGCTCACTCGCGGCCTCGTCCGCAGGCGCCTCGTCGTCGGCTGTGGGGCCGGTGAGGTCGGCCAGGTCGCGGCGCAGGTGTGCGGTGCGGTTGGCGATTTGTTCGGCGGTGTGCTCGTCGACGTAGGGGAACCGGACGCGTTCGAGCTGTCCGCCGGCGGTGGCGACCACGGCGACACCGGGCATGCCGACGGGGATGTCGACCGGAGTCACGGCGGAGCCGCGGACGACGGGTCCGAGGATGGCTTCGGCGGCGTCGTCGGACAGCACCCGCCAGGCGGTGCGCACGGAGGCGTTGTCGCGGATCGCGGTCGGGATCGCATCCGAGGTGGGCTTCTGCGTCAGTAGCCGCGTGATGATCCCGGCCGAGCGGCCCTTCTTCACCAGCGCCGACAGCCGGGCCGTGATCGTGGCTGCGACCGTCTTGGTGTCCTTGTCCATGGCCTTCTGGTCGGTGAACGTCTGGACCTCGTCGACCACGAGGAAGATCACCGGGTGTGCCGGGTCGAGTGGGAGGTTCCAGAAGTTCGCCTGCCCACGGACGGTCTTCTGCGTCTTCAACCTCGCGCGCATGAGCTGGTGCACGGACTCGACCAGCTCGAGGACGGCGCTCAGGTCTTCGTCCTCGTTGGTGTAGGCGGCGGCGCGTGGGGCGATCCAGGACCAGTCCTCGCCGCCCTTGCCGTCGATCACGACGTATTGGACGGCCGGGTTCTGGATCAGCCCGCACGCCAGGCTCGTTTCGCCGGCTGTCTTCCCGGAGCCCGGGACGCCACCGCCAACTTCGGCGGCGATGTTGGCGTAGTCGCGGGTCCGCCACTGCCCGTCCTCACCGACCGCGAACCGCACCGCCCGGAGATCGGTCACCGGCTCGACGTCATCCAGCTCGACCGGTTCGGCCAGAACGTCGCGTTCAACCAGCGTGAGTTCGACCAGGCCGGGACCGGCCGAGGTCACCCGCACCAGAGGCGAGCCGAGGGCGTGGGCGAGTTCGGGCGCCTGGCGTTCGAAGTCGCCCGGCTGCTGCCCGGTGAGCAGCCGCACCCGCAGGACGTCACCGACCGCGCTTTCGCTCACCCGCACGAGCCGAGGTGTCGCGTACTCGCGGGGACGGCCGGGATCGGGCGGTGCAGGCCGCAGGACTGCATGACCTCGGCCCAGCGCAGCTCATAGGTCGTCCGGAGGCGGTGCCGGGCCATCAGCCAGCCGACGAACCGCCAGTACGACCACGGGTGCACCCACCGCCACACGACGGCGAGCAGCGGCGGACCCGCCAGCACAAGCAGCAGGCCGGCCCACCCGTAGGCGGCGACCATGAACACCGCCAGTACCCCGACGGTCAGAATGCCCTTGAACCGCCACGCCAGCTGGAGCAGCCACACGCCGGTCACGAGCTTCAGCAGCCAGGTCATCGCGCACACCACCCGGCCGGGCTCAGGACGCCTGGCTCAGGCGTCGTCAGGTTGGTTCGTTGCATCGGAGATCACCTCGGAGGTGCGGAAGTCGTCATGGCCACGTGGCGGGCGTGCGCGGTCGCGTGGCAGCTGGGGCACAGCCGTTCGCCGGTGACGGGGTAGAACCACGCTTCAGCCACCTTGACCAGGCGCGGGCAGCGCGAGCAGCGCACCAGCACCGGGATCACGTCGCGGCCCTCGCTCGTCGCCGTGGTGTGCCCGTGGGCCGGCGGGCGGGTTTGGCGCAGCCGTCGCACGGCGTCTCAGGCTCGTGGGCGCGGGCGCGGCCGCAGACCAGGCAGCGGAACAGGTACGCCGCCGCGGTGACGTCGTGCGGCAGCAGGCCGAACAGGACCGGATCGCCGTTCATGCCCGCTCACCGCACCGATCGACCGCTGGCGTTTCGTGCTCGAAGGTGCGGTCCAGCTCGGCATCGACGGACGCGATCATCCACGGCACGGCGACCAGCAACACGACGGCGACGAGCGCGTATACGGCGAGCGGGAGTCGCCACGAGGTAGGTTGGGACACACCAATCCCCTCCGTTCGGGGGTGTTGATTGGGGCCACCGGGGACGGGGTTGGTTTCCTAGGCCTGTCACCCGTCCCCGGTGGGGACTCATCGCGAGACGACAGTCAGTCCTTCGCCGTTGATCTCGTGACTCACCGCGGCCAGCCGCTCGACGAGCGCGTCATCACTGCCGACCGGATACACCCACGCGGGCAGCTGGGCGTGCACGATCGCGAGCCAGTCCGCGAGCACAGCGGCGCCGCGTTGGTCGAACGACACATCCAGCGGCGACCAGGCCACCCGCCCGCCGAGCGTGGCGACCAGCCGGACGAGGTTCTTCTCACCGCTGGACATGACACCGAACGCCTGCACCTCACGCGAGGCCTGCGGGCCGCGTTCCTGCCACTCCCAGAACGCCGCGTCGTCGTCCGGGGCCGGGTAGCGGTCTTCGTACTCTGCACAGGCCGCTGAGTGCGCCAGGTGCTCGTTGACGGTGGCGGTGATGACGTCCAACCAGTCGGGCTGGTCGTCGATGCGGCCGGCGATCCGCTCGACCAGCTGCCGAACCTATGGATGCCGGGCCGCGAGCCAGTCCGCCGCCCTATAGACGTCCGACGGCGCCTTCACTGTCGTGTCAGCCATGGCTCAGCCGGCCTTCTTCTCGCTGGCCTTAACCGCGTCGTGCGCCGTGCCGTCGGGCCGTCCAGCCGGGCGCGCCGTCTCAGCGGTGCCGGGCGCCTTCACACCGGTGGCGCGGTACTCGTATCCGAGGTACTTGAACTCGCCCTGCCCCATCACCTTCGGCGACGCCGTCAGCCCGACCAGCTCGATCGGGCGCATACCCGGCAACACCTCGTCCGGCAACGGCGCCGGCTGCACCTCGGCGGTGAAGATGACGTCGAACGACGCCCGCTTCGCCTTCTGCTCGTCCGGATCTGTCACGGTCCCGCGCCACTGCCGCAGCTTCGTGACCTCGTCCACCAGCTGCCGAGCCTCACGGCCACGCGCCCGATCCTCCTGCGACACGTACTCCAGGTCCGGTTCGATCTCACCGATCAAAACCAGACCTCGCGGAAACGCCTCGGCGAACTCCACCGGGAACCGGTGACCTCGCTGTAGTGCCATGCCCTGCTCCTTGCTTGCTCGGGCGGTCAGGACCGCCCTTGACCGATAGAGGTACCTCTATGGAACAGTCCGGCGCAGCACATGTCAATAGAGGTAGCTCTATAGCCCCGGTGTCGCGCAGACGATGAGTAGAGGTACCGTTATCGGCTCGGGAGGTGATGCGATGGCCACCGGCTACCGCGAGCTGGCGGATGTGCTCCGAGCGGCGATCTTGCGGGGTGAGTACCCCGAGGGCTCTACGCTGCCCAAACAGGACGAGCTTGCGACCGAGCACGGCGTGAACGTGAAGACGGTCCGCAACGCCGTCTCGCTGCTAGCGGCCGAAGGGCTCGTGACGCCCGTCCGCCGGCGGGGCACGGTGGTTCGTATCCGGCCACCGATGCAACGGCTCGGCGCCGAGCGGTACGCGAAGAGCAAGTGGAAGTTCGGTGACCTCGTCGCGTTCGCCGCCGACCGCGAGGCCTCGGGCCGGCCGTGGAAGTGGACCGACCAGACACAGACGGTCCGGCAGGTCCCAGCCGACCAGGAGATCGCGACCGCTCTATCCGTGCCAGTTGGGTCGACCGTCTACGAGCGAGCACGACTCGTGAAGGACGACGGCACCCCCACGCATACCCTCACCAGCTACTACAGGCCCGAGGACGTCAAAGGGACGCCTATCGTCGATCCGACGCCAGGACCCGCCGGTAGCGGGGGCGGGTACGCCGTGCTGACGATGCAGGGCCTGGAGCCGCACGAGATCGCGGAGACGTTCTACGCGCGCATGCCCACGCCCGACGAGCGCGAGACGCTGGAGCTGCCGGCCGGCGAGCCGGTCATGATCCTCCAGCGGATCACCACCACCGAGAGTGGCAAGGTGGTCGAGTTCGCGCGCGGCGTGCACTCGGCGTCACGGTTCTCCTGGAGCTACAAATTCAAGATCCCCGACTAGTTGGGTAGCTGGCAGCTATGGGTGCTGATCGATCGAGACTGCCTGATGACGTCCTGGAGGACGCGCAGATCCTGTGGGACTACCACCAGCTCCACCACGAGCTGCGGCGCACTGACGTCGGCATCGGCCTCGGCAGCCACGACCTCGGCGTCGCCGACCACACCGCCGACCTCTACCACCGCGGTATGTTCCCGCTGATCGTGTTCACTGGCGCTAACGCGCCCACGACCGTCGACCTCTTCCCCGACGGCGAAGCCAACCACTACGCGCGCAGAGCCGCCGAACTCGGCGTGCCTGCCGGCGCGATCCTGATCGAGCCCCGCGCAACCAACACCGCCGAGAACATCACCTTCACCCGGCAGCTCCTCGCCGAGCACGGCGTCAGACCACGATCCGTCACTATCGTCAGCCGGCCGTACCAACAGCGCCGGGCCTACGCCACGTGCCGCAAACAATGGCCCGACGTCGACGTCATCTGCTCATCCCAGCCACAGAGCCTCCGCGACTACCTCGCCACTGTCGCCGACGATGACCGCGTCATCAACATGCTTGTTGGCGACACCCAGCGCATCAGCCTCTACGCTGAGCGCGGCTTCGCCATTTCACAAGACATGCCTCAAGACGTTCGCGACGGATTCACCCGTCTGGCCCAACGCGGTTTCGATAGGCGCCTCGTCTAGCCTCCCCGCGAGCTAGCAAAACAGACATCGAACATTAGCAAGCATCATCTAGATCGCTACCGTCTACCATCACGCCCGCCATAGGAACTAGGCGATATTCCTCTACCCAGTCAGTCGTCGGCACGGCGCTCGGAAACACACTAGACGGAAAGCCGGTTGAGAGATGTGTGTCGCGCATCCTTGACCGTATAAGTGGTAGCGCTTGCATAAATGACTCACGGTGCCCGTCAATCATTTGATCAAACGAGAACGCGGCCTTTGAGGCCTGGGCCGTCACACGATCGTGGAAGCAGAGATACTCGCCGCCACCTGGGCACATCACCACATAACGGTGCGCCCGCGTCAGATCCGGAACCCTACGAGCCTCGGCGTCGCGTCGGCAGCGAGCATTGGACTCTCGCCACCTAAACAACGTTTCACTCCATCGGACCTCGCTAGTATCCTCAAGCAACTCCACGATCCTCCTAGGCACTCGCCGGCCGCGTCGTTCGAATCCCCCACGGCCCCCGAGGAGCATCCACGCCGTCCGTGGATAATCTCTCGTCCGATCGGCGAACCGGTCGCAGAGGAAGGTAACGAGCCCGTTGAGTGCGCTGAGCGCGTCCGCAGCGTCTACACGCGAAGGGCCGTACCGCCCATGCACCACGCGATTTCTAACATTGGCAACCTTTGCGAACCAGTCCGCTATAGGGCCACTAGCATTATCCCCGATGTTCCATGCGCCACCCAACCTAGCGCCATATTTGGATTTTACTCTGGCCGTTATACCTCCAGCCTGATCTAGGAACTCGCCTACTGCATCCTCCGGTCTCACACTTTCTTCCCAGAGCATCGCCTGCAAGATCTCGTCAAGCAACGACTCGGCTGCACATGCTGACCAGACGACCGCGCCACGGTAGTCACCTAGGATCTCCAGCGAAGTGGTCGCCTCACGGCGAAACTCCAAGAACGAAAAGAACTGATCGCCCTCGTCGAGCATGCGAAAATCTGAGGCAATCGAAGCGCTAGTCGCCTCGAAGTCTCGCCCAGGCTGTCCAACAAGGCTATGAAGATTGACAGCGAGAGCACCGTTAGCGACGACATTCCCATGAAGCGAATCAACCGACGGCGCCTGATAGCTACTTGTTTCGGTGATCACATACCTCACGAACGCTGGCAAGCGCTCTAAGGTCACCAGAGACACTGGATCCTGGACGGCGTGATAGTAGCTTCGTTGTAGATCCTGTACATATTGGACCGCGATCTGGAGTGCCGCTAACAGTTCTTCTCTGTTGGCGCCTGGCGAACAGGGTACCGAAACCTGCACTACCGACGCGTCGGTCTCGGGAGGGTCGATTCTGGGCCTGCTATGTTCTGGAATCCGCTCGGCGCCTCCGGGGAATCCGATACGCTCGGCAACTCGCGCGGTTGCCTTCAGATCACGCACGCTCTGTGAGACATGAGCCCCGATATAGTGTCTGAGCCTGCACTGAAATACGCGATCTCCAGTATGGTCAATCACCTGGCCCGGTGCAGCTGGCGGAGCATCGTCTGGCGGCGGTACGTGCTCAGCCTGATCCGGCGGCAGGAACGACACCATGGTCTCCTCCCATCCGTCAGGCAACGCAAGTCGCTCGGGCATCAGAAGGAAGAAGTGCACAACGGCTGGTGGCGTTAGCACTCGAATGTGTTGACTGCTCACTAAGGTTCCTTCCATGATCGCCCCTTGCCGGACCCCATTCATCCTGCCATCATCGTCGGACACAACCTGACCGATCGTTCGCTTATCGGCCGCCTAATCGCCCATGGGCTAGGACGAGTGGAGGAGCAGGCCCATGCAGGAGTTGCCATCCCAGGATGCTCGCGTCGACCTCGTCCACTTTCTAATCCCGCTGGAGGATGCGCTCGCTTTTCCGGACGGATTCGTCCAACGATTGGAAGAGGCCGCCATGATAGATGATCTGATCGCGGCCTCGGCCAGTGGGCAAGACCTTGATATCGGCGATACGGTCCATTGGGTCTCCTTGAAATTTTGGCACCAAGAGACCGATGCTTCCATCGACATCCTTCGGGCAATTAACGATGTGGCCCGAAGGGCAATTCCGACTCTTGCCCCTACAAATGACGGTAGCTATGGAGAGCGGCCAGCGGTGCCGATAACTGTCGTGGAGTGCGTCGCTCCGCTTAGAACCGATATTGACGACGAAGCTGCTATCTCGGAAGCGTTCGACGAATGCCTTAATTCTATCCGGCTCGTTCAGCGCGCCTATCGTGCCACAACGGGACTTCCAGCAGCGCTGGCGACGCGCGAAAGGATGCCCGTCATGCTACCGTTCGCACACCGCAGCGGTGTGACAGCCGAGAATCCAGCTTGGCCGGACGGTCTGGAGATATTCGTTCCACACGACAACATCTATCGGTTAGCACGCTACCCCGACTTGTCGACCGCGGACCTGCAACGGTTCCAGCACGTCCTTCAAGCCATTGATAGCCATCGGGTATTCTCGCGGTTCGCCGATCTCCGGCAGCAGGTTTGGCAACTCGCAAGGCGGCAAGGTGAATATGAGACCGCCGTCATCCTTGCAGGCACGGCAACAGAGACGCTTCTTGATGACCTTCTTATCTCCCTCGCCTGGGAGGAACGCATGCCGCCAGTCGACGTGGGCACACTTTTCGATTCCGGATTAGAATGGAGGATCAGAAGTCAGTATCACAATCGGCTCGGCGGTGTCTGGAATCTGGACCGCCCGGGCGCCCTGGCGACATGGCGAAGGGACCTCGCAGCGTTGCGCCATCGAGTAGTTCATGCTGCCTACACCGTGCGCCACGAGGAGGCCAATGCCGCTGCTCGGGCAATGGAGGATGTCTTTTCATTCGTGAGCGACCGGCTCGCCACCCCACAGAACATCCGCCGATGGCCGAGAACGGCGATTGGCCTATTGGGCACTGCGCGACTAGAAGAACTCGGTCTTCTCACGCGGCGAACTCGTGATTTGCTGACCGACCCGAACGAGCCAAACTGGGCTGCAACATTCCTCCGCTACCAAATTGCTGTCGCCCACGCCAGAAGCGATGCAGCCGAGTTATTTGACGCGCCCGACGAGGCTAGGTCGGTCGTATTCGCACTTATCCAGCCTGACGGCCGCGTGAGCTGGTGGCTGCACGATCGAACGGCGCGTTGCGTGCGCCAGTGTCTCCGACCCGAGCTGCCGGAAGAGCAGGAAGCAAGCTTTGAGAATTGGAGGGCCGGTATTCCGCTGGTCGACTTGACGGAACCAGTGACCATGGTGATGATGGGCGCCACTTCCTCGCCAGTTCACGGTTCCCACTGGCATCCTGAATATAAGGTGCTGCCTCTCGAAGGAATAATGGTCGACCGCAGTGACCTTGCTGATCTCGATCAGATTTTGGCGGAAGCCACGTAGCTCGCATCGCGTCTAACCAGTGGGCGCCTTTCGTACAAGTACGCACTGTGGCGGACGCGTGTCACACATCAGCCGACGGAGCGCACCGAGTCTCCCCGGGACTGCCGGACAGACCTCTTGGGTATCAAGCGGCGCGCTTCGCGCGCCGTGCCCGCCCGGCCTCAGGGCCGGGCGTGCGGCCTGGCGGCCGTTCCGGGCCTGTCGGCCGGCGGCCACGCGGGCGGCCCACATCAGTTCGTCCAGGTCCGCACAGTCAGCGTAGGTCGGCGTCGTCCTCATCGCGGCCATCCTTTGGCCTCCACTTCACGCGTCAAGGGCGCCTGCGGCGTCACTACGTGATCGGCTGCGCCGACCCTTGACCCGCTCCGCTCGAGCCAACGAGCGGCAGCCACGAGGACGACGCCGAAGTGTGGGAGCCGCACCCTATGCGCCCGAGGCCGGTCGCCGCTGCGCAACCACCTGTTGCCTCAAAAGCTCCTTGGCCACGATCTGTCGATCCTGCCACGATTCGATCGACGCAGGCAGCGTAAACGGACCCTGTGCGGGCAGGAGCTCTTCGCCCAACACCTCTAAAACGTATTCCAGTCCAAGCAGCGAATCAACGGTCGCCATATCCAGTAGGTGGCGCGACGGGTTCCCAGAGTGCCACTCTTCCTGAACGAGCTTGGCAACTAGGTCAATCAGAGACCAGCCGTCTGCAAGTTGATTTCGGTACCACACTGTCCAACGCGCATGATCTATGTGATGCCATGTCCAAACCAGTTGCCAGTCCTCGGCCGAAATTAATTCCAATCGAACGCGATGCACAACATTGAGGCGCTCTTGAATTAAACCACTAACAATATACTGTGCTTCGCTTATCCAGGTGAGAATCGGCGCATGGTCTGGTCGAGACCGCGCATCGACTGACGCACGAGCAACTATATTCGCGACGAGGTAGATCCCCTCCGGAACATGCGCAAGCCGCGGAAGCAGTACGGGGACCGTCGCAGCAGCGAGGCGCGGAAGCAGATCGGCAGCAAACAGATCAATGGTCCGACGTGACGAAAGTTGGGCTTGACCTCCGCCTATTGGGATCTTCGAGTAGCATTCCGCCATCAAGGTCAGTATAGCCTCGGCTGGCGCAACAGGATTGCCCTGAACAAGGCTTGCAATCTTGCGACATACCAACCCAGTCTCATTCGTCAGCGCACTCCGTAGAAATAACACTTCTGGCGCGTCCATCTCGCCCACCGACAGCGCAGCCAACGCCGCCTCGACTTGCAAATCTGCCACATCGCCTTCCGGCACCCCAAAGCTGAAGTATCGATCAAAATAGTCAGCGCTTCCGACGCCCCGCCGCTCCCCGATCTCCTTGGCCCATTTTTCGCCGTAATCCATACCGTCTGTGGCAGATTTGACGGGAACGAATAGCACGGCCAGAACTGCTAACACTCCGTCCACATGGTTTTCAGCCACGTCAGATTCTCGTAGTCGCGTTTTCCAAATCTCGACCACCTGAGCATGGGTCTGCTGCTTACTGTTAACGTACAGCTTGCCGCTTGTGCCAGTTAATTCATCCTTGTGACGTGACAACATTTGGTAGGCTAATGGCTCAGTGGTCCGCAGCCATGTGACCAACATGAAGTCGACGAAGTCGACCTCCTTTCCTATTAATCCATACAATGCGTCGACCTGGCCGAAGTATCGGTTGATCGCTCGGGGCGTGTTCAAGCGCTCTTGCAGATGCCTACTGAACGCTGTCTGGAAGCGCTCCAAGTCCGATTCATCAAGCGCAACCCCGCTGCTCTCGATGACAAATCCTAATGCCCGATTTACCATTTCAAGCACTTGGTACTCACCAAATATGGGTAAGTCCAAGCGAATCTGAACAATCTTTTCAAGATAGTCTCGAGCTCTGTTTGGCGTGGAATTAGTCCCGGTACCACCAACCAGCTCCGTTCGGCTCAAGACGTCCAGCATCGTACGCTCGTCAAAGGAGAGCAGATAGTAGATGTTCGGAAGGCGTCCTACGAGCCTAATCAGCTTAAAAACGAACAGGAGCTCATCTGGCGTGAGACGGTCAAGATCATCTACTACTACGAGCATCGGACTCTTAGCACACCTGAGTGCTTCTTCCGCTCGCCTCTTGGTCTCAGCGATTCCTGTATCGCCCGCCAACGTGTCGGCGACGAAGTCTATAGCCCTAGATGCATCAATGCCGGGAATCAGCGAGGCAAGGGGCGCTAGCTTCTTACCTAGCTCACCCAGTCGGTCCTTTGCAGTCTTCCACTGCTCGTCCTTTGGTAGAGCAGCATGCAACTCCCCGAAGAACGCGATCTGAAGAGCCGCGACGCTGTTGTACATCCACGGATTGAAGTTAGCGGTTAGCCATCTACCTTCGTTCGCAGACGATCTCAGCTCCCGTTCGACCATTTCCAGTACGCTGGTCTTTCCGGACCCCCATGGGCCAACCAATGCGAGTACGCTGGAATTGCTGTCTTTCCGCACGCGCCACAAGAGATTTGCAATTTCCTTCGCATAACGCTCCCGGCTAAGCAGGTCGGGAAACTCGGGTGTGCCGTCCACCGGATCGTCACCCAACAACTTGACCATCTGTTGAACCCCCAAGCGTCAACATGCGCCACTGCAAGGACCGGCCAGTCATTGGCCGCGCTGCGAGACTAGCCTGGTGGCCGGACACTCGGCGGCCCCGCCTGGTCACCGTTCGATGGCTCCCGTCGTGGATGGTGATGTTGTTGCGCATCGTCCAGGCATCGCGCAGCAGCGGTCGGACTGAGCGACCGACAGCGGCCAACGGACCAGCCCGTCGACGAGCGCACCAGCGTGCGCATAGGTGCGGATGCCGCGGAGCACGTCACGACGGGCCCCGAGCCCAGCGCCGCGCGGCCAAGATCAGGCGGTCACTGGGCCGTCGAAGGTCGGAACGGCCACGATCCGATGAGAGCCACAGAGAAGGTTCTTGCAGGTCAGTGCCATTTTCGCCCAGGGCGGCGTCCCCAGGCAAACATGTCCGACAATCGCCAGATCTACGAGCGAAGATCAGCGCACGGTGATGCTGTGGCCGGGGAAGTCCGCGACGATCCGGATCCGACCGCCGAGCGCGGCGACGTAGCGGCTGATGGTGTCGACCTCGGTGCGGGTCAGGTCGCCGCGTTCGATCTCGCTCACCCGCTTTTGACTGACACCCATGTCGCGGGCGACCTCGGTCTGGGTGCGGTGCTGCTCGCGCCGGATCTCGGTCAGCCGATACGCGGCTTCCTCCGCCTCCAGCTCCGCACGAGCCTGGGCTACGGCGGCCTCGTCGACGTTCAGCTTCGCGCGGGTCTCCGCCCACGTCGGCCAGCGCGCGGTGTCGGTCGTGGTCTCGATCTCCTGAGTCATCTCGCCCCCTATGCCTTGCCCTCGTCGAGCAACGTCAGCCACTCGTCGTATCGGTCGTCCGCGAGCGGGATGGACGTCTTGTACCAGCGTTCCCACTCGCCTCGCTTGTCGCCGGCCACCAGGAGGATGGCGGCGCGCCGTGGATCGAACACGAACAAGATCCGTACCGTGCGCGCACGCAGCTCCTTCATGTTGTGATGCCGACTGCCCTTGATGCTGTCCACCGTCGGTCGTCCCAGCGCCGGCCCGTCCTCGGCCAGTCGGTCAAGGGCCGCGGCGACGGTCACCGCGGTCGTACCAGTCAGGCCCTCCAACCACTTGGCGACGTCAGGGTGTTCGTGAATCACCCAGGCACCCATCAATATACCTCACAACTTCTAGTAGGCAGGCGGTATTCCGCGTCAGCCCCACGGTCATCGCCAAGCCACCGTCAAATGGACCTCACGGCGGAGCCGCTAGCCCTCAGTCGCGCCGGTCAAGGCTTCGTTCCACCCAGCTCGGTCGCTCGTTCGGCGGCCTCGGTCAGCGCCGCCGCGATCTCCGGCGCGCACGATGCCGCGAACAGGTAGCCGGCCGTTGACGCCCACGGCGTGGTCACGGTCAGCTCGACACACACCGACGCCCGCGGTTGGACACGCTGCGCGAGGTTCACGCCGACCAGGCCGCCGCCACGAATCCCGCCAGGGACCGATGCCACGTACTTGCGGTGAACGGCGTGCGTTCCGGTCTCGTCGCACCACTTCACCGAGCACGCCGCGTTACGGTCGACCGCCCCGGTCACGGCTGGCGCTCCTGCTCCGCGATGTAGAGCTGCCTCACGTCCTCCAGCGACGAGCGCAGCTCGTTCAGCCGGTCCGCCAGCTCCGGGATCCCGGACAGCCGCCCAGCGTGCTCCTCGACCAGGCTGACCGAGCGTTCCAGCGTCTCGATGTGCACCTCGACCGCGAGCGCACGCCCGGCGGCACGATCCAGCCGGCCGCGGAACCCGATCACGAGCCCGCCCCACCGGCGGTACAGCCGGTCCAGCCGATCGATGATCTGCTCATCCGTCATGCCCGGCAGGTACGCCCGTGCGTCGGACAGGATGGTCGGGGTCCAGCCGGCTCGCTGGGCCTCATCGGCGATGCGGTGCAGCTCGTCGGCCAGCTGGTGCGCGTCGGCCGCAGTGAGGGCGAACTGTGCGTACTGATCGCTGTCCTCCGGGCGGATCGTCACATCGATGGTGGGGCCTTCCTCATCGTGGTAGGCGACGATCTCTCCGATGTCGTGATGCACGAACGGAGCGCGGGTGATGATCTCCCGCTTCTTCGGCTTCGATACGGTGACCATGGGTCTCTCCCTGGTTAGGTCAGGTTGGGATCAAGTCCCCGGTCCGGTGTTCCAGCACCGGCCGGGGGCGTCTAACTGATGAGGCCGATCCCGCCTCCAGGTGGACCACGAGCCGTCCGCTCCCGTCTCAGTTCTCGTCTCATTCGGGGCCGTTCAGCCCTGTCCATAACACAGGCAGGTGCTACGCATCGTCTGCAGGTCGGACGGTTCTGGATACAGACAAATGCCTGGTCACGGGCTTGGAAAGCGTGTTGGGAGCAATCCCTCAGGGGTTCGAATCCCCTATCCTCCGCCATCGCGGCATCGCCGGCCGGCCTCACCCGGGGCCAGGCCGGCCTTTCCTTGATCAAGGCGGCATTCGTGTCGCTGGAACAGCACGAATCCCGCCTTGATCATGTCCGACAGCGGCACGGGCGCGAGACCACAAGATCACTGTCGGTGCCGGGCGCTACCGTCGCCGCCATGTCCGAGCTCGCCTTCCTGGCCGCCGTACGTACGTCCTACGACACCGTCGCCGACACGTTTGCCCCGCGCTATGGCCCTGACCAGATCGATCCGCTGGGTCGGGCGATGCTGGCGGGGTTCGCCGAGATGGTCCGCGGCTCGGGCGGCGGGCCGGTGGCCGACCTCGGCTGCGGTCCGGGGCGGGTGACGGGCTGGCTCGCGGAGCTGGGTCTGGACGTGTTCGGCGTCGACCTGTCGCCCCGGATGGTCGAACTGGCCCGCGCGGCTCACCCGGAGCTGCGGTTCGAGGTCGGTTCCATGACGGCGCTCGACCTCCCGGACGGCCAGCTGGCCGGTGCCCTGGCGTTCTTCTCGACCTACCACACGCCTCCGGAGTACCTGCCGACGGTGTTCGGCGAGTTCAGCCGGACGCTCGCGCCCGGCGGCCGGCTCCTGCTGGGCACGTACGTCGGCGACGACGAGCAGCTGCGGCCCACGCATGCATACGGCGGGCACCCGGTGTCGTACGAGTCGCACCTGGTGCCGGCCGAGCGTGTCGCCACGCTGCTCGCCGACGCGGGGCTCGTCGTGACCGCGCGGCTGCTGATCGAGGATTCGGCAGCGATACGCCCCCAGCTGCTGGCCCTGGCCGAGAAGCCAGGCCGGCCGTGACCGTCGCCGTGCACACGCGCCGTGAATGCCACCAGAGTCCGGTCAGCGACGGCGGCGCGTACCGAAGACGCCGCGGGCGATCTCCTTCGCCAGTTCCCGCCCAGCAGTCTTGAGGAACGCGTCCAACGGCCCGTCGGCGGCCCGCCGCGAGCCCGGCCGGGACCGCGGCCGCGACCCGGAGCCAGGGCGCGGCTTCGGCTGGCCCTCTTCCGGCTGCTCAGCCGGTGACGGGGCCGGTGTGGGCACCGTCGTCGGGACCGGGAGGCCGCGGATCTCCGCCTCCAGCCGCTTGATCTCCTCCTCCCGGGTCAGCGGCTCGGCCGGTGCGCCGTCGGCACCAGCGGGCTCGGCCGCGCCGGTTCCAGCGTCCAGGGGCTCGCCCGGGCCGGCGGCGATCTTGCCGGTGAGGAGTTCGTAGGCCGACTCGCGGTCCAGGCGCTCGGCGTACTTCGCGGCCAGCGGCGACGACGACACCACGCCCGACAGCACATCGGCCGGCGACGGCGCCATCAGCGACCTCGGCGCCGGGAGCATGGTGTGCGCCACCGGGGTCGGTGCGCCCTTCTCCGACATCACGGTCACCACCGCCTCCCCGATGCCGAGCGTCGTCAGCAACTCCTCCAGGTCGTAGCCCGACGTCGGATACGTGCGCACAGCAGCGCGCAGCGCGGCGGCGTCGTTGGGGGTGAACGCGCGGAGCTGATGCTGCACGCGGCTGCCCAGCTGCGCGAGCACGTCCTCGTGCACGTCCTTGGGCGACTGCGTGACGAAGAAGACACCGACGCCCTTGGAGCGGATCAACCGGACGGTTTGCACCAGCGCGGACAGGAAGTCCTTCGAGGCGTCCTTGAACAGCAAGTGCGCCTCGTCGAAGAAGAAGACCAGCTTCGGCTTCTCCGAGTCGCCCACCTCGGGCAACGTCTCGAACAGCTCCGCGAGCAGCCACATGAGGAAGGTGGAGAACAGCACCGGGCGGTCCAGCACGCTCGGCAGCTCCAGCAAGGTGATGACGCCGAGGCCGTCGTCGGTGGTGCGCAGCAGCTCGGACACGTCGAACTCCGGCTCGCCGAAGAACGCGTCGGCACCGGTGGCGGCGAAGTTGACCAGCTCGCGCAGGATCACCCCGGCCGTCTGCCTGGCCAGCCCGCCGACGCCGCGGAGATCTTCCTTGCCCTCGTCGGAGGTGAGGTGCTCGATCACGGCGCGCAGGTCGTCCAGGCCGACCAGCGGCAGCCCGGCGGTGTCCGCGTAGTGGAAGACGAGCCCGAGTGAACTCTCCTGGGTCTCGTTGAGCTCCAGCACCTTCGCCAGCAGGGTCGGCCCGAACGACGTCACCGAGGCGCGGACCGGCACGCCGACGCCGTCGTCGCCCAGACGCAGCAGCTCGACGGGGTAAGCCGTCGGCGTCCACGCCTGGCCGATGGACTCCGCCCGCGCGGCGATCTTCGCGTCGGTGACGCCGGGCGACGCGAGCCCGGACAGGTCGCCCTTGATGTCCGCGGCGAACACCGGCACTCCGGCGGCGGCGATCTGCTCGGCCATGACCTGCAGTGTCTTGGTCTTGCCCGTGCCCGTCGCACCGGCCACCAGGCCGTGCCGGTTGAGCATCGCGAGCGGCACCCGCACCGGCGCGTCGGCCCGTGGGGCGCCATCGACGACCAGCGCACCGAGCTCGACGCAGGCGCCCTCGAACGCGTATCCCCGCTGAACCGTCGTCACGACGTCGTCAGCCATGTCCACCCCCGTCACGGCATATGCCTGGCGAATCGTGGCCCGCAGTTTAGACTGCGCAAGGTGATTTTCAAGCGTGTCGGAGACGGCAAGCCCTACCCGGACCACGAGACGGGGCTGAGGGACTGGTCGGAGCTTCCGCCACGGCAGATCCGGCTGGACGAGCTCATCACCACCAAACGCACCCTCAACCTCGAGACGCTGCTAGCCGACGACTCCACGTTCTACGGCGATCTCTTCGCCCACGTGGTGGAGTGGAAGGGGGAGTTGTACCTCGAGGACGGCCTGCACCGGGCGCTGCGCGCGGCGCTCCAGCAGCGCCCCGTCATCCACGCCCGAGTACTTTTGCTACCCGACACCAGCACATGACCTGTTGTGACTGGCGGGTCCGGTTAGGCTGCTGACCCAGACCAGCGGCACGCGGCCGACCCCCGGAGGTGTCATGGCCTTCGACGAGCAGACGCCCGAGGACGAGCACGCGCGCAGACGCAGATGGAAGCGCATCCGCACCTCGGTGACGCTGCTGGTGCTGGTCGGCATCGTCGTCGGCGCGGCCTGGTTCAGCTGGCGAAATGTGGTCGGTGAGGACGACGAGGTGACGGCCGGGTCGTCGAGCCAGGCCTGCGCGCCTGGCGAACCGACGGCGGCTCCGGCACCGGCCGACATCCAGATCAACGTCTACAACTCCACCGACCGCAACGGGCTGGCGTCGGCGGTGGCCCGGCAGGTGCGCGAGCGCGGCTTCGTCGTCGTCGACGTCGACAACGACCCCCTCGACCGCGACATCACCGGTACCGCGGAGGTGCGGTCGGGGCCCGAACACCAGGCGGCCGCCGGGCTGGTGGCGTCCCTCGTCCCCGGTGCCACCTACGTCCCCGACGAACGCACCGAGCCGGTGATCGACCTGGTGCTGGGTGAGACGTTCGAGGCGCTCGCCGACCCGGCCGCACCAGCACCGACGTCGACCCTGCCCGCGTGCGAGCCGCAGGAGGCCAACGCCACACAGACCGCGGAGTAGCCGGGTCAGCCCGGCCCGGCCCGGCTGTCGTCAGGGCGGTCGTCCTCACGACCGTCTTCTCCGAACCATCCGGCCAGCCGGCCGCGCCGGCCGACCGCGCGCAGGCGCAGCTCGGTGGCCCGGCGCAGCTCTCGCGGCGCCACGATGAGGATCTCGTCGCCGTGCAGGAGCTTGGTTCGCAGGCTCGGCACGAGTGTGGTGTCGCCGCGGACGATCAGCGCCACGCCCACGCCGGGCGGGACCCGCAACTCGCCGACCTCGACGCCGTGCAGCTTCGAGCCGGGCGGGATCCGGACGTGGATGAGGTCGGCGTCGATGCGTTCCAGTGGGGCGGACTCCACCTCGGCATCGCGCGCCGTGAAGGCGGGCGACATGCCGAGCCGCCCGGCCACCCAGGGCAGCGTCGGTGCCTGGAGCAGGGTGAACACGACGCTGACGATGAACACCACCGCGAACAGCCAGTCGGCTCGTGCCACCCCTTCGGCCAGCGGCACCGTCGCGAACACCACCGGCACCGCGCCGCGCAGACCGGCCCACGACAGGAACAGCTTCTCGCGGACCGGCATGGAGAAGAACACGGTCGAGACCCACACCGAGATGGGCCGGGCGACGAACGTCAACGCGGCCCCGGCGACGATGGCGGCGAGGAACGCCTCGGGCATGCGCGACGGCGACGCCAACATGCCCAGCATCACGAACAGCCCGATCTGTGACAGCCACGCCAGCCCTTCGACGAACGACCGGGTGGCGGCGCGGTGCGGCAGCTGGGAGTTGCCCAGGACCAGCGCCGCGACGTACACCGCCGCGAACCCGCTGACCTGCGCGAACGCACCCACACCGTAGGCCAGCACGGTCAACGTCAGCACGACGAGCGGATACAGGCCGGACGCCGGCAACGCAGCGGAACGCAGGATCCTCGCACCCAGGCGGCCGACGAGGTAGCCGACGGCCGCGCCGCCGAGCAGCTGGTACACGACCATCAGCCCGACGACGACGAACCCGTGCTCGGCGCCGTTGTCGGCACTGAGCAGAGTGACCAGCACGATCGCGGGGGCGTCGTTGAGCCCGGACTCGGATTCCAGTGCCCCGGAGACCCGGCGTTTGAGCGGAAGCCGCCGCAGCGTGGAGAAGACGGCGGCCGCGTCGGTGGGCGCGAAGATGGCGCCCAGCAGGATCGCCGGCAACCAGTCCAAACCGAGCAGATAGTGCCCGATGACGGCGACGATCGCCGTGCTGACCACCACGCCGATGGTGGCGAGCGACAGTCCGATGCCGAACGCCGGGCGCACCTGCTCCCACCGCGTTGTCAGCCCGCCCTCGGCCAGGATCACCACCAAGGCGGCGTATCCGAAGGACTGCGCGAGCGCGGGGTCGGAGAACTCGATGCCCAGTCCGGATTCGCCCAGCGCCAGACCGATCAGCAGGTACAGCACCAGGCTCGGCAGCCCCAGCTTCAGGCTGACCCGGACGGCGGCGACGGCGGCGATGAGCACGAGGGCGCCGGCCAGCAGGAAGACGTTGAGCGAGTCGACCGTCACACCGCCACCCCCTCACGAGGACGGGCCCCGTCGCGCCTGAGCAGGTGTCGAGCCTAAGACGCTGCCAGCCACCCCGCGAGCCCGTTGGCATCGTCGAGCTCCTCCGGACGCGACGAGACCCCGACCAGCAGTGATGCGATCGGGGTCTCGCGGCGTGTTACCGGCGCGGTAGCGGTGGGATTTGAACCCACGGTGGAGTTGCCCCCACACACGCTTTCGAGGCGTGCTCCTTAGGCCGCTCGGACACGCTACCGCCGTCGAGGGTACCGGAGGCTCCCGCGCTGCGCGAAATCGTGGCGGCGCGTCACCGGTGAGCGGCGAAGAAGTCGCGGACGAGCGTGCCGCATTCGTCGGCGAGCACCCCCGCGATCACCTCGGGCCGGTGGTTCAGCCGGCGGTCGCGCACCAGGTCCCAGAGCGACCCGACGGCGCCGGCTTTGGGGTCGACGGCGCCGTATACCAGCCGCTCCACCCGGGCCAGGACCAGTGCGCCGGCACACATGGCGCACGGCTCCATCGTGACGACCAGGGTGGCGCCTTCCAGCCGCCAGCCGCCGGCCCTCGCCGCGGCCGCGCGCAGGGCCAGCACCTCGGCATGCGCGGTGGGGTCGGCGTCGGCTTCCCGCCGGTTGTGGCCGCGGCCGAGCACGTCGCCGTCGGCGGACACGACGAGCGCGCCGATGGGGACGTCGCCGGCGGGCAGGGCCAGGGCCGCCTCGGTCAGTGCCTCGCGCATGAGCGGGACGTAGGCGGCGCCGGCCGGGCCTACCCCGGCTGGACTCGCGGACATGCGTCGACCCTAGCGATCCGGGGCCGGGTTCCGGCGCGGACGGACCGTTCTCAGCGCCCCCACAGGAACCACCGGCGATGCTTTGACCAGAACGTCCACCCATGCCAGACTAAGAAGAACGAGCGTTCGCTTTACGGGAGTCCCCATGACGGTGATGTCGTCTCTCGCCATGATCGATCACGGCCTGACCGCGGACGTCGCGGTGGCCGGCTATGTCGACCAAGCAGCCGAGCTGCTCGAACTCCGGCCGGGCGTCAGTGAGATCCTCAAGCTCAACGAGCGCGAGATCGGCGTACAGCTGCCGCTTCGCCGCGACGACGGGAGTCTCACCGTCGTCCAGGGCTACCGGGTCCAGCACCAGGGCGTCCGCGGCCCGTTCAAGGGTGGGCTGCGCTACCACCCGAAGACCGACCTCCACCAGTCCCGCGCGTTCGCCTCCATCATGACCTGGAAGGCCGCCCTGCTGGACCTGCCGTTCGGCGGCGCTCACGGTGGACTGCAGATCGACCCGTCGGATTTCTCCACCGCCGAGGTCGAGGCACTCACCCGTCAGTTCGCGCTCGCCGTCAGTCACGTGATCGGACCCGACCACGACATCCCGGCGCCCGACCTCAACACCGACGCACGGATCATGGCCTGGTTCCTCGACGCCTACAGCACCCGGCACGGCTACGCACCGGCTGCCGTCACCGGCAAACCGGTGGGGCTCGGAGGCATCCCCGGCCGCGATGCCGCCACCGGCCGTGGCCTCGTCCAGGTGCTCGATGCCGCGGCTCGCCGCTGGGGCCTCGACCTGTCCTCACAGCGGGTGGCGATCCAGGGCTTCGGCGACGTCGGCTCGTGGGTCGCGCGGGAGCTCGACGCCCGTGGGGCGCGGGTGATCGCCGCCAGCGACGCCGGCGGCGCGGTGCTCAACGAGCGTGGCCTGGCCGTGCCCGCCTTGGCGCGGGCCACCGCTGCCGGGTACTCGGTGGCCGATGCCGGGGTGACGTACGAACGCATCGCCCCGGCGGAGTTGCTGACCCTCGACTGCGACATCCTCGTGCCGGCCGCGACCACCGAGGCTCTCACCGTCTTCAACGCCGACCAGGTACGTGCCAGCGTCGTCGTCGAGGGCGCCACCCACCCGGTCACACCGCACGCCGACCGCATCCTCGCCGACCGCGGCATCCGGGTGGTGCCGGACCTCGTCGCGGGCGGCGGTGGTCTCGTCGGCTCCTACGTCGAGTGGGCGCAGAACCTGCACCGCTTCCCCTGGGACGAGCAGCGCTTCGCCGCCGAACTGCGGGGCCGGCTGGAACGTGCGTTCGTCGACGTCGCCGAGTTCAGCGAACAGCACGGGTGCAGCTACCGCCAGGCGGCGTACGCCATCGCCGTCGAGCGGGTGGTCGACGCGTTGCGGCTGCGCGGCCGGATATAGGGCCCGCTCACGGCAGGACGTCGTCGAACTGCGGGCCGAATCCGGCCCGGGCGGCGATCTGCATGAGCATCTCGTCCGGGTAGAAGTCGAGGTCGTCGCAGATGGCCGCCAATGACATCGGGTCCACGCCGAGGTCGGCGAAGATGGTGAGGTCGCCGGCGGGCTGGACACGGTCGTCGTCGTCCGGCCGCGGCAGGCCGAGCCGCTCGACCACCTCGCGCGCCATCGGCCAGTCGGTGGCCGCGGTGACGTCGGAGAGCAGCAGCCTGACGTCGGGGCCGATCAGTCGCACGGCGTAAAAGAAGTCCTCGTCGACGGAGACGAAGGCCAGCGCGCCGGATTCCCCTGGACGCTGCCGCAACAATTCGATGATCTTGTTCAGGTCGTGGCCGAGCTGTCGAGGTGCGGACTCGACCTGCCACAGCCCTTCCTCGCGGTACGCAATGACCACGAAGTCGACGACGCCCTCAGCGTCGGACATGGCCATCCCTCACAGCGGCCGGCTAAGGGGCGTGTCCACGACACCCCTTAGATGCTCTGCCTCAAGCGCTGACGACCGGCGACGGACGGGCTGCGCCACACGGTGGACCGGGCGAGGAGGGCTCGGGCCTCGGCGAGCTCGCGGAGGAACACAGCCCGCTGCCGCAGCCGGGCGACGTCGGTGACGAGCTCGGCGTCATGACAGGCAGGATCGTCTACACCCGAGCCGGCCGGCTCGGCAAAGGCGCCCTCGGGCATCTGGCCTCCGTTTCGCATGGAGCGATCCCTGCACACTCAGCGGACGCTAGCATCAGCAAGGGCGGCAGGTCGAGAGCATGACCGTATTCATATAAGTTCCTGGCATGCGTCTGCTGGCGGTCGACCACCCACTCGTCGCGCACAAGCTCACCGTGCTGCGCAATGCTCGCACCGACTCCCCGACCTTCCGCCGGCTGGCGGACGAACTGGTCACCCTGCTCGCGTACGAGGCGACCCGGGACGCCCGCGTGGCAGAGGTGCACATCGAGACCCCGGTCACCGCGACCGTCGGCGTCAAGCTCAGCTCACCCAAGCCGCTGATCGTGCCGATCCTGCGCGCCGGTCTCGGCATGCTCGACGGCATGGCCCGGCTGCTGCCCACCGCGGAGGTCGGCTTCCTCGGCATGATCCGCGACGAGGACACCCTGCAGGCCACCACGTATGCGACGCGCCTGCCCGACGACCTCACCGGGCGGCAGTGTTACGTCCTCGACCCGATGCTCGCGACGGGCGGCACACTGGCGGCCGCGGTGCGCTTCCTGGTGGAGCGGGGCGCCGACGACATCACCGCGGTCTGCCTGCTGGCAGCCCCGGAGGGCGTGGAGTACCTGGAACGCGAGACCAGCCAGCTCGGTGTCCCGGTGACGGTCGTGACGGCGGCGGTGGACGAACGGCTGAACGAGAAGGGCTACATCGTGCCCGGCCTCGGCGACGCCGGCGACCGCCTGTACGGCGTGGTGGACTGAGCGGGGACGGCGTCAGAGCGACTTCAGGGCGCCGACGAGGGCCGTCAAGGATGCCTTGGCGTCGCCGAACAGCAGCGTCGTCTTCTGGTCGAACAGCAGCTCGTTCTCGATGCCGGCGAACCCGGGCCGCATGGACCGTTTGAGGAAGACGACGGCGCCCGCGTGGTCGGCGTCGAGGATGGGCATGCCGTAGATGGGTGACCCCGGCGACGAGCGGGCCGCCGGGTTGACGACGTCGTTGGCACCGACGACGAGCGCGACGTCGGCGGTGCGCAGCTGGCCGTTGGCGGTGTCCATCTCGAGCAGTTGCTCGTAGGGGACGTTGGCCTCGGCGAGGAGGACGTTCATGTGACCCGGCATGCGGCCGGCCACCGGGTGGATGGCGTAGCCGACCTCGACGCCGCGCTTCTCGAGCAGGTCGACCAGTTCGCGGATGGTGTGCTGTGCCTGCGCGACGGCCAGCCCGTATCCGGGCACGACGATGACCCTGCGGGCGTAGGCGAGCATGATGGCGACGTCGTCGGGGCCGGCCGAGCGGACCGGACGGTCCGACGCTTCGCCACCGCCGGCGGTCGAGCCGCCCTTGAACGCCCCGAACAGAATGGACGACACCGACCGGCCCATGGCCTGGGCCATGAGCCGCGTCAGGATCGACCCGCTGGCCCCGACGAGGGTGCCGCCGACCAGCAGCAGCGCGTTGCCCAGGACATAGCCGCCGGCTGCGACGGCCATGCCGGTGAACGCGTTGAGGAGCGAGATCACGATCGGGACGTCGGCGCCGCCCACGGGAAGCACCAGCAGGACACCCACGACGAGGGCGACGGCGCCCAGCAGCGCGCCCAGCCACACTCCGTCGCCGCCGTCGGCATACAGCAGGATCCCCAGGACGAGCGTGACCGCGAGCGAGACGGCGAACAGCGCCGGGCCGGCCGGTGGCGTCACGGGGCGGGTCGTGATGAGCTCCTGCAGTTTGAGGAACGTCACCACCGAGCCGCTGAACGCCACGCCACCCACCGCCACCGTGGCCACGGACGCGGCCAACGGGAAGACCGTAGGGGCGCTGGCGAGCTCGAGGTACGCCACCAGTCCCGCGGCGCCGCCTCCGACGCCATTGAACAGGGCCACCAGCTGGGGAATGGCCGTCATGGCCACACGGCGCGACATGGGCACCGCGACGACGCAACCGAGCGCGATCGCGCCCAGGATCAACGCCAGGTTGTCGAGGTCGTAGACGATGAACGTCACGACGACCGCGACCAGCGCGGCACCAGCACCCACGAGATTGCCGGCGCGGGCGGACTTGGGCGAGGACAGGCCCTTGAGCGCGAGCACGAAGCACGCTGCCGCCCCCAGGTAGACGACCTGAGCCCAGACGGGTATCACTCGCCGCCTCCCGCGCCGACGCTGTCGGCAGCCGGCGCCTTCTTCACCCTGAACATCTCGAGCATCCGGTCGGTCACGACGAAGCCGCCGACCAGGTTCAGGGTGGCGAGGAGCACGGCGATCAGGCCGATCGCCAGCTCGGCGTTCCCATCGGCCTGCCCGGCGACGATGATCCCGCCCACCAGGATGATCCCGTGGATCGCGTTCGCCCCGGACATCAGGGGCGTGTGCAGCGTCGACGAGACCTTCGACACCACCTCGTAGCCGGTGAACGCAGCCAGCACGAAGATCGTCAACAGCGCGATCGACGGATCCATCAGCTCCCCTCTCCCAGCGCGTCCCTGACGTTGGCGAGCCTGACGGCCCCGTCGTGGGTGACGCAGGCGCCGTCGACGATCTCGTCGTCGAAGTCGGGGGTGACCTTGCCGTCGGCCGTCATGAGCAGGACCACGTTCACCACATTCGCTGCGTACAACCGGCTGGCGTGCACCGGCAGCTGGCTGGGTACGTTGCGCCCGCCCCACAGCAGCGCGCCGCCGACGGTGAGCTCCGAGCCCGCGACGCTGCCTTCGACGTTGCCGCCGGATTCGGCCGCGAGGTCGACGACGACACTGCCGGGCTTCATCGCCTCGACCGCGGGCCGTTGCACCAGCAGGGGCGCGGTCCGGCCCGGCACCGCGGCCGTGGTGATGACGACGTCGGACGCCGAGACGTGCGGCGCCAGCAGGTCGCGCTGCAGCTGCGCGCGCTCCTCGGTCATTTCGCGCGCGTACCCGCCGGCGCCCTCCAGGCTCGGCAGGTCGAGCTCGACGAACTTGGCGCCGAGGCTGCGGATCTCGTCGGCGGAGGCGGCGCGGACGTCGTAGGCCTGCACCCGGGCACCCAACCGGCGCGCGGTGGCGATGGCCTGCAGGCCGGCCACACCGGCGCCGAGCACCAGCACCTCGGCCGGCGGGACGGTGCCCGCGGCGGTCATGGACAGCGGGAAGAACCGCGGCAGTTTCTCCGCCGCCACCAGCACGGCCCGGTACCCGGCGACCAGTGCCTGCGAGGTGAGCGCGTCCATCGACTGCGCTCGGGAGATGCGCGGCACCAGCTCCAGCGACAACGCCGTCACACCGGCGTCGCGGGCGGCCCGCACGACGTCCAGCTCCTGGGTGACCGGCAGGAACGACACCGTGATGGCGCCGGTGCGCAGGGCCGCGATGCGGGCCGGGGCGAGCGGCTGAACGGAGACCACGACGTCCGCACCGGCAAGGGCCGCGTCGCCACTGACGACGGCGGCGCCCGCAGCTTCGTACGCGGAGTCGGGGTGCAACGAGCCGATACCGGCCCCGGATTCGACCACGACGTCGAGGCCCGCGGTGGTCAGCCGGCCCACCAGCTCAGGGACCAGCGCCACCCGGCGCTCGTGTTCCCGGACCTCGGCTGCGACGACGACCTTCATTGACCGCAGACGTTACCCCGCCGGACCCGCGGATCAACAGGGTTTGCCGCCCCCACCGGACAGCGGATCGTCCCGTAGGGGTGGATCCCTCCACTCGGAGGACCGGATTCGGCCTGAGAGGGGGACAATGGAGTAGAGGCTTCGAGAAAGGACCGACCATGGGCAAGAACACCGGAGTGATCCTCGGAGGAGCGGCGGCGGTGATCCTCGCGCTCTGGCTGCTGCCCTTCTGGCTGTTCGTGGTGCTGTTGATCGGCATTCCGGTCGCCGGCTACCTGATGCTCGACCCGTCGCAGCGCCGCAAGCTGCGCAACCGCCGTAACCGCCAGATCGGCCCCTGACACCCCGGGAAATGATCACGTGGCGTTGGGGTGCTCCCGCTTCACCAGGAATGCTTGCCTGGTGAAGCGGGAGTACGCAGTCACCTGCGTCCTCGGCCGCGCAGCGTGACTCGGCCGACCCGACGTGATCATTCAGGGGCGGCCCGGCGCAGGCGCACCGTCACGATCTGGAACGGGCGCATCCGCAGCGACACCGCACCGCCTTCCGTGCCGACGACGGCGTCCGGCTCGACCGGGCGCTCCAGCAGGTCGGTCTCGTCGGCCGACTCCACCGCGAACCCGGCGGTCAGCGTCGCCGTCGCCCGCCCGCCGCGCGCCTCGTAGAGCCGCACGACGACGTCGCCGGAGCGGTCGTCCGCCAGCTTCACCGCCGACACGACGACCCCGTCGCCGTCCACCCGCACCAACGGCTCGACCGCGCTGCCGGCACCCGGCACCGTCCGCGCCGGCAGGTTGATCGCATACCCCTCGCGCACCGCGTCGCCGATCGACGCGCCCGGCACCAACGCGTAGCGCAGCGTGTGTATGCCCTGGTCGGTCTCCGGGTCCGGGTAGCGCGGGGCCCGCAGCAGCGAGAGCCGCACCGTCGTCGTCGTGCCCCCGTCATCGGCGGCCGCGCGCCGCACGTCGTGGCCGTAAGTGGAGTCGTTGACCAGGGCGACGCCGTAGCCGGGCTCCTCCAGGTGCACGAACCGGTGCGCGCAGACCTCGAACTTGGCCGCGTCCCACGAGGTGTTCTCGTGGGTGGCGCGATAGTGGTGCCCGAACTGCGTCTCGTACGCGGCCCGTTGGGTCTGCACATCGAGCCCGAAGGCGGCCTTGAGGAACTTCTCCGTCTCGTGCCAGTCGACCTCGGTGGTGATGTCGACGCGGCGGGCGCCCGGTTCGAGCGTGATGGTCTGGACGACGTGCGAGTCGCCGAACGTGCGCGCGACCCGGACGGTGCCGCCGTCGGCGCTGAGCTCGTCCACGGACACCAGATCGACGACGGTGTTGCGGTAGAACTGGTCGACGTCCCAGGCATCCCACTCGTTCGGGAGATCGGGATGCAGCTGCAGCAGGTTGCCGGGCCCGGACAGTACCTCGCGGCCGGCCACCTGGTCGAGCACCGACGTGATCAGGCCGCGTCCGTCGACCACCACCCGTAGGACGCCGTTGTCCAGCACGTAGCCGCCGTCCTGCGCGATGGCCTCGACCGGTGCCGCGTCGGCGTCCACCCGCGTTGGGGCGGCGCCGAACGCCGGTATGTCGCGACGCGCGTGCGGGGCGGCGTTGAACACGACGGGCGCCTCGCCGTCGCCGGCGAGCACGCGCTGCGCACGCTCGATGATCGCCGACAGCTCGGCCTCGATGCGCTGGTACTGCTCGCGCGCCTCGCGGTGCACCCAGGCGATGGACGAGCCGGGCAGGATGTCGTGGAACTGGTTGAGCAGTACCTGCTTCCAGATACGGTCCAGCTCGTCGTACGGGTACTCGGCCAGGCCGGCCACCGCCGCGGCCGCCGACCACAGCTCGGCCTCGTGCAACAGGTGCTCGCTGCGCCGGTTGCCCTGCTTGGTCTTCGCCTGCGACGTGTACGTGGCGCGGTGGATCTCCAGGTAGAGCTCACCGGACCACACCGGTGCGTTGGCGTACTCGGCCTCGGCGGCGGCGAAGAAGGCCGCCGGGCTCTCGATGGTGACCCGCGGCGAACCCTCGAGGTCCGCCGTCCGCCGCGCCTGGGCGATCATCTCGCGGGTCGGACCTCCGCCACCGTCGCCCCAGCCGAACGGCACCATCGAACGGGTGGCGTCGGCCTTGTCGCGGAAGTTGCGCACCGCGTGCGCCAGGTCGCGGGCCGACAGGTCGGAGTTGTAGGTGTCGACCGGCGGGAAGTGCGTGAACACACGGGTGCCGTCGAGGCCTTCCCACCAGAACGAGTGGTGCGGGAACACGTTCTGCTTGTTCCAGGAGATCTTCTGGGTGAGGAACCAGCGCGAGCCGGACAGCTTCACCAGCTGCGGCAGCGCCGGCGAGTACCCGAAGGAGTCCGGCAGCCAGACCTCCTGGGTGTCGATCCCGAACCGGTCCAGGAAGTACCGCTTGCCGTACACCAGCTGCCGCGCCATCGCCTCCGACCCGGGCATGTTGGTGTCGGATTCGACCCACATGCCGCCGACGGGGATGAACCGGCCGCCCTTGACGTGATCGGCGACCCGTTCGAAGACCTCCGGACGGTGCTCCTCGATCCAGGCGTACTGCTGCGCCGACGACATCGCATAGACGAGGTCTGGATACTCGTCGAGCAGGCTCACCACGTTCGACGTCGTCCGCGCCACCTTGCGGACGGTTTCGCGCACCGGCCACAGCCATGCGGAGTCGATGTGCGCGTGCCCGACGGCGGAGATCAGGTGGGCGCTGGCGTTGGCGGGTTTGGTCAGGACGCCGGTGAGTTCGGCCCGGGCGGCGGCCGCCGAACCGGCGAGGTCCTGTAGGTCCAGCGCGTCGAGGGACCGCTCGACGGCGCGCAGGATCTGCCAGCGTCGCGGCTCGCCCTCGGGCAGCTCGGCCATCAGGCCGCCGACCGCTTCGAGGTCCTGCCACAGCTCCCAGACATCCACCTCGAGGATGCTGATGTCGGCCCGGTTGATCCGGTAGAGCGGCTGGCTGCCGGCGGTGTGCTTCTCGCCGAGCAGCGTGACGGCGAAGGGGGTGTCGCCCTCCAGGCGAGGGTTCGCCGCAGCCTCGATGTAGAGGTCGATGCGCTCGCCACCGGAGGCCGGGTGGGCGACCGGCAACCACAGGTTGCGCGGGTTGAGGCCCTTGACCACCGTCCCGTCCGGCCGGTATGCCAGCCCTTCGGCCTGGAAGCCGGCGAACCGGTTCTCCCACCCCAGGTCGATGAACAGCTCGACCCGGCGGCCGGCGGCCTCGGCCGGCACCTCACCGGTGACGTGGAACCACGACGTGCCCCACGGAGGCCCCCACCGCTCGCCGACCTCGATCGGCTGGTACCGCCCCTCGGCGACGGCGGGACCGCCGGGCAGCGCCTCGGCCGGCGGCACCGGCTCGCCCTGTCCGCCGTCGACATGCCACGCCCGCAGCGTGAGCGGGGCGACGGGTCGATGGACGGCCGGCTTCAGGCGCTGGTTCAGGACTCTTTTCAGGCGCTTCTCGACGAGCGCTCGAGTGTCATGCATGGCTGAATGGCTCCAGAGGGACGCTGGTACCCGGAATGGGCCGGTCAACAGTCAGGGATCTACCGTACGCCGTGGTGGGATCGTTCCCTCACCGGCCGGGAGCGTGTGCCGGGCGCGCCGTCCCGAGGTCGGCGCCGTCGAGTTTCCGCCTGAATTTTCAGACCAATGGTCTGTTAATTCCTCGAAGCCGCCGCTACATTTCCAGTCATGACGACCGACAGGTGGCGCGGCCGCCCCGGCTGAACCAGACCACTGGTTCGACCTGGTGGCTCGTCGCACTAAGCCGGAAAGGACCGGACGGATGCCCTCACCCACCGCCACCCTCGACCAGCCCTACGCCCTCGACGACGAAGCTGTCTCCGCGTTCGACCGGGACGGCTACGTCCGCCTTCCGGGCGCCCTCGATCCCGCGTCGCTCCGCGAACTCGAGCCGGAGATCACCGCGAGGGTCCTCGAACTCAACACGGTGCACGCACCGATGGCCGAAAGGACCACCACCCAGAAGGCGTTCCTGCAGGTCGGGAACCTCTGGCGACACAGCGACGCGGCTCGCAGCCTGGTGTACTCGACCCGGCTCGCCGGCATCGCCGCCCGCCTGCTGGGCGTGCCGAGCGTACGGCTCTATGCCGACCAAGCCCTGTACAAGGAGCCCGGCGGCGGCATCACCCCCTGGCACGCCGACCAGTACTACTGGCCGTTCGCGAGCGACCGGATCTGCACGGTCTGGATCCCGCTGCAGGACACGCCGTCCGAGATGGGCCCGCTGGCGTTCGCCGCTGGAAGCCACCGGTTCGAGTTCGGCCGCGACCTGCCGATCAGCGACGAGTCCGAGGCCGCCCTCCAAGAGGCGCTGCACGAGGCGCGCTTCCCCGTCGACGCCAGCCCCTATGCACTCGGCGACGTCAGCTTCCACCTGGGCTGGACCTTCCACCGCGCCGAACAGAACGTGTCAACCGAGCCGCGGCGGGTGATGACCGTCATCTACATGGATGCCGCCATGCGGATCGCGCCGCTGGTCCGGCCGCAGCAGCAGCGAGAACTCGACCTGCTCATGCCGGGCGCTCAGGTCGGCGACATCCCCGAGACACCGCTGAACCCGATGCTCTACGCCGGCTGATACCTCCGGACGCGACGTGATCACTCGCAACGCACAGCGGCAATCCCGCCGGTCAGCTCCGACGTCGTGAGGTAACCGCACCCATCGGCCAGGTACGTCACGGTCTCCGACTGCACCTGGCCGGGCGCGGGGACCCGTCGCACAGCCCACTGCGGGAAGTCGGCGGGGTCATCGGGGTCGGGGTCGGCTGCGCGGTACTCCAGCACCTCGTCGTACGTGCGCAGCAGCACCCGGCCCTCGGCATAGGCCGCATCGGTGACCACGTTGCCCACCAAGGCGGCGAGGAGGCCCTGTTCCGGCGCCGGCAGGTCGATCTCGCCGAGCAACTCCAGCTCGCCGCCGTCGGCCGGGCCGCGGTAGAAGCGGGTCGGGCCGGTCTCACCGGTGTCGCGGTCGAACGTCGCCTTGCTGACGACGAGCGGCCGGCCTGCGGCGTCGACGATCAGAGCCTCGGCGTCGGTCGGGTGGTCCGGGTAGGTGTAGCGCAGCTCGTCGGCGTCGACGTCGAGAGTGCCGCCGTCCACCGCGCTGAGATCCGGTTCCGGCGTGCGATAGACGGCGATGCTGTCCCGCCCGACATGGTCGCCGATGTCGCCGACGTAGACGCAGCTGTCGCCGTCGCCCTCGCTGTCGCCGTCGCCCTCGCTGCCCCCGTCGTCGCCGCACGGGCCGACGGCCAGGGCCTCGGCGTTCTCGGTCGACATGCCGCCCAGCTCCAGGCGCACCACAGGCGAGCCGTCCTCGCGGACCACCACCACCTCCGACGTGCCGGCTTCGTCGCTGACGACGTAGTACAGGCCGGGCGTCCGCTGGCTGGCTGCCATGCCGCTGACCTCGATGACCGTGTCCGCATCGAGCTGCCCGACAGTCTCCGGCGAGCCGTAGCAGGGTGCGTCACAGGCAGGCCCGGACGGCGACGGCCCCGGGTCCGTCGCCGTCGGCTCGGACGGGACTTCGGATGAAGCACCGGGACGGGAATCGGACGGTGCCGGGACGTCGTCGGCGGCGGGCGAAGAACAGGCCGCCAGCAGGCCGGCCAGCAGCGCCGCGACGACGCCGCGACCCTCACCTCGATACACGCCCCACGCCCTTCCCCGACCAATCACGAACCCGCCGGCCACTGACACGTCCGCACCCGTCGGCCCGTCCGTTGACTACCCGTGCGGCGCAGTGTCACGGAGCGCGGCCGTCATCACACGGCGAGCGCGAAGATTTTTCCCGGATTCCGGCGCGTTTTCGGCTGTACGGACATAGCCTCGGTACACGAGCGGCACCATTCTCGCCCCCCGGGGTGGTGCCGCTCATTCGTCTCTCACCGGCCCGGATTCCGGCAGCCAGGTGGCGCCGACGCATCAGGCGGTGGCAGCTCCGCGGACCGGCTCCGACGTCGACAGCCCGAGGACGTCTCGAGCCACCGTCAACAGCTGGGGACGCAGTTCCGCATCGGAGACGTCCGGGAGCGCCAGCACGGCCACCATCACGCCCAGCGCCGCGGACGTCCGCACCCGCTGCTCCACCGACAGGTCACCGTTGGCCAGCAGAGACAGCAGCCTGGCGTCATTGGCTCGCATCCGGCCCAGCAGCGTCGAATTGGACACGCCGGCGAGGTCGTTCATGGCGTACGTCGCCACTCGCCGATGGGTGAGCAACAGATCGATGTACTGCTCCACGATCGCCATCCGCCGCTCCGGGTCGCCGATGGAGGCGGTAGCGGACTGCGCGTTGGCGATGATCGCGTCCTCACCGTCGACCATGGGCCGGAGCAGATCATCGAGAATCTCCACCTTTGTGCGGTAGTGGTAATAGACCGCCGCCTTGGTGATGCCGAGCGCATCGGCGATTTCACGCAGTGTGGACCGCTCGTAGCCCTGGCGGGAGAACAGGTCCAGCGCCACCGCACGAATGTTCGCCGCGGTATCGCCGCCTGGACGCCCCTCGTTGCTCATCCCTGTCGCCACCTCGCTGGTAGAGAAAGTGAGGGCGGCCACACAATACGTTAACTACTTGCCGGCCGACAAGCCCGGTCGTAGTGTGAGACCACGAACTTGTCGGCCGACAAGTAGGGGCGGCCGGCGCAGGGGGCCGCTGGGTGCTCGGCATACGTCGACGCGCCGTACGCCAGCGGGGGACTGGAGGACGGATGGCCTCGGACACCATGTCGCGCCGCACACCTACGCGCCACCGGATTCAGCGCGACTCGCGACTCGTCACCGCCGCCCGTGAACTCGTGTTGCTAGGGACGGCCGCGCTGCTGTACTCGCTGGTGAGGGGAATCAGCAGCGACCGAGTCGACGCAGCCTTCCGGCACGCCGAAGAAGTCATCTCCTTCGAGAGATCACTCGGCATCGACGTCGAGACCGGCATGCAAGGGCTGATCCTCGACCACGGCTGGGCCATCGACCTCGCCAACGGCGTCTACATCTACGGCTTCTGGCCTGTACTGGTGCTCACGCTGCTGTGGTTGATCGTGCGCCGGCCGGTGGCGTACCCGTTCTATCGCAACGCGGTGCTGGCGACCGGCGCGTTCAGCCTGGTCATCTTCGCCTTCTACCCGCTCGCGCCGCCACGGTTCCTGCCCTGGCACGGCTACGTCGACACCATCACGCTGCACGCCACCACGTACCGCGAGATGAACTCCCCGACGTTCGTCAACGAGTACGCGGCGATGCCGAGCCTGCACTTCGGCTGGATCCTGCTGCTGGGCATCGCACTGGTGGCGCTGGCGCGGCCGCTCGCCGTGCGGATCCTCGGCGCGACCATGCCGGTGCTGATGTTCGCGGCGATCGTCCTCACCGGCAACCACTACGTCGTCGACGCCCTGGTGGGCGGCGGCGTGGTCGTCGCCGGACTCGGGATCGCGGTGCTGATCGAGCGGCACAAGCGGCGCCGGGCGGTTCTGGCCGCCATCGCGGACGCCCACCAGAACGCCACCCCGGCCGGCGACGAGGAAGCGGCGCCGGCGTCCGACGGAACCAGCACCATCCCGGCGCAACGATCGCCCGGGAACCTCTCGCAGGTGCGGTGATCCTCGGCGTCGGCCGCCCTCTCGTGGCGGCCGGGGTGGAACGGCTGGCGACAGGCGCCGCAACATCTGCGCACGTAGCGGGCGCCGCTGTCGCTGTCGTCAGCGCGATCCGGCCTCGACCGGCACCTCGTCACCGTCGTCGACCTCGTCCCGCTCAACCCGGCCACGACGACGGTGCAGCAGCGGCGTCACCGTAACTGCCAGGCCGACCAGGGCAACGACGGTGACCAGCACGAGACCCGGCCGGAACGCGTCGAGCATCTCGCCCGCCGACAGCCCTCCGGACTCCTCCGTGGACACCAGCGCGGTGGTCACGGCGAGGACCAGTGCCGCGCCGACCTGGCCCGAGGTCTGCACCAAGCCGGCGGCCAGACCCTGCTCGTGATCCTCGACACCGTTGGTGGCCTGGATGTTGATCGCCGGGAACCCGAGCGCGAACCCGACGCCCAGGAGCAGGACGCTGGGCAGGATCACCGTGACGTAGTTGGGATCGGTGTCGGTGCGGAGCAGGAACAGGAGGTATCCCAGACTCAGGGCCGCGAGCCCGGCGGCGATCAGCCGCGGCGTTCCGGTGCGGTCGATCATCCGGCCTGCGTACGGCGCCGCCAGCACCACCAGGATGCCAGCCGGCAGCAGCGCGAGCGCCATCCGCAGCGGTGACCATCCCAGCACGGACTGCAGGTAGAGCGTGACGATGAACTGGAAGCTCAGGTAGGTGCCGAACAGCGCCACCAGACCGACGTTGGCGCGAACGATCGACCCGACCCGCAGGATGCCGAGCCTGATCAGCGGGT
This sequence comes from Jiangella gansuensis DSM 44835, assembly GCF_000515395.1. NCBI lineage: Bacteria > Bacillati > Actinomycetota > Actinomycetes > Jiangellales > Jiangellaceae > Jiangella > Jiangella gansuensis. The sequence continues at coordinate 205,829 of NZ_KI911782.1, read as the reverse complement.
GTGCGACCCGCCGCTCGACGATCACGAACGCCGTCAGCAGGGCGGCGGCGAGCACGAACGAGCCGAGCGTGCGCGGGTGTGCCCAGCCGGTCTCCGGCGCGGAGACGACCGTGTAGACGAGCAGCAACATGCCGCCGGTCAGCGTCATAGCGCCTACGAGGTCGTGGCCGCCGGTCTCGGCCGGTCGGTCCCGCGGGAGAAGCACCATGCCCGCGATCAGCGCAGCGACCGCGATGGGCACCGGGGACAGAAACGTCCATCGCCAGCCGATGCCGGTCATCAGGCCGCCGACGATCAAGCCGGACGAGAAGCCGCTGGCGCCGAAGACCGTGTAGATCGACAGGGCCTTGTTGCGTGCCTTGCCCTCGGCGAACGTCGTCGTGATGATCGACAGGCCGGTGGGCGCGGTGAACGCGGCGCTGACGCCCTTCACGAAACGGGTGGCGATGAGCAGCGCGCCGTTGTCCACCATCCCGCCGAGCAGTGAGGCGACCGCGAAGACGGCCAGGGCGATCAGGAAGACCTTGCGGCGGCCGAGCAGGTCGGCGGTACGGCCGCCCAGGAGCAACAGGCCGCCGAAGCCGAGTACATAGCCGCTGACGATCCACTGCAGCGATGAGGTGCCGAGGCCGAGCTCGGCGCCGATGGACGGCAGCGCGACGCCCACCATGGAGACGTCGAGGCCGTCGAGGAAGAGCACGATGCACAGGACCGCGAGGATGCCCCACAGTCGGGGCGAGAAGCGCGCGTCGTCGGACGAAGCAGTGGACGAGGCCGCGGTGAGGGTCGGTACAGTCACGGCGAAGAAGCTACATGCACACGCATGAATTGCACAAGCATTAAATGCGCTCGCATGGTTCGCGCTTTCCTGCTACAGTGCGCGCATGGTCAAGACCCATGAGCGACAGCTTGTCGCCCAGTGGCGCGACCTGCTGACCAGCTACAACGAGATCGCTTCCGCTCTGGACCGCCATCTGTCGGAACGGCACGCGCTGGGCCTGAGCGAGTTCGAGGCGCTCGACCGGCTGATCGAATCGGGCCAGGAGAAGCTGCGCATGCACGACCTGGCTTCCGACATGTACCTCAGTCAGAGTGCCCTGTCGCGCGCCGTCGCCAGGCTCGAGCGAGCCGGCCTCGTCGAGCGGATCATCTGTCAGGACGATAGACGGGCCTGCTTCGTCAAACCCACCACGCTGGGACGAGCCCAGCACACGGAGGCCCGCGAAACCCACCGCCGGGTGCTCGCCGACCATCTGGCGTAGGCGGTGGATCGCCGGCTGCCTCCAGGCGTACCCAGACCTCGCACGGGCCGATCGGGGATGTCGACATAGGGTCGAAGCGTGCTCGACGGCATCGGTTTCGGCGAACCCCTCGCTGCGGTGACGCAGTTGCTCGCCGGGCGCCGTATCACCGTGCTCACCGGAGCCGGCATCTCGACCGACTCCGGGATCCCCGACTACCGCGGACCGGACTCCCCGCCGCGGACACCCATGACCTACCAGCAGTTCGTCGGCGACCCAGATCGACGGCGGCACTACTGGGCGCGCAACCACGTGGGATGGCGGCACGTGCACCGCACCCGGCCGAACGCCGGCCACCACGCGCTGAGCCGGCTCGAGGCCGCCGGCGCCGTGATCGGCGTGATCACCCAGAACGTCGACACACTGCACGAGGCCGCAGGCAGCCGCAACGTCATCGACCTGCACGGACGCTACGACCGCGTCATCTGCCTGACCTGCCGGCGCGTCGTGTCCCGCGACCACCTCGCCGCCCGCCTCGACGCGCTCAACCCCGACTTCGCCGACGACGTCGGGGACGCCGAGATCGCCCCGGACGCCGACGCCGTCATCGACGCGACGGCGCATTTCCGCGTGGCCGACTGCGAGCACTGCGGCGGCATCCTCAAACCCGACATTGTCTACTTCGGCGAGAACGTGCCGAAGCCGCGGGTCGCGGCGGCCTACGCGATGGTCGACGCGGCGGACGCGCTGCTGGTGGCCGGTTCGTCGCTGACCGTCCTGTCGGGACTGCGGTTCGTCCGGCACGCGCACAAGTCGGGCCGTCCGATCGTGGTCGTCAACCGCGGCCGGACTCGCGGCGACGACCTCGCCACGATCAAGATCGACGCCGGCTGCTCTCCGGTGCTGACGGAGCTGGCGGACACCGTGCCCACGACGATCCCGACGTGAGGACGGCGAGCCCGCCACAAAGGTCCTGACCGGTTGCGAGGCCGGCGGGGTTACTCCGTGACGTCGGCGACGGTGGCGTCGAGCGCCTTGAGCAACTCGTCACCACCAACCGTGGCCGCGACGCCGAACGCGCCCGCGCCGATGGAGACCGTCCGGCCCTGAATGCGCTGATCCGCGATCACCGGCCACGCCTGCGTGGAGCCGAACGGGGTGATGGTCCCGCGCTCGTATCCCGTGACGTCACGGGCCGTGTCAGCGTCCGGCATGGAGAGTCGGCTGACTCCGAGCAGCGCGCGCAGCTTCGGCCAGGCGATGGTGCGATCGCCCGGTACGAGCACGAAGACATAGTCGTCATCGGCACGCCGGACCACGATCGACTTGATCACCGCCGCCGGCTCGACGCCACGGGCCGCGGCGGCCTCTTCCAGGCTGTTCACCGGTGGGTGGCGGGCGATCTGATACTCCAGGCCGGATGCGTCCAGGGCCGCCAGTGCCCGCTCCTCGCTCATGAGGGGAAGCCTATGCCGGGGTGGGCGCAACGTGTCATGGCCGGCACGGGCTCCGGCCGCCGCGCCACCCGTCTACAGGCCGGTCCCGCGATCCTCACCTGGTTGCCGTCAGCCCGCCACCCCGCGACGTGATGCGCTCGATCAGTTCCTCGGTCTCCGGCTCGAGATCACCTCCCAGGTCGTCCGCTGTACTGCGCAACCTGCTGATGCTCTCGAGCACGGTGGAGCGGTCGCCGATGGACAGCTCGGCCTTGAGCCGGTCGCGCCAGAGAAGCTCGACACCTGGCTCCACCGACAGCCCGAGCAAGGCGACACGTAGTGCCTCCGACGGATCGCCGTCCACCAGGGCACGCATCGCCAGCTCATGACAGGCGTCGACGATGCTCGAGATCATCTCCTGCGCGATGTGGTCGACCCAGGCATACCGTCTCCGGCCGCGGCCGGAGAAAGGCCGGCCACGCACCAGCGCCAATGCGGCTCTCAGCTCGGTGGTGGTCGCCCGTGCGGGCCCCTCGGAGAGCAGCTCGCACCACTCCTGCCAGTCGCTGCGGACGTCCGGCAGGAAGGTGTAGCCGCCCTCGGTACGGGGCAGCAGCGATGCGCCGGTCGCGTCGGTGCCTAACCACCGGCGCAGCTTGGAGATGGCGGTACCGCGCGTGGTGCGAGTGACGCCCGAGCCCGGCCAGATGGCTTCGTCGATGGCGTTGGTGTCGCACCCCGGGTTGAGCGCGATGAACATGGCCAGTTCGGTGAGTTGGCCGAGCTTGGTGGGTTCGACCAACTCCGCCGTGTGCTCCACGCCGACCCGGCCCAGCATGAGCAGTCGAGGAGCCGAGCCGGGCAGCGCGCGGCGTGACTCGGCTCGGGTGGAGTCGGACGAGGGTGGCCCTTCGGTAGCGTCCGGCGGTTGCCCGGCCGGGCGGGCGGGCTGCGTGGATCCGCGTGCTTCGGGCAGTTCGGATGCCGTGGAGTCGGCCGCCCGCACCAGCTCGCGCACGCGGGCACGCGTCGCGTCGTCCAGGAGCTGTGGCCGCAGCGGGACACCGAGCGGTTCCAGCACCGCGACCGGGTCGCTCACGGTGCCGCGCATTCGCAAGGCCCAGCCGCTAGCTGCGCCGTGACCACCGATCACCGCGGCCACGGCCACCCGGGGCGCGGTCTCGATCAACGTCTCGAGGCGGCGCCACTGGTCCTCGGGCAGTGGCTCGGCGATCACCAGGATCTCCGGGGTCCATGCGGCCTCCGCCAGGCGGGCCGCACGTGCCCCGCCGAGACCGTGGACGCCGGCCGCCGCGAGCAACAGCCGGTCGTCGGCGGCCCGAACCGTGAGTTCCGCCAGCAGCGCCTCGACATCGGTGACCATCCGGACCCGGCCGGTCTGCAGGAGGCCGAGGTCAGCCCAGGCGCCCCCGCCGACCACGGAGATCCGGAGGTCGTCGGCCCAACGGCTGGTGGCCAGTTCCGCGGCCATGGCCGTGATGGCCGAATGCACCAGGTCCGGTGGGCCGTCGACGACGAGCGACCCGAGTTGTTCCAGGTCAAGCAGCACCAAGCCGTCGTCGCCGTCGTGTCCCACGCTGACCAGGCTGGGGTACGGCGCGGGTCCGTCGCCGGGTTGGTGATCAGCCGGTGCCCCGGGCGAGGCCCTACTTGCCGTCCAGACCCCGCCGTGGGCGGTGCCGACGAACGGTGCGGGAAGGTCGCCGGGTGCGGCCAGGTAGAGCTCGAGATCACGGCGCGTCAGCCGGGCGGCTCGCACCAGTGGTAGGCCGCGACCGGTGCGGGCGAGGCTCTCGGCGAGACCCCTCAAAGTGAGGTCGACGAACGCGACCGCATCCGGATCGGCGGCCTGGCGCAGTTCGGTCTCAGCCGCGCGATCGGCCGGTGACGCAGCGACGAGCCGATCCCCGGGCCTGCGTCGGCGCTGCCGCCGGGCCCGCCGCACGGTCAGGACACCGGTCAGCCCGGCCGCGAGGACGGCGCCGACGCCGCCGACGGTTCGGACGAGACCGTCGTGGACCTGGTCTGTCTCAGGGTCAGCTGGTTCGAGGCCGGTGCTGGCACGGCAGGCGGGCGCGGCCGGCCCGGCGTCGGCTGGCGGTGCTGTCCCCGAGGTGGTGGTAGCCGGGCCAGTCGAGGCCGGGCCGGTCGAATCCTGCCTCAGCGAAGCCGGCTCGGTCGGCGCCGAACCAGTGTCGGGGAGGCCCCCGCCGCCGCCGCTCCCCTCCACCGGCGGAATGGTCAACGTCCAGCCCGGAAGGATGAGATCCGGGTCGGTCAGCCGCCGGCCGTCCGGCTGCACCACGTCGGCGGTGGCCCTGACGATCTCCGGATACCGGTGGGCGTCGCCGAGCCGGGTGTCGGCGACCCGCCACAGTGTGTCCCCCTGCCGCACCACGTGGACGCGGACGTTCGGTGCCGCGTCCGGATCACCCGGGGCGCCGCCAGGCACCGCGCCGCCGTCGTCCGCCGGAACGTGCTGGTCGAACAGGTCGGTGGTGACCGGGGGCGCGGGCTCCCACGGCGGCGCCGTCGCGGAGCCGGCGTGGGCCGCCTGGGCTCCACCGCCGAGCGCCGCCACCGCAGCCACCATGCCGGCGACCCACCGCTGCTGCGCTCCGAGACCGGGCAGCCGTGGCGCCGTCGTTCCCCGCACCGCCGCGACCAGTTCGACCAGCAGGCTCAGCACGAACGTCAGCCAACCCGCCCACCCGACAGCGATCAGGACCGCGAGGAACAGGGTGCCGTCGTCCGGCATGGCCACTGCCGCCCACACATCGTGCGCGGACGGCCATGCATCGGGCAGTGGCGACCCGCTGACGGCCCACAGGACGGCCGGCACGCCGGCGACCAGCAAGGCGAGAGCACCGAACGCCGCCGCACCGCGAACGGCAGCCTGCGACCGCGGGACCGATGCAACCGCCATGACCGGGACACCTCCTTCGACAGCTCGGATTCGCTCTTTCCCGCAGTGGGTGCCGCCGGGCCGGCGAATGTGACAGCCGGCCCGGACAAAGCCTTCAAGAATGCCCGACCCGTCGTCGTTTCGCACCCGATCCGCCCGATTCAGAACGGGCAAACGATTCGAGGCGCCCGAAGCCTGTTCGGGCTAACGGGCGGGCAAACGCCACCGGCTGGACTCCCCGCATCGCGACCGTCCAGCCGCAAGGAGTCCGCCGATGACGTCGACACCACCCAACGCTCATCCCCACCCCTTGATCACCGACCAGCTGAACGCCGAGTGGCAGGAGCTCTCCGCGCGTGCGATCCCGGCCCGTTGGCCGGTGGCCGCGCTACCCGGCTGCGACGTGCTGGCAGACGCGCTCGACGCCGTCCAGTGGACCCGACGGCATCAGCCGCGGGCTGCCGACCAGCTCTTGCTCGCCCTGCTGGACCACCACGTCGAGAACGGCGACGAGCTGGCGGGTCGCCTCGTGCTCCAAGCCTTGCTGGGCCGGGCGGTCAACCTCGCCCGTCGTGCACACCGCCCCAAGCACCCCAGTATTCGCGGTGACCTGGCCCAGCTAACCGCGGCCGCGGTCGCGGCGCTGTGGCACGCCATCGCCGCCTACCCACGTCACCGACGCCGGCACAAAGTCGCCGTCAATCTCTGCATGGACGCGCTCGCCCACTTCACCGCCGCCCTGGACGACCGTGCGCCCGAGGCCGTCGACATCGCCATGCTCGAGGCCGCGGAACCGATGTTCATGGTCCGGGGGCCAGCACCTGCCGCAGAACTCCTCGACACGCTGACCTGGGGCATCAGCGCTCAGGTCATCTCGCCGGACGACGCCTCGTTGCTCCTTCGCGTCTACTGCCCGCGGCCCGGTCACGACGGCGGCGCGTCGCCGGTAGCGCGAGAGCTCGGGCTGACTCCCGCCACCGTCCGGCAACGGTGCAGCCGAGCCGTCCAGCGATTGGCAGAGGCCGTACGCCTACCCCGGCCGGCCTGGGCCGATGCTGCCTGATCGGTGTGACCGAGAGCGAGGAAGCGGGTTGACAAACGCGAAACGATCACTAATGTTTGCAGGCTCGCCACGATGTCGATCAACGAGCGAGCGACCAGAACGACCCGTGAGGGGACGACCATGGCGCAGACCGCTCGGGCAGACACCACCGACCATGCCTTCGAGCCCACGTTCTCTGGCATCACCCATCCGGAGCGCCGATACCGACGGCGGCCGGCCCTCATCGGCCTCGGAGTCGGTCTTCTGGCCGCCTGCGGCGCCGGTGCGGCGTACCTCGCCCAGTCCTTGGGTGACACCATGCCGGTGCTGGCGCTGACCGAGACCGTCCATCGAGGCCAGGTCATCGAGACCCAGCACCTCACGACCGCCCGGGCGGCGCCCGACCCCGCCCTGCAGCCGGTCGCCGCGGCCGAGCTCGACCGTGTCGTCGGACGACGGGCGGCCACGGATCTCGTCGGCGGCACCCTACTCACGGCGGCGGCCGTGACGTCCGCGCCGATCCCTTCCTCCGGACAGAGCGTGGTGGGGGTCGCGGTCACCGAGGCGCAGCTGCCTCGATTCGAGCTGAACGCGGGTGACCGGATCCGCGTCTTCGGTACTCCCAACCCTGGCGACCGGCCATCGGACGATCACACCGAGGGGATCCCTGCCACCGTCGTCGGCGTCTCCGGGCTTCTCGACTCCGGCCACGTGGTCGTGGACGTCGTCGTGAGTGACGACGTTGCGGGAACGCTCATCGCCCACGTCGCCACCGGCCGCGTCGGTATCGCCCTCGATGCGCCCCACACCGAGGAGGAGCCGTGACGGTCCTCGCACTGACCTCCGTCCGGGGCGCGCCAGGCGTCACCACCACCGCCCTCGTTGCCGCGCTCACCTGGCCGCGCCCCGTGCTCCTGGTCGAGGCCGACGTCAGCGGAAGCAGCAGCATCAAGGCCGGCCACCTGCGCGGCGAGGTCGACCACCAGCTCGGTCTGATCAACCTCGCCGTCGCGCACCGCAACGGTGCGCTCAGTCCGAGCGCGGTACGCGGGCAGACCATCGCGCTCACCGCCGACGGCGGCCGCCTCGCCCTACCCGGCCTGGCCACGCGGGCTCAGGCGGCCAGCCTCACCGACGACTTCTGGGTCACTCTCGCCACCCTGCTCCGTGGCGTGACCAGGCACGGTGTCGACGTCATCATCGACACCGGCCGGTTCGGCATGACCCACGGACCCGACCCGCTCCTGCGCTCTGCCGATCTGGTGGCCGTCGTCACGCGAACCGCCCTCGACGACCTCGTCGCCGTGCGGGCCAGCGCCGACCAGCTGCCCGGCAGTGCCGCCGACGCCAGCCTCGACCGTCGCGGCCTGCTGCTGGTCGGACCTGGGCGGCCGCACCGGGCCGGCGAGGCCGCCGAGGCCACCACCCTGCCGGTCTGGGCGTGCATCGACTGGGACCCGGCCGCTGCCGATCGGGTCAACGGCCGTGAGCGTGTCCGGAGCAGTCTGAGCCGGCTGACCACGTCGCGGCTGATCCGGTCCGGGCGGGCCGCGGTCGCCGAACTGCAAGCCGCCGACGAACGCCGCAGCCAGGTCTTGAGCACGCCACTCGCCAGCACGGTCCAGAGCGGGAAGGGAGTGCGATGACCGAGTCGTCCCCTGCCGGGAGCATCACCGGCCTGCCCATCTTCCAGCCACCGGCCGGGTTCGGGGCGGACCCGCCCACCGGTGAAACCGCCACTGCGCCCCGCCCGAGCACCCGCGATCTCCTGGCCGCGATGCCGCCGGTCCGCACCTCCACCACCGTGCGCGCCGAGGTCGTCGGCTCGGACACCCTTGTCGACGTCGACTGGTCGCTGGTTCGTGAGTTCCGCCAGCAGGCTGCCGCCCGGCTCTCCGACCGAGTCGACGAGAACGCCTCCGAAGACGAGCGGCGCGCTATCGGCAGCGAGGTCATCGCCGCACTCCTGGAGGACCATCTCCGGCGCGCCGTCACCAGTGGCCTACCGGCGTTCCCGGAGGACCACCAAGCCGTTCTCGCACGCGCCGTCTTCGACGCGCTGTTCGGGCTCGGCCCCCTGCAGCCGCTCGTCGACGACCCTGGCGTGGAGAACATCGAGGTCTACGGCGCCGAGCCGGTGGTCGTCATCGACGGCGACGGCCGCATCACCCGCCGCCCGCCCATCGTCGAGACCGACGACGAACTCATCGACATGCTGACGTTCCTCGCCTCCCGCGGCGGTACGAGTGAGCGCAACTTCTCCACGGCCAGCCCGAGCCTGCATCTGCACCTTCACGGTGGGCACCGGCTCGCCGCATCAGGCTGGACGACACACCAGCCGGTGGTCGTCATCAGACGACACCGGCTGGTCGACATCGACCTGGACGATCTCGTCGCCCGAGGGTCGCTGACCGAGCCGGCCGCGAGGTTCCTCCGCACCGCCGTCCGGTCCCGTCGCAGCATCGTCGTCTCCGGCTCCATGGGCGCCGGAAAGACCACCTTGACCAGGGCGTTGGCCAATGAGATCGACCCCGAGGAGAAGCTCGGCACCATCGAGACGGAGTACGAGCTCGGGCTGCATCACATGCGCGACCGGCACCGCCGGGTCATCGCATGGGAGGCGCGGCCCGGCAGCGGCGAGCGCGGAGCGGACGGGCGGGCCGTCGGCGAGATCACCCTCGACGACCTCGTCTACGACGCCCTGCGCATGAACCTCGATCGGCTGATCGTCGGTGAGGTCCGGGGCCGCGAGGTCCTGCCGATGTTCAAAGCCATGCAGGCCGGCGCGGGATCCCTGTCCACCATCCACGCGCACGGTGCCCGCGCCGCCATCGAACGACTGGTCACCTGCGCCTTGGAAGCAGGCCAGCACATCTCGCCGGAGTTCGCGTATCGCCAGATCGCCCAGCACGTCGACCTCATCGTGCATGTCGAGCTGCGGCGCGACGACACCCATCGGCGCCGGCAGATCACCGAGATCATCGCGTTGGAGCCGGGCGAACGCGGAATGCCCGCGGTGACCGACGTGTTCCTGTCCGGCCCCGACGGGCGGCTGACCCCGGCCTCGACGCCGTCCTGGCTGGCGAGACCGGTCGAGGTGCTGTCATGAGACCAGTGCTGGCCGCCGTCACCACGATTGCTGGCCTCGGTGGCCTGACGGCCACCGGATGGGGCTTGGTCAAGCGGCCGGCCGACCTCGGCGCACCGCGGCGCAGACCAGTGCGACACCTTCTCGCGTCCTTGCGCGGACACACGCCCGCCCAGCGTCGGGCTCGCGAGCGCATCGCTCTCGCCGCCGGCATCGGCGTCGTCGGCTGGCTGGTCACGGGCTGGATGCTGGCCGTCGTCGTGCTGCCCGCCGCGGTCTGGGGGTTGCCGGTGCTGCTGCAGACCTCGACGAGCAAGGCCGACATCGAGCGGCTCGAAGCGCTCAGCGACTGGGCGCAGAACCTGTCCAGCGTCCTCGGCGTGGGCGTCGGCATCGAACAGGCCATCACCTCGAGCCTGCGGTCGGCTCCGGCACCCATCAGGTCCGACGTCGCCCGGCTCGTCGCCCGTCTGCAGGCGCGCTGGGACACGGAGGCCGCGCTCCGGGCGTTCGCGGACGATCTCGACGACGCCACCGGCGACTTCCTGACCGCGGCGCTGCTCCTCGGCGCGCACCGTCGCGGCGATCAGCTCAGCAACGTGCTGGACGGACTGGCCGCTGCTGTCCGCGACGACGTCCGGGCGCGGCGCGGCGTCGACGCCGAGCAGGCCAAAGGCAGGACCACCGCCCGCCTGGTGACGCTGATCAGCGCCGTCGGTCTCACTCTGATGCTGCTCACGCCGCATGCCGACCCCTACCGGACCGGCACCGGCCAACTCATCCTGCTGGTCCTGCTGGCCTGCTACGTCGGGTGTCTGGTCTGGATGCGCCGCATGACCATGGCCCCACGTCAGCCGCGCATCCTCGCCACCGAGGAGGCGCGATGACGACCACGCAATCCGCCGTTCTGCTCGGCCTGCTGGCCGGTGCCGGGTTGCTCATGATCTTGCGCGAGCTGATCGGTCGCCCGACGCGGCGCCCGCATCCGGTGCACACCGCGCGCCGGCTCACCGGCGCGGACGCATCTGCCGGCGACCCCGTCGGCTCCGACGACGGATGGGCCGGCCGGGTGGGCCGGGTGATGCTGCGCCGCGCCGGTGGCTGGGCCCTGCTCCATGTGCCGCACAGGGATCTCGCGCTGCTACGCAGGAGCGTTCCGCAGTTCCTCGGTGAGCGCGCCGTGTGCGCAGGCATCGGAATGCTGCTGCCCGCGGCCGGCTCGGCGATGCTCGCCGTCAGTGGCGTGACGCTGCCCGTCACCGTACCGACGGTCACCGGCGTCGTGGCCGCGGTCGCCATGTCGTTCCTCCCGCTGGCCAATGTCGCCGACCTGGCCAGGGCGAAGCGAGCCGAGTTCCGCCGGGCGATGACCAGCTACATCGATCTCGTCGCCCTGGAGCGCGCCGCCGGTGCCGGGACCACGCAGGCGTTGGAGTCGGCGGCCCGCATCGGCGAGTCGTGGGCGTTCCACCGGCTGCGCGACGAGCTCGCGCATGCCCGCTGGTCCGGCGTTCCGGCGTGGGAGGCCTTACGCGCCGTCGGTGACGACCTCCGCCTGCCCGACCTCGCCGACACGGCCGACGTGATGCGGATGTCCGCCGTCGAAGGCGCCACGGTGTACGACGTCCTGCGGGCGCGAGCCTCGGCGATGCGCAGCGAGATCCTCGCTACCGATCAGGCCCGGGCCGGCGCCAGAACCGAACGTGCCACCGCGCCACTGGCTGCCACGTCGGTGGTGTTCATGTTGCTACTCGCCACGCCGGTGGCCATGCGGATCGGGTGAGGCAGACATGGTCGAGCACCGACGGGCGGCTGAACGCGGCTCGGCAACCCTGGAGACGGTGATCCTCTGGCCAGCCGTCTTCCTGCTGATCTTCGGCATGGTCCACGGCGCCATCTGGTTTCATGCCCGCAACGTCGCCCTGGCTGCTGCCCAGGAGGGCGCTCGTGCCGCCAGTGTGGCCGACGGTGCCGGCGGGGCGGCGCGCGCGGCCACGTTCCTCGGCGACCGCGCCGCGGTGGTGCGGGTCGATGACATCCGAGAATCCTCCGATGGCGACACCGTCACCGTCACGGTCACCGGCACGTCGACGACCCTGATCCCCGGCTGGCGTGTAGACGTCAGGCAGTCCGCGACCGCACCGATCAGGCGCTGGACCGGCCCGTGAACAGGGCGCAACGGGGGTCGGCCACGCTGGAGCTCGCCGTTCTGGCACCGGGGCTGCTCCTGATCATCGCCCTGCTCGCACTGGCCGGGCGACATGCGGTGGCGGATGCCGCCGTCGAGCGCGCCGCCGCCGACGCAGCACGTGCGGCGTCGCTGGAACGCACTGCCGCGGCCGGGCGCGAGGCCGCAGTCGATGTGGCACGGGCCTCGTTGACAGACCAAGGCCTGTCCTGCCTGCGCACGACGGTGGACGTGGACGTGACCGGTCTCCGTGCGCCGGCAGGGACCCGAGGGCAGGTGACGGTCACGGTCAGCTGCCCGCTGCGGGTCAGCGACCTTCAACTGCCGGTTCCATCGCTGATGATCCGGTCCTCGGCCGTCAGTCCCGTCGACACCTACCGGGAGAGATGAGCTGATGCGACCACGCCCCCATCGTGTGACGCCCGTAGGTGGCGGCGATCGCCACGGTCCGCGCAGTCGCGAGGCCGGCGGCATCACGCTGATCTTCGCGGTGGTCACTGTCGCGCTGATCGCGATGGTCGGTCTCGTGTTCGACGGGCGTGCTCAGATGACCGCCCAGCAGCGAGCCGACGCCGTCGCCGCCGAGGCCGCCCGGGCGGCCGGTCAGGAGATCGACGGCTCGGTCGTCGCCGGCGCGGCCGGCCTGCACCGAGCCAGGGCGGTGGCAGCCGCCCGTGCCCACCTGGCGGCCGCGGGAGTACGCGGAACGGTGTCGGTCAGCGGCACCAGAATCGTGGTGCGTACCGATGCCACGGAACCGGCCGCCATCCTGCCGATCATCGGCATCACCACACTCGAGGCGACCGGTGAAGCCACCGTGGAGATCGCGACGGGTCTGTGAGCACGCCGACCGCCCGCAGGCGAACCCGTCCGGCATTCCTGGACGAACTCCTCGCGAATCGCTGTCACGTTCGGCGGCGCCGAACCACCCACAGAAAGTGGGACGGCAGTTCGGCGAAGCCCAGGCGCACAGCCGACGAAGGGAGTCATCGTCATGTCCGACGCGAACTGGGTTCGAAGCCGCCGCCCCGAGGTCCCGGTGTGGCCGCCGCGGAGGGGGCCCTCCCCCGGCCCGGCGGCCGCACCGGTCGGCGGCAGCCGACGGCGCACCCGCTGGGTCGGCTTTCTGGCGGTCGCGGTGGTTGCCGCCCTCACGCTGTTCATCGGCATGGCAATCGTCCGCGGCGGCTCGAACGGGAACACTCCTGACGCCCTGCCGGTCAGCGGCGGGGTCGAACCGCGCGGGTCTCCGTCGGCGACTCCGGAGGCGACCACCCAAGCGCCGCTCGGTGACCAGGACGGCCCCGAGGGCTGGGCCGCGGCTGCTCGCGGGTTCGGCCATGCCTTCACCCGGACGGCGGTCGGTCAGGACGCATGGTTCGCTGCCATGTCCACCTGGCTCACACCCGAGCAGGCGCGCCGGTATCGCGGTGTCCCCATCCACGAGATTCCCGGCGGGGTGCTGCAGGAGGTGACGGTGGCCGAACCCGCTGGTACACACTCGACGCACGGCCAGCTGAGGTACGACACCGGGATGGTCCTGAACGTCGGCCTGAGCTACTCGGCCACGGAGGGCGGCTGGCTGGTCGCCCGTGTCACGCTGGCGGAACCGGCCCACTCCCCATGATCATCCAAAGTTCATCCGGTCAGGACCGGGTCATGTCTGGATGATCATGGAAGCCGAGTGCGCGATGCTCGGCGGACAGGACGGCCCGGTCGGCGGCGCTGCGGCCGGCGCCCCAGCCGTCGGAGTTTCCGGCTGAGAACGACCGCCGGCGAACCGCGCCGGGGAAGAGGGTTCCGGCGAGCTCGTCGACGGCGCGAGAACGTTCGGCGAAAAGAGGAACCAGTGCTGAGCCGGCCGCGGCCTCGGTGCGCTCGGCAGTGTCGCGCAAGCGCTCGCCGATGCGCGTCGCATAGGCCAGCAAGAAGGAGTGGCGGAACGACCGCGTGCGCGACGTTCCCAACCGGCTGGGGCGCGAGCCGTTAGCCAGCATCGCCCGGGTGGCCTGCACCAGCAGGGACGTCGTCAGGACCTCGACGACATCGAGGTCGACATCGGCTCCGAGGACCGTGACGAAGCCGAGCTTCTCCGACGAGATGGTGCGGCAGTGATTCGCCGACCCCACCTCGGCGACCAGCAGAGTCTTGGCACTCAGGTACGGCGCGTCGAGCCAGATGCGGCGTGCCGACGCCACCGAGCCGGGTGCCGAACCCGGGGGCCGGAGACCCGGCGGCACCGCCGACTGCGCCAAGGCTTGCTCGATGGCGTACCGGCTCATCAGCTCCTGCGCCTTGGCCGACAGCGCCTCGGCTTCGTCGGGGAACGTCGTCGACTCGGCCTTGGCCAGGAGGGCCCGCACCCGGCCGAGCACCTTCTCATCGACTGTCGCCGCGCCACCCCCATCCGCGGCGTCTGCTCCGCCGGTGTCGCTGCGCGTCTCACCAGGCGGCGGGAGGATCGTGGGCAGCGACGGTAGCCGCAACGCCACCGTGAGCGCGTCGACCGTGGCCGCCAACAGCGCGTCAGTGGTGAACCCGTGGCGGTCGGCCCACTGGGCCGGGTACGGACTGCCGCCCGACCAGCCGTCGTGGACGTCGAGCTGCCGCAGCTGCGCCAGCCAGCGTGGATGCGTGGTGGCGGCGGGATGCTGAGCCGTGGCCTCCGCGACCGCGACGGCGACGAGGCCGGCTACCAGCTCGTCAGCCTGGCGCCGCGCCACCTGGTAGAGGTCGGCGGGTTGCCAGCCGACGGCCCACAGCCGTTCGACCTGGGTGCGCAGTACGGTGGCGACGGCGGCATGGGCCACCCGCGGCCACGGCAGCAACGACGTCAACCGGCCGGCCACGTGATCGCCCGCCGCCCGGTCGTGCAGCCTGTCAGCCGTGGCGGCCATGATGAGCCGCATCGCCGTATCGAGGCTGGGCGGCGCACCATCAGCGCCGGAGCGCTGGCTCCCGCTGGTCCGCACTCGATGCCTCCGTTCCGCCGACCGTCAGCACCCATCATCGCGGGCCGGTCCGACAAGGTCCGAGGCGATCCGCACCGACCTGCCCGAACCGGGAGATTCGGGGCCGCCGTCCGTGTCATGATCGAGGCGGCCCGCGGCCACGGCTCCGGGCCGCGAGGGGTGACCACGAGGTGGACGACGCTACCGGGCACGTCGCGTTCTGTCATAGCTTGCGTCAGGTCGCCTTGTTCCACCGACGACTCCTCAGGAGATGCACGCAATGACGAGTGGCCGAGTCCCGGTCCAGGACGGAGAGCTGTTCTTCGAGGACCGAGGGGCAGGTCACGCTCTGATCCTCCTGCACGGCGGGATGCTCGACCATCGGATGTGGGACGGTCAGGTCGGTCCGCTCGTGCGCGCCGGCTACCGGGTGATCCGCTACGACGCCCGCGGCCATGGCCAGTCGTCCACACCGAAGGACGACTTCGCCGCACACGAGGATCTCCGCGACCTGCTCGCCGGCCTCGACATCAGGCGGGCATCCCTGGTCGGGCTCTCTTACGGCGCCCGCACGGCCATCGACTTCGCGCTCCTGTATCCCGACGCAGTCGAGATGATGGTGCTGGCCAGCCCGGGCGTCAGCGGCATGCAGTTCAGCGACCCCGCCATCCTGGACCTGCTGCGCCAGCAGTCCGAGGCGGCCCGCGCCATGGACGCCGCCCGGTACGTCGAGTGCTTCCTGCGCGCCTGGGTCGACGGTCCGCAGCGCCGGCCCGACCAGGTCGACGCCGAGGTACGCCGTCGCTGCCATGAGATGGCACTGGACGTCATCGAGAACCACTCCTCGGCGGCTGGCGCCGTACACGAGCTCGGCGCGCTGAACCGGCTGGGTGAGCTGGCCGCACCGCTGCTCGTGCTCGTCGGCGACCTCGACTCGTCGGACATCCACGCCGTCGCGGGGCGCATCGAGGCCGAGGCGCAGTTCACCGCCAGCGCCGTCGTCCCCGGCACCGGGCATGCGCTGGCGATGGAGCAGCCGGCGGCCTTCAACGCCGCCGCGCTGACGTTCCTGGAACGCGCCCGGCTGGCGCGCTGAACCGGCTGGCGCCCTGACCGCGCCGCGTACCCGCCCCCCGGGGCGAGGTCAGTCGAGCCGCAGGCCCCGGCTGATGACCTTGAGGGCGGTCTCGATGACGTCACGCAGCGAGTCGCGGTAGCCGGTGTCGTGCCAGTAGGCGATGGCGGTCATGAAGGCGGCGATGATGGCCGCCGTGGTGGCCCGCAGTTCGAGATCGCCGGGGTCGCGGCCGCTGTGCTTGGCGAGTAGCTGCCGGATCGCCACCTCGGCTTCGGCGGCTTGTCTGTCCATCCCTGCCCGCACGGACGGTTCGGTCATCGCGTAGCCCATGCGCCGACGGGCGAGTTCCTCCTCGCCGTTGCGGGTCATGACGTCGACCATGTCGCCGATGACCGACTGCAGGGCGGTGACCGGGTCGCTGCCCGCCAGCTCGTCATCGAACGCCTGGATGGCGATGGGGTCGTAGACGTCCCAGAGGATGACCTGCTCTTTGGTGCCGAAGTACCGGTAGATGGAGCTCGGCGACACCTCGGCCTCGGCGGCGATGCGTTCGATGGTCACGTTGGCGTAGCCGTGTTCGTCGAACAGGTCCAGCGCCACCCGCTGGATGTGGTTCATGGCCTTGAGCTTCTTGCGCTCGCGCAGGCCCATGGGCTGCTCTGCGTAGGCCTGCGCCGGGCTGCCCGCCTTCGCTGTCGGTTCCGTCGTCATCACGGCCGATGGTAGCGCCGATCCCGGATAACTGACAGTCGCTCGCAGTTGGGTTCGCGAACGACGAGCCAGTAGTGACTCAGATCTCGCGCGTGTACAGCACGCTGCCGCGCTGGCGCTCGTAGCCGAGCCTGGTGTATGTGCCGAGGGCACCGCTGGGATTGTCGGTGTCGACGTCCAGCCCGGCATACTGCATGCCCTCCGCCGCGTAGGCGCGCATCGCCGCCGTCAGCAACAGCCCGGCCACGCCGCGGCCGCGCCACTCGCGGCGTACGGCCACGAGATCGGTCCACCCCTCGGTGTACCCCTGTGGTTCCCAGTCCTGGTCGTATGCACCGGACATCAGGTACCCGACGACCCGGCCGGTGGATTCCTCCACGGCGACGAAGCTCCAGTCGGGCCGGAACTTCTCACCGCCGACGACGTCGAGGGCCCACGCCTCCGCATCCATCGGGCTGGACCCCCAGTGGTCGCGCGCGAACGCCTCGTTGTGCGTGATGCGCACGTCCTCGTCCCGCTCCGCGGAATAGCCCTCGATGCGCAAGCCTGCCGGTGTGGCGATGTCGGGAAGCGGCCGGGAGAGGTCGCGGCGCATGTCCACGTACCAGCGCAGGGGCGCGAACCCGCTGGCCTCGGCGAGCCGCCGCACCCCCGTGTTGTGCTCGTCCGCGAACAGCCGGATCCGGGCAGGCAGGTTCACCTCCGCGGTGGCCAGCTGCTGCCGCGCCCGGGCCTCGGACCACGACACCAGGGCCCGGCCGATGCCGCGCCGGCGGTACTCCGGATGCACCGCCCCGATCAGGTACGGCGCATGGATGCCTTCGTCGACCGGCCGGAACACCGACCAGGCGAACGCCCGGACGACACCGTCGGCGTCGAAACCGGCGATGCTGTCGCGAGCCGGATCCCGCCAGCTGCCCTTGAACAGGTCGGCGAGCTCCTGCGCGGTCTGCCGCTCCAGCGCGTCGTCCGCGTTCTCGGTGACGACCACCAGCTGGTGCCACGCGGGCACGTCGTCGAGCGTCAGCGGCCGCCACGTGAGGCCGGCGTCGGCAGGTAGGGCGGGCAACCGTGGCGGCGGCGCCGCACGGGTGGCGAGAGGTTCCAGATCGAGCGTGCTCACGCCGTCACCGTAGAGTCGGTACGGTCGCCAGCGCGAGCGATTATCCGGTCCGCCGAGGATCCACGAGATACCCCTAGTCGCGGCCGAGCGTCAGCGTCCACCACGAGCCGAACAGGCCGGACTCGACCCCGACACCGACCGCGGTGTAGTCGCAGTCCAGCATCTGGGCACGCTCCTGGCGCTGGTCGGACCACGCGGCCACGACCCGGGACGGCCGCCGCTGCCCGAAGTTGACGTTCTCGCCGACGGAGGCGTGGTAGCCCTGGTCAGCGGCACGGTCCTCCGGTCCTTCGCCGTCGGGGTTGACGTTCGAGACGAAGTGCCGCTGGCGCATGTCGACACTGTGCTCGCGGGCCGCCGTCTGCAGCCGCGCATCCAACCGCAGGTCGGGGCAGCCGGCGTCGGCACGGACCTCGGCAACCGCCTCCAACAGGCCCGCTTCCGGGCCGCTCAACGGCAGCTCGGGCAGCACCGGCTGGGTGGGCTCGGGGTCCGGCTCGTCCGGTGTCGGCTCGTCGGTGGGTTCGGCTTCGTCGGACGGGGTGGGTGTCGGCTCGTCGGTCGGCTCCGCGTCGTCCGTGGGGGTCGGAGTCGGCTCGTCGGTCGGCATCGGCTGGGTCGGCGGCAGCGTCGCGAGCGGCCGCTCGGACGGTTCGTCCGCGTCCGGCGTCTCGTCGTCGGAATCGGAACCCGAGCCGGACGAACCGTCGCTCGATCCGCCCGAACCGGAGTCGGACTCGGCCTCGCCGGATGCGTCGTCGGTGGGCGACGGCGTCCCGGTCGGAGACATGGACGGCGTCTCGGCAGGAGTGGAGGCCTGCGGGCTCGGTGTCTCGGAGTCGTCGTCGCGCTCGGTGAAGTCGGGAGTGGTGGACTCGACCCGGGCGTGCAGCACGGGCTCGTCGTCCGTCACGGCGTAGATCAGACCGCCGACCCCTAGGACCGGCAGGACCGCGATGGCACCGACTTTGACGAAGGGAGGCAGCCTGCGCAGACGCGCGTGCCGGTGGTTCGAGGTCACGGGTGCTGAATCCTTTCCAACCCCGGGCGCCCCTCCCTCACCCTGACGGTCTTTGCGACGAAACGGTACATACCGTAGCCATCGCCCAGTTTTGTCCACAAGTCAGGGTTCTCAAACATCGACGGGCCGACGGATGCGTCACACCACCGGCGCGCGAAGATGGTCGCATGATCGAAGAGCAGGCGGGGCCGGTCGAGCGACTCGTCGTAGCCGCGGCCATCGTCGACGACCTCACCCGGCCCCGTGCCCTGCTGACCGCCCGCCGCAGCGCACCGGCCGCCCTCGCCGGTGGCTGGGAATTCCCTGGTGGGAAGGTCGAGCCGGGCGAGGAACCCCTGGAGGCGCTACACCGGGAGTTGCGCGAGGAACTCGGCGTCGGCGTCCGGGTCGGAGCCGAACTGCCCGGCCCGATCCGGGGACGCTGGACGCTCGGCCCCGGGTTGTCGATGCGACTGTGGCTGGCCGTTCTCACCGACGGCGTTCCCGCGCCACTGCAGGAGCACGACGAGCTGCGGTGGCTCGGCCCGGGCGAGTGGGACGCCGTCGCGTGGTTGCCCGCGGACGTGGAAGTGGTGAAGGCGTTGATCGACATGGTGAGCGCCGACGACGACGCGAGCTGACCTGCGCCCAGATCCACTGAGCGGTGGACGACGGCAGCCGCTCCGGCCGCTAGCCTGACAGAGTGACCGCCCCCGATCCCGCCGAACGCCCGGACGAGCAGCCCGCGCCGCCGCCCGAGCCCGCCGTCCCGCACGTGCTGCCGGGCGTGCGCGCCTCCGACGCCGAGCGCGAGCTGGTCGTGCAGGCGCTGTCCGAGCACGCCACCACCGGCCGCCTCACCCTGCTCGAGCTGGAAGAGCGCATCGGCCTGGCGTACCGGGCCGTCACCCGGGAGGACCTGGCGCGGCTCACCGCCGACCTCCCATCCGAGGACCAAGGGCCGTCCGGCGCCGCCCCCGCGCCACCGGCGAAGCGTCGCCAGGCCACCCGCTGGATCGTCGCCTTCATGGGCGGTACCGAGAAGCGGGGCCGTTGGCGAGCGGCGGAGCGCATCAACGCCGTCGCCGTCATGGGCGGCCACGACATCGACCTGCGGCATGCCGAACTGGACTCCGACGACACCACCATCGTCGCCGTCTCGGTCATGGGCGGCATGGACATCTACGTTCCCGACACCATCGACGTCGACGTCGGTGGTTTCTCGCTGATGGGCGGCACCGGCGAGCGCGGCAGCCGCCGGCCGGCCCGGGCCGGTGCGCCGCGGGTGCGGATCCTGGCCTACAACCTGATGGGTGGCGTCGACGTCTGGCGGTTGCCGGAGGAGGCGAAGGACCTGCCGCTGAAGCAGGCCCGCCAGGTGGCGAAGAAGGCGCACTAGCCGGGTGGTGGCGGCCCCGCAGGCCGGGCACGGACCTGCGGGGCCGGTCTATATCACCGGATGGCTCCCCCGTGGAAGCCCCCTGTATCAGCGCGGGACGGCGGTGGAGGACATTCCGTTTCCGCGCTGACTCCGACAGTAGACAGGGCCACTTTCAGATCGCTTTCACCCGGCCTTCACCCTGGTGAGGGGCGCGAAACGGCCCCGGTCCGCGTCGCGGGCCGGGGCCGTTCGGTCATGCTCGGGTGTTACGCGGTGCTCCCGTTACGGCGGGCGCGGATGGCGATCGCCGCGCCGCCGGCTGCGAGCAGGCCGACACCGACGACGATCATCCAGACGTTCGACGAACCGGTGTCCGGCAGCTCCGTGCCGTCGTCGTTGCCGTCGCCGCCGTCCTCGTCGCTCTGGCTGGCGACGGTGAACGACACCGAGGTCTCCGACGTGGTCAGCTCAGGGTCGCCGCCCTCGAGGCTGGCGCTGGCGGTGAGCGTGTACTCGCCGTCCTGCAGCGCCTCGGCGGGGGTGAAGGTCCAGCTGCCGTCCTCGTCGACCTGGAGGTCGCCCTCCCACTCGTCGGCGGCGGTCTGCACCCGCTCCGACGACTCGGTGACGGTGCCCTCGATCGCCAGGCCGATGGTGGCCCCGGCGAACGCGGTACCCGTGAAGACCACGTCACCGGCGACGGTCGAGCCGTCCTCCGGAGCGGTGATGGTCACGGCCGGAGCCTTGATGCCCAGGTCGGCGACGGTGACGGACTGCACGTCACCCTCGAAGTCCTGGGTGACGACGGCGTCGAACCGCTCGCCGACCGGCAGGTCCGAGGTCGGCGTGATGGACCACGTGCCGTCCTCGGCCACAGTGGCCTCGCCCAGGACCTCGTCGCCGACCGTCAGGGTGACGGTGGCGCCGGGCTGGCCGGTGCCGCTGAAACCGGGCCGCGCGTTCTCGGTGGTCTGGCCGTTGGTCGGCGACTCGACGGTGAGCGCCTCGGCCTGGACCTCGGTCGAGGTGAAGGTGCCGGTGGCCACCTCGGACCGGGAGAAGTTGCCGTACGAGGCAGTGACCTCGTAGGTGTGCTCGCCCGGAACCAGCTCCTCGCCGACGGCCACGGAGAAGGTGCCGTCGTCGGCGATGCGACCCTCGTAGGTCTGCTCGCCGTCGATGACGACCTGCACCTTGTGCGTCGAGCGGGCGGCCTGCACCGTGCCGGTGAAGGTCGGGGTCGGGCCGGTCTCGCCGCCGTCCTCCGGCGAGGTGACCTGCGGGGTGGCCACTGCGACGGACAGCTCCCACTCGCTACCGAGCAGGGTGAGAGCGTTGTACTGACCGCCGGTCAGCGCGTAGCCGATGCTGAAGTCGCCCTGCGTGTCGTCCGGGCCGCTCGCCGGCACCCAGCTGTCGCACTCGGTCCGCCCCTCGTGGGTGGAGCCGGAGTTCACACCCAGCGCGTAGTTGCCGACGACGACCGAGCCGCCGCTGTCGCCGCCCAGCAGGCAGGCGTTGAAGATGAAGCCGGACACGCTCTGCGCGCCGACCTGGGTGCTCTGCACCGGGACCAGGATCTCGCCGCAGGTCCAGCCGGACGTGGCGCCGGACTTGCAGGCCTGGGCACCGGTCACGGCCTCGATCGGGCCGCGGATGGTGACGGAGTCCGCGTCCGGCGCGCCGGAGCCGCCGGCCCAGCCCGCGACCTGCGGGACACCGGTCCAGTCGGAGTTGGTGATGTCGACAAGGCCGCCGTCGTGCTCCTGCCCGAAGTGCATCGATCCGGGCACGAACTCGCCCAGCTCCGGGCCGGGGAACTGGCTCGCCCACCCCTCGGTGTCCCAGATCGGCTCGGTGAGCTCGATGTGGTGCACCGGGTAGGTGAACTGCTCGCCGGTTTCCTCGTCGACGCCGCAGTGGCCGGCGGTGAGGTAGCGGTCGTTGCCGTCGGTGTCGAAACCGCTGAAGCCGACGGAGCACCGGCTCAGCGGGTACGAGCCGGTGTTGTCGGGCTCGCCGACCTGGTAGGCGTAGCCGTACCCGCCCTTGTGGTCGGCGGCCGGCTGGACCTCGCGCTCGCTCTCCAGGAGGCCGATCGGGCCGACGGTGACCTCAGCGCCGGTGGCTTCGGCGAGGGCCGCGTCGGCCTCGGTGGCGACGTTGTAGGTGACGTCCTGACCGTCGATCGAGGTGCCGAGGACGTCGACCCCCTGGGCCCGCAGCGCCGTGGCCACGTCGGACGCGGCGCGCGCCGCCTCCGCGTTGGCCAGGTACTGCGCCGGGTCGATACCGAGGTCGCGCTCGATGGCCGCCTGCAGCGTGGCCGGCAGGTCGGCTGCCAGATCGATGAAGTCGTCGGCGGCGAAGGTCGGCAGCACTGCGGGGATCTGCTCTTCGGCGTGGGCGGCCGTGGTGGTCGAGGCGAGAGCGCCTCCACCGACGACGGCCGTCGCCACGAGCATTCCGGCAGCACGTGCCGCGCCTCGCCGACGCGGCAGCATTGTGCTCACAAATTCTCCAAGAATGTCATTCTGACATGGATTTTCCCCGGCGACCGCGACCTGGGCTGACCCCCTATATGACGCGGAAACCGGGACGAGATCACGTTACACAAGTCGACTGCCGCAATACAGTCCGACCTGCATTTGGTCATGCAGTTTTTCCCGGGACATTTCTCGCGACAATTCATGAGCCATGTTTTGTCCGGCTAAAACCGGACAAAGACCGCACCGTGGCGCGATGTCCGATGCTCAATGGGTGAGCTGTTCACCGGTGCGGCTGTCAGCGCTGTGGCATCAGAAGCGTCCGCACCTCCGCGGCGCGCGCCGACCCCATCGATTCGTAGATGCGCAGCGCCGCGGTCCAGTGCACGGCAGCGGCCGCATCGTCGCCCTGGGCGGCGCTGTTCCGGCCCAGCTCGCACAGCGCCTCCGCCTCCACGTCAGCCAAGTGCTCGCCACGGGCCAGGCCGGCAGCACGGGCCGCCGCCTCGGCGTAGTCGACACCGGCCGCGCGGCGCGCCTGCGCGGCCTTGACCAGGGCGGTGGCCTCCAGCGCGACCGAACCGAGTTCGACGGCCATCGCCGCGGCTCGTTCGAAGCCGTCGACGGCGCGGTCGGCCGCGCCCGTCGCGAGATCGAGATGCCCGACCGCGACGAGCTGGTCGAAGGTCTCGGTGCCGAGGTCGTCGAGGCCGGTGCCGGTCAGCTCCAGGTTGCGCCGGGCCTCGTCGTAGCAGCCCAGGCTGACCTGTACGTGGGCGAGGTTTCGACGGCAGCGGCGACGCATCGGCGGGGTCAGGACGTCGTCGGCCCCGACGCACTGCTCGAACAGGTCGGCCGCCTCTTGGTATTCGCCGTCCAGTTCGTGCCAGACCGCCATGTTGTGCAGCATGATGATCTCGCCGTACCGGTCCCCCAGCTCGCGGCGGACCTCCAGGCCGCGGGTGCCCGCCTCCAGGGCTTCACTCCGCCGCCCCTGCGCACCGAGCGTCAGCGCGAGCGTGTGCCAGGCGCGCCCTTCCAGGGCGGGATCGTCGAGCGCCTCGGGGATGTCCAGCACGGCCCGGGCGAGCTCCTCGCCGCGCACGTCGCGGCAGCACTCGTAGCCGGCCCGCGCAAGGGCGAGCAACAGCGCGGCGGACTCGTCCACCACCTCCTGCTGTTCCGAACGCAGCCCACCGAAGCCGAGCGACGTCATGAGCGGCGTGTGCGGGTGCAGCCAGCGGTGCACGTCGGCGCGGTCGCTGAACTGCCGGCCGGTGACATCGTGCGGGTACCACGCCGCATCGACGACGGCCTCGGCGTCGGCTCGCAGCACCGGCCACAGTTCGTGCAGTGAACGCAGGTAATAGCGAACCAACCGGCGCCGGGCGGCCGCCACCCGGATGGGGTCGGCGATGGCGCGCAGGTGCTCGTCGACGAGGTCGTGCCAGCGGTACTCATCGGGGGCGTGGGAGTCGATGATCCGGACGTCGACGAGGTGCTCGAGCCGGGCCCGGGCGTCGCCCGCGGAGACGTCCCAGGCGACCGCGGCCGCCTCGACGTCGACGGACGGCCCGGGCAGCGCGGCGAGCAGCCGGAAGCGGTAGGCGACGGCGGGGTCGAGGCCCTGGACGGACGCGGTGAGCATGGCTCGCACGCTCAGGTCGCCGATCTCGAGCTCGTCGAGCCGGCTGCCCATGAGCCGCTCGGCGAAGTGGTCGATGGGCCACGACGGCCGGGTGACCAGGCGACCGCCGGCGATCCGCAGCGCCAGCGGCGACCCCTGGCAGGCGCCGAGGACGACGGCGGTGGCGTCGGGCTCCGCGGCCAGCCGGTCGCGCCCCACCATGGATTCC
Source organism: Jiangella gansuensis DSM 44835 (assembly GCF_000515395.1). Lineage (NCBI taxonomy): Bacteria > Bacillati > Actinomycetota > Actinomycetes > Jiangellales > Jiangellaceae > Jiangella > Jiangella gansuensis. The sequence goes on along the minus strand of NZ_KI911782.1, from coordinate 181,322 downwards.
AGCAGCACGTACGCGTCGTCGTCGGAGAACAGGGTCAGGTCGAGCTGGACGTCGGCCGGCAGCACGCTCAGCTGCGGCCGGCTGGTCACCAGCGCGCTGCACCCGCCCGAGCCGGGCAGCAGCGGCGTGACCTGGGCAGCGTCGCGGGCGTCGTCGAGCACCACCAACAGGCGGCGGTTGGCGCACAACGACCGGAACAGCGCAGCCCGCTCGTCGGCCAGCAGCGGGATGTCCGCCTCGTCGGTGCCCAGCGCACGCAGGAACTCGGCCAGCACGTCGGCGGGGTCCGCGGGGTCGCTGGAACCGCGCAGCTCGGCGAAGAGCTGGCCGTCCGGGTGCGCGTCGCGCAGCGCATGGCCCGCGTGCAGGGCCAGGGTCGTCTTCCCGGACCCGCCGGGGCCGGAGATCAGTGCGAGCCGGGCCCACGACCGGCTCTCGGACAACGTGCTCGTCAGGGTCTCGAGCTCGGCCTCGCGGCCGACGAACCGCGCCGTGGTGCGCGGGAGCTGGAACGGTGCGCGCACCTGCGGTGGTTGCTGCCTGCCCCCGAGGAGGGTGGGGTCGGAGGCGAGGATGCGGCGGTGGACTTCGGCGAGCTCCGGCCCGGGGTCGATGCCGAGTTCGTCACCCAGCACCGTGACCAGCTCGTGGTAGGCGGCGACGGCGTCGCCCTGCCGGCCCTGGCGGTACAGCGTCAGCATCAGCTGTGCCCAGAGCCGTTCCCGCCACGGATGGGCCGCCACCAGCCGGCGCAGCTCGGGCACGGCGTCGTCGTCGATCTGGTCCAGCTGCAGCCGCAGCTCGTTGAGCCGTTCCGTGGCCGCGAGCATCTCCTCGACCAGCAGTGGCGCCGCGGTCCGCTCGAAGTCGTCGGGGACCAGCCCGGTGAGCGGTTGCCCACGCCACAGCGCCAGGGCTGAGCGCAGCAGTTCCAGCTCGCCGGCCGGCCCGGCGTCGCGGGAGGCGCTCACCAGGTTCCGGAACCGGGAGACGTCGACGGCGTCGGGAGGCACGTCGAGCCGGTAGCCGTCGCCCGCCGCTTGGACGAGGCCGTCTCCGAGCGCGGCTCGCAGCCGGGCTACGTGCGTCTGGATGGCCGCCCGCGGGCGGACCGGTTCCTCGTCCGGCCAGAGGTAGCCGGCGAGGGTGTCCACCGGGACGATCGTGCCGGGCCGCACGGCCAAAGCTGCGAGAATGACGGTCGGTCGGCCGGCCGGCACCTGCAGGGGAGCGCCGTCGCGGTGCACCTCGACCGGCCCCAGCAGCGCGACATCAAGTCGTGCGCGAGCCACGCTGTGTCATCCCTCCGTCCCCCTGCACGGGTGTCACCGTACCGGTGACCTTCCGGTCGCGACACTGTCATCCGAGGACCGGACCGATGACCGGCGGGTGATCGCCAGCGCGTTGCTACCCCTCTGGGGGTACCCGCTCCCTGACGATCATCCGCAGCGTGCGGGTCACGTGGGCGTCGGCGTCGGCGAGCGACGGCGCTGGGTCGAGTCCGAACATCCGGCGCCGATGCCGCTCGCCCATCAGCAGCGTGAACAGCTGCTCGGCCAGGGCCTCGAGGTCGTCGGCGGCGGGGCCGAGGCGCTCCGGCGGAAATGCCGCGAGCAGTTCGGCCAGCACGGCAATGTACCGGCGCGGGCCGTTCTCGTAGTGCCGGGCCGCGACGTCCGGGAACTTCGCGGCCTCCGCGGTGACCAGCCGGTGCAGGCCGATGGCCTCGTCGGACAGCATCAGCCGGACCAGGCGGACCCCGAACGCGTGCAGGTCGGCCAGCGGGTCGCCGTCGTGCGGCACGACCGGCTTGACGACCCGATCGCCCAGCCGTCGCACCACGGCGACGAACAGGTCGGCCTTGTCGCCGACGGTGGTGTAGATGGTGCGCTTGGCGACCCGGGCCTGCGCGGCCAGCTCTTCGATGGTGGTGCTGCCGTAGCCTCGGGTGAGGAACTGGCGCATCGCTGTCTCGAGCAGTGCATCCCGCCTGGCGGCACGGTCGGCGTCGCGTGGCCGTCCACGCTGCGTCGTCGCCGTCCTCTTCGACGGTGCCGACGGCGCCGCCGACGAGTGTGCGGTCCCCGAGCGCCCTGTCATGGTCGCCATCCTGACCCGGATGTAGTCTTCTGTGCAATGAAACGCTAACGTTTCATTGTTTGCCCGGCCACCGCCGGGCCCTACGGCTTGAAACGTCCCGTGACAACGAAGGGCGGGTGGACAGTGGCCACCAGACGTAAGCGATCGGCCCCGGACCCCGAGGAGCTGCTCGGCTTCTACCGGCAGATGCTCCTGGTCCGGCGGTTCGAGGAGCGCACGGCGCAGGCCTACACCGAGGCCAAGATCGGTGGATACTGCCACCTGAACCTCGGCGAGGAGGCCACTGTCGTCGGCCTCATGGCCGCACTCGAGGAGCGCGACTACCTCTTCACCAACTACCGCGACCACGGCTACGCGCTGGTCCGCGGCATGGATCCCGGCCGGGTCATGGCCGAGCTGTATGGCCGGCAGGACGGCGTCAGCAAGGGCTGGGGCGGTTCGATGCACCTGTTCGACACCGACGTGCGCCAGCTGGGCGGCTACGGCATCGTCGGTGGCCAGCTCCCGCTCGCGGCCGGCGCGGCCCTCGCCATCTCCTACCGGGGCGGCGACGAGGTCGTCATGTGCCAGATGGGTGACGGCACCACCAACATCGGCGCGTTCCACGAGAGCCTGAACATGGCGGCGCTGTGGGACCTGCCGGTCGTGTTCGTGGTCGTCAACAACCAGCTGGGCATGGGCACCACGGTCGAAATGTCCTCGGCCGAGCCGGAGCTCTACAAGCGGGCGTCGGCGTACCGGATGGAGTCCGCCCGGGTCGACGGCAACGACGTCACCGCCGTGCGCGACGCCGCCAAGGTCGCCGTCGAGCGAGCCCGCACGGAGCAGAAGCCCTATCTGCTGGAGACCGTGAGCGGCCGGCTGCGCGGGCACTCCGTCGTCGACCCCGCGGCCTACCGCAGCAAGGACGAGGTCGAGGCGGTCCGCGCGCAGGACCCCGTCGCCGGCATGCACGACAAGCTGATATCTGAGGGCATTGCCGATGTCGACGAATTGGCCGGGGTCGACGCCGACGTGGCGCGTATCGTCAAGGCCGCCGTCGAGTTCGCGGAGAAGAGCCCCGCTCCCGAGGTCTCCTCGCTGTTCGACTACACCTATGCGACGCCGGTGCCAAACGACTCGCGCCGTCTGCCGTCCGACCCGCTGTTCCCGGTAGGAGCCTGACATGGCCGTCATGAGTTACCGCCAGGCGCTGCACGACACGCTGCGCGCCGAGATGCTCCGCGACCCGGACGTGTTCCTGATGGGCGAGGAGATCGGCCGGTTCGAGGGCTCGTACAAGATCACCGCCGGGATGCTCGAGGAGTTCGGCCCGCGCCGGGTCCGCGACACCCCGATCGCCGAGGAAGGCTTCACCGGCGCGGCCGTCGGCGCCGCCATGCTGGGCCTGCGGCCCGTCGTCGAGATCATGACGATCAACTTCTCGCTGCTCGCACTGGACCAGATCGTCAACCACGCGGCGAAGATCTACGGCATGTTCGGCGGCCAGCGCAGCGTGCCGATGGTGATCCGCACCCCCGGGGGCGGCGGCCAGCAGCTCGCCGCGACCCACTCGCAGAACGTCGAGCTGTTCTACGCGTTCACGCCCGGCCTCAAGGTGGTGGCGCCGTCGTCGCCGGCCGATGCGAAGGCGCTGATGCTCGCGTCCATCCGGGACGACGACCCGGTGCTGTTCCTGGAGAACCTCGCGCTCTACAACACCAAGGGCGAGGTTCCCGACGGCGACGAGCCCGCCGAGATCGGGCGCGCGGCGGTGACCCGCGAGGGCACCGACATCACGCTGGTCGCCTACTCCCGGATGGCACACGTCGCGCTCCAGGTCGCGGAGAAGCTGGCCAGCGAGGAGGGCATCTCCGCCGAGGTGGTCGACCTGCGCAGCCTGCGGCCGCTGGACCGCGACACCGTCATCGAGTCGGTGAAGAAGACGAACTGCGCCGTGGTCCTCGAGGACGACTGGCTCACCTACGGCATCGGCGCGGAAGTCGCCGCGTCGATCTCCGACGGTGCGTTCGACTGGCTGGACGCACCGGTGCGGCGGGTGGCGATGGCCGAAGTGCCGCTGCCGTACGCCAAGTCGCTGGAGCTGGCCGCGCTGCCGTCCGCCAACGATGTCGTCACCGCCGTTCACCAGACGCTCGACGCTGTCGGGCGCCGGTCCGTCGGCGCGCACTGACGCGTCGACACGCACAGGGAGAAGTCATGGTCGACATCCTGATGCCCCGCCTTTCGGACACGATGGAGGAAGGGGTCGTCAGCGCGTGGCGCAAGCAGGTCGGTGACGAGGTCAAGGCCGGCGACATCCTGGTCGAGATCGAGACCGACAAGGCGATCATGGAGCACGAGGCCTACGAGGCCGGCGTGCTCGCGGAGATCGTCGTGCCCGACGGCGGCACCGCTCCGATCGGGGCGCCGATCGCCCGGCTGCAGACAGCCGGCGACCCCGCCGTGGCCGCGCCGGCTGCCGAGCCCGCCGCGAAGCAGTCCGCCGCGGCGGAGAAGCCTGCCGAACCCGAGGCGGCGCCGGCTCCGGCCGCAGCCGAGCCAGCCGGGACACCCGCTCCGGCCGACGGATCCAACGGCGCCCGGGTGCTGTCGTCACCGCTGGCCCGCCGGGACGCCCGCGAGTTCGGTATCGACCTGGCCACCGTCGAGGGCACCGGCCCGGGCGGGCGCATCATCCGCGCCGACGTCGCGAAGGCGCGCGACGCGGCGGGCGCCCAGCCGACCACCGCCCCGGCTCCGACGGCGGCTCCGGCCGCGGCCCCGGCGCTGGAGGAGACCGACGAGCTCATCCCGCTGACGTCCATCCGCAAGACGATCGCGCGACGGCTCACCGAGAGCATGCAGTCGTCGCCGCACTTCTATGTCACGAAGACGGTGGACGCCGGCCCGCTCATGCAACTGCGCGCCGAGCTGAACGAACGGCTCGTCGCGGCGGACAAGCGCAAGGTGAGCGTCAACGACATCGTCGTGCGCGCCGTCGCGGTCGTGCTGCGCGATCACCCGGTCGTGAACTCGTCGTTCACCGACGACGGCATCGTGCAGCACGGGCGTGTCAACGTCGGGATCGCGGTGGCCACGGAGACCGGGCTGGTGGTGCCGGTCATCCGCGACACCGACGGCAAGAGCCTGACCCGCATCTCGGCCGAGACACGGGAGCTCGCCGGCAAGGCACGCGACCGCAAGCTGGGCCTGGACGAGATGAGCGGCGGCACCTTCACCGTCAGCAACCTGGGCATGTACGGCATCGACCACTTCACCGCGGTGATCAACCCGCCGGAGGCGGCCATCCTGGCGGTCGGCGCGGTGCGGTCCGAGCCGGGGGTGCGCGAAGGCGAGGTCGCGGTGGTACAGCGGATGACCATGACGTTGTCGTCGGACCACCGGGTCATCGACGGCGCCCAGGCCGCGGAGTTCGTCCGTGACCTGGCCGCGGTGCTGGAGAACCCCTGGCTGGCGGTCGCCTGACCGGCACGGGCGGCGCGTGCTGCCGCCCGTGCCGGCTCTGCCGTAGCGTGCGTCAGTCGGCGGAGCCTTCGTCGTCCCAGCCGTAGTCGGGCAGGTCGAAGAAGGCGTCGCCGTCCAGCGTGTCCACCTCGCCGGTCGCCATCGCGTCGATCAGCGACTCGACGCCCGTACGGACGGTCTGGACCAGCATTCCCTTGAGCTTCTGGCCGAGATCGTCCTGCTGGCCGCGCACCTCGAACAGCACCGTCGCCGAGCCGTTGAGGGCGAACGCCGAACGGCCCTGGCCGGCGTACTCGCGCGCGTCCGGATGGAAGTAGCGGCCCGTCGCGGCCAGCGGCGACTGCGTACCGTACGCGTCGGCGATGCCGTTGGCGACGGCGAGTGCGTACCGGCGCGACTTGTCCTGGTCCAGCAGCGGCCAGTCGTCCTGGTAGGCGGCGCCGTCGTTCACGCCGAGCGGCGGGTAGTCGAGCGACACCGAGATGTGCCGGCCGTCCTGTGGGCCACCGGTGATCCGGTCGCACGGTCCCATGTGGTGCAGGTCGACGACGGCGTCGACGGCGCCGAACTCGTCGCGCAGGTCCACGTACACGTCGCGGATCACGCGGGACTCCGGTGACAGGAAGAAGCCGGCGTCGGTCTGCTGCCCGGGCAGGTCGCCCGGCTGGGGCACGTAGTCCAGATCGGGGTTGAAGTCGCGGTTGAGATCGAAGCCGGGCAGCTCGATGCCGTCACCGCGCAGCGAGTGGTACCAGGCCCGCGGCGCATCGGCGAGCTGCGGGAAGTCGGCGACGACCTCGTCCCAGGACACCACGTTGGCACGCCGGTTGAGCTCGCCGCCATCGGGGTTCACCATCGGCATCGCGACCAGGGTGACGTTCTCCAGGGCGCGCCGGGTGTCCGGGTCGTTGCCGGTGCCGAGGTCCTTCAGGATGCCGAGGAGCGCCTCGGTGCCGGTGCGCTCGTTGCCGTGGATGGCGCTCTGGACCAGCAGCACGCGGTCGCCGGTGCCGACTCGGGCGGTGTACAGCTCCCGTCCCTGCGTCGTGCGGCCGACCACGTCCACCTGCACGCGGCCGCCGCTGGTCCGCTCGATCTGCCGGAGCTTCCGGCCGAGCTCGGCATAGCTGGTCCAGCCCGTGAACTGCGGATCGTCGAACGTCTTGCAGGTGCCCTGGCCCGGGCCCTCGGGCGGCGCGGCGGACGATGGCGCGGTGCTGAGCGCACCGGCGAGAACCGCGCCGGCGGTGAGGATGCCGGCGGCGATGCGGCGGGATCGTGGCACTGTCTTCACGCTGTCCTCCAAGGATGCGGTGTGACATGTGACCCGGACATTACGGACAGTCGAGTCCCACGACAAGGGTTTGCTCGCAGGTCGTTCGGCCGCCGTGAAGTCTTTGACCGTTGACTCAGACAAAGAATTTCTTGCTACAGTCAACTCATGAGCGTGCATTCCGAGCAGATCGCGGCCGTGCGAGCGTTCAACCGCTTCTACACGACGGTCATGGGCTTCCTGGACCAAGGCCTGCTGCGCTCCCGGTTCTCCCTGACCGAGGCCCGCATCGTCTTCGAGATGGCGCAGCGCGAGGTCACCGAGGTGGGCGAGCTGCGCCGGTCGCTCGGCGTCGACGCCGGCCAACTGAGCCGGACGCTCGCCCGTTTCGAGTCCGCCGGCCTGGTCGAGCGGCACCGGTCCGGCGACGACGGTCGCCGGCTCACGGTCCGGCTCACCGATGCCGGCCGAGCGGCGTTCACCGACCTCGACACCCGCTCCGCTCAGCAGGCCGAGCACCTGCTCACGCGACTGTCCGAGGAGAACCGGAGCAGGCTGGTCGCCGCGTTCGACACCATCCGCAGTGTGCTGCGCGAGCCGCAGGCGCCCAGGGCGTACGTCATCCGCGACCTCCGCCCGGGCGACCTCGGCTGGGTGGTCGGCCGCAACGGCACGCTCTACCACCAGGAGTACGGGTGGGACCGGACATACGAGGCGCTCGTGGCGCGCATCGTCGCCGACTACGTCGACCATCACGTGCCGGGCAAGGAGAACGCCTGGGTCGCCGAACTGGACGGGCGGCCCGTCGGAGCGGTCTTCTGTGCGCGCAAGGACGACGCGACCGCACAGCTGCGACTGCTGCTGGTGGAGCCGGAGGCGCGCGGTTCCGGCCTCGGCACCCGGCTGGTGGACGAGTGCATCCGCTTCGCCCGCGGCGCGGGCTACACGTCCATGATCCTGTGGACCAACGACGTGCTCGCGGCGGCCCGGCGCATCTACCAGAAGGCCGGCTTCGAGCTGGTGGAGGAGAATCGGCACCACAGCTTCGGGCACGACCTCGTCGGCCAGATCTGGCGCCTCGACCTCAGGACGACGTCATGACGATGCGCGGACGACGTTGCGCAGCAGCAGCGCCGTGGTCACGGGGCCGACACCGCCGGGCACCGGGGTGAGCCCGCCCGCGACGCCACCCACCGCCGGGTCGACATCGCCGGCCAGGCCACCGTCCTCGGTCGGGTTCGTCCCGACGTCGACGACGACGGCACCAGGCCGCACGTGGGCCGGTCCGATCAGGTGAGTCCGTCCGACCGCGGCGACCAGCACGTCCGCCGTCGACGTGACGGCCGCCAGGTCGCTGGTGCGTGAATGGCAGACGGTCACCGTGGCGTCGCGGTCGAGCAGCAGATGAGCCAGCGGCTTGCCGACCACCGTGGATCGGCCGACCACCACCGCGTGGCGTCCGCTCAGCTCGACGCCGTGGTGGTCCAGCAGCGCCACCACGGCCGCGGCCGTCGCCGGTGCGAACGCGGGGAGCCCCACGGCCAGCCGCCCCAGCGAGAGCGGATTGGCACCGTCGACATCCTTGGCCGGGTCGATGGCCGCGGCCACGTCGGCCAGCGCCACTCCGGCGGGCAGCGGCGTCTGCATCATCAGGCCGGTCACGGACGGGTCGGCGCTCAGTTGCGCCAACCGGCCGCGGATCTCGGCGGCGGTGGCCGCCGGACCGAGGTCGACGATGTCGCAGTCGATGCCGGCCTTGCCGGCCGCGGTCGCGATCGACCGGACGTACCAGGCGCTGGCGTCGTCGTCGGTGGCGGTGCCGATGGTTAGGCGCGGCGGCCGCCCGTCGGCCCGGACCCGGGCGGCCAGCTCGCTGACTTCGGCGCGCACCCGTGCGGCCGGCTCGGTGCCACCCAGCCGGGTCGCGGTCACCGTCACGACCCGATCCGCTCGCGGACGGCGGCGGTCACCCGGTCGGCGCGGGCGGCCAGGTCGTCCACCTCTTCGAGCGTGGCCTCCAGCCGTTCGCGGACCGCGTCGTCGGTGACACCGGTCAGGTTGACTTCGACATTGAGCCGGGCCGTCGTGGCGGCCGCGCGCGCGGCGTCGGCGGCAGCGGCGACGTCGGTGACGACGTTGCTGTTGCCCACGGGCAGCAGTTCCTCGGCCATCGCCACGAGGTGCATGGCCGCGACGATGACAGCCGCCGGCGGCTCCGCGGCAGCGGCCAGGGCCGTCGCGATGGCCGCGGATCGGTCCGTCTTCTCCTCGTCGGTGCCCTTCGGCAGGCCGTACGTCTCGGTGACAGCCCGGAACGCCTCCGCGTCGTCCTCGGCCAGCTCCAGCGCGTCGGCGCGCAGGGCGTCGGCGCGCACCAGCACCCGCTCGATCACATCCGCGTGCTCGGCGAATGTCGGACCGGTGCTGTAGCGGGCGACCATGCCGAGCAGGGCGGCCGACTGCGCGGCATGCAACGCCGCGACGGCACCACCGCCCGGTGCCGGCACCCGGTCGGCCAGGCTGTCGAGGAAGTCGCCGATCGGCACATCGCGCACGCTGTCTCCTCGTCGCTCGAATGGACGCACGACGCGCCCAGTGTCCCGCGCCCGTGCGGACGGCCGTCGGCGGGGTCCGTCGTCCACACTTCTGGAGACTTATGCACGCTGACCGGGCCCGGAAGAGTGCATAAGTCTCCAGAAGTCGTGGGAACGGCGGGCAGGCGAGCGGCGTCAGAGATGTGGCACCTCTTCGCGGCCGTCCAAGTGCGCACCTCACGAGGCGCATGAGAGTTCGCCCACTGTGCGACTCACCCGAGGCCAATGTGACGAATGTGGCGCCAGTTAACTCATAGCTGAGATATGGTTCGCCTCGTGGCAGACGATTACCGCGGCCGGATCGGTCGCTTGATCCGTGACTCGCGACAACATCGCGGTTGGACCCAGAGTCAGCTCGCCGACGCCCTCGGCAGCAGTCAGAGCGCGGTCCACCGCATCGAGCACGGTCAGCAGAACCTGAGCCTGGAGATGATCGCCCGCATCGGCGAGGCGCTCGACAAGCAGATCGTCTCACTCGGCCAGCCCGGACCCACGCACCTGCGGGTCAGCGGCGGCCAACAGCTCTCCGGCAGCATCGACGTCCGGTCCAGCAAGAACGCCAGCGTCGCGCTGCTGTGCGCCAGCCTGCTGAACAAGGGCCGCACCGTGCTGCGCGGCATCGCGCGCATCGAAGAGGTCAACCGCATCATCGAGGTGCTCGAGAGCATCGGCATCCGCACGCGGTGGCTGGGCGACCGGCGTGACCTCGAGATCGTCCAGCCGGAGCGGCTCGACCTCGACAGCATGGACGTCGAGGCGGCGCGTCGCACCCGCAGCGTCATCATGTTCCTCGGCCCGCTGCTGCACCGCGAGGACCGTTTCAAGCTCCCCTACGCCGGTGGCTGCAACCTCGGCACCCGTACGGTCGAGCCGCACATGTCCGCGCTGCGCCCGTTCGGCCTGGAGCTCAAGGCCACCGGCGGCTACTACCACGCCGAGGTGGACCGGAAGGCGTCACCGACCCGCCCGATCGTGCTGATCGAACGCGGCGACACCGTCACCGAGAACGCGCTGATGGCGGCCGCCCGCAACGACGGCGTCACCGTCATCCGCAACGCCAGCTCCAACTACATGGTGCAGGACCTCTGCTTCTTCCTCACCCGGCTCGGCGTGCGCATCGACGGCATCGGCACCACCACGCTGACCGTCCACGGCAAGTCCGAGATCGACGTCGACGTCGACTACGCGCCCTCCGAGGACCCCATCGAGGCGATGAGCCTGCTGGCCGCCGCCATCGTCACGTCGTCGGAGATCACGGTCCAGCGCGCACCGATCGAGTTCCTCGAGATCGAGCTGGCGCTGCTGGAGGAGATGGGCCTCGACTACGACCGCAGCACCGAGTACGTCTCGGCGAACGGCGAGACCCGGCTGGTCGACCTGACGGTGCGGCCGTCCACACTGCAGGCACCGCACGACAAGATCCACCCGATGCCGTTCCCCGGCCTGAACATCGACAACCTGCCGTTCTTCGCGCTCATCGCGGCCAGTGCGAACGGCCAGACGATGATCCACGACTGGGTGTACGAGAACCGCGCGATCTACCTGACCGAGCTGACGAAGCTCGGCGGCAACGTCACACTGCTGGACCCGCACCGGGTCCTGGTCGAGGGGCCGACCCGATGGTCCGGTACCGAGATCATCTGCCCGCCGGCGCTGCGGCCCGCGGTGGTGGTGCTGCTGGCGATGCTCGCCGCCAAGGGCGAGTCCGTGCTGCGCAACGTCTACGTCATCAACCGCGGCTACGAGGACCTCGCGGCCCGGCTTTCCGTGCTCGGCGCCCGCATCGAACCGTTCCGCGACATCTGAAATGATCACGTGGACCATGGCTACTCGTGAGGAGCCGGCGGCCGGCCGCGCCACGGTGATGTCCGATTCCCGCTAGTACGCGGTCGCCCGGCGAGCGACACTGGAAGCATGCTCGACGAGGAAGCCTGCTACCGCGCAGTTCAGGGCCGGGACGCCCGGTTCGACGGCGTCTTCTACATCGGCGTCACATCCACCGGCATCTACTGCCGCCCCAGCTGCCCGGCCATGACGCCGAAGCGGGTCAACATCCGCTTCTACCGCACCGCCGCCGAGGCGCAGACGGCGGGCTTCCGAGCATGCCGCCGCTGCCGACCGGACGCCACGCCCGGGTCCGCCGAGTGGAACGTCCGCGCTGACGTCGTCGGCCGGGCGATGCGGCTGATCGCGGACGGCGTGGTGGACCGCGGCGGCGTCGCCGGCCTGGCCGGTCAGCTCGGTTACAGCGAGCGCCAGGTGCACCGGACACTGCTGGAAGAGGTCGGCGCCGGACCGTTGCGGCTAGCTCGCTCGCAGCGCGCTCACACCGCGCGAGTGCTGCTGGAGACCACGGACCTGCCCGTCACCGAGGCGGCGTTCGCGGCCGGATTCGCCAGCATCCGCCAGTTCAACGCCACGGTCCGTGAGATCTACGCGATGACGCCGAGCGAGCTGCGCGGCCGCGCCCGCCGGGCCGGCCGGGACCGCGTCGCCGGCACGGTCGAGCTGCGGCTGGCGTACCGGCAGCCCGCGGACCTCGACGGTGTGCTCGAGTTCCTGGCCATGCGGGCCGTCCCCGGCGTCGAGGAGGTCGTCGGCGGCACGTACCGGCGCAGCCTGTCGCTGCCGCACGGCACCGGCGTCGCCGAGCTGACGCCGCGGGACGGATGGGTGCGGGCCACGCTCCGGCTGGCTGACCCGCGTGACCTGACCGCAGCGGTGGCGCGGTGCCGCCGCGTGCTCGACCTCGACGCCGATCCGCAGGCGGTGGATGACCTGCTCGGCGCGGACCCGGTACTCGGGCCACTGGTGGCCGCACACCCCGGGCGCCGCGTGCCCGGCACCGTCGACGGCGACGAGCTCGCGGTGCGCGCGGTGATCGGACAGCAGGTCTCGGTCGCCGCGGCACGCACCGTCGCCGGCCGGCTGGTGGCGGCGCACGGCAAACCGCTGGACGCACCGGTCGGTAGCGTCACGCACACGTTTCCGGCGGCGTCCGTGCTGGCCGGGGCCGACCCCGCGACGTTCCCGATGCCACGCAGCCGGCGGCGCACGCTGCACGAGCTGACCACCCGGCTGGCCGACGGCAGTCTGCGGCTCGATCCGGGCGTGGACCGCGACGACGCGGAACGCCGGCTGCTCGACGTGCCCGGTATCGGGCCGTGGACGGCGCGGTACGTCCGGATGCGCGCGCTGGCCGACCCCGACGTCTTCCTTCCCACCGACCTGGGCGTCAAGCACGCCTTGGCCGCCCTGGGCCTGCCCACCGCGCCCAGGGCCGTCGCCGAGCTGGCGGAGAACTGGCGACCGTGGCGCTCCTACGCGCTGCTGCACGTCTGGTCGACGCTCTGACACCCGCATGCCGACAGCTGCATGACCCAATCACGAGTACCACCGAGGGAGCAACCATGAGCACCGCCTACTGGACCACCATCGACAGCCCGCTGGGCCCGCTGTGGCTCACCGCCGGCGACGCCGGCCTGACCGGCCTGTACATGGGCCGGCCGCCGACGCTGGACGGCGCCGGCTGGGTCGAGGACGACTCGCCGTTCACGGCCGCACGCGACCAGTTGGACGGCTACTTCGCCGGCGAACTGCGCGAGTTCGACGTCGAGCTCAACCCGGCCGGCACGCCGTTCCAGCTGGAGGTGTGGGCCGCGCTGCGTGCCATTCCGTACGGCGAGACGCGCTCGTACCGGGAGATCGCCGAGCAGATCGGCCGCCCCACAGCGTCCCGCGCGGTCGGTGCGGCGAACGGACGCAACCCCATCTCGATCATCGTGCCGTGCCATCGGGTGGTCGGTACGTCCGGCGTCCTGACGGGGTACGCCTGGGGCCTGGACCGCAAGCGGTCGCTACTGGACCTGGAGATCGGCACCACGGGCCAGGTACGGCTACCAGCTCCAGCCGTCGTGGCGTAGGGCGCTCTCGAGCATCACCCGGCGGACCGGCGCCGGCGCGTCCGGCACCGGCACCCCGGCCAGCCGCGCGGCGTCGACCAGCAGGTCGTCGTAGGCGCCGGTGGCCGCGGCCAGGTGGTGGGCGCGAGCCCAGCGACCCTGGTCGCATTCGAGGCGGCGGATCTCGCCGACCACCCGGGTGAGCCGGAGCTGGACGTTGAGCGCCTCGAACGGATCGGGCAGGACGCACTGAGCATTCCGGCCACCGGAGCGACGGCGCCGGAAGACCTTCGCGATGTCGTGGAAAGGCGATTCCATCGTGGACTCCTGACCAGCAGCCTAGCCACCCACGACGCCCTTGACGAGGGGTTTTCCAGCACCGGTGTGCAAGGCTTGGGCCGGGCAAGGCTGCTGGTGCGTGGGGCCGGAGGTGACTGGGCATGCCCGAAGGCGACACCGTGTGGCTGGCGACGAAGCGTCTGCACGATGCCCTGGCCGGCGCCGAACTGGTTCGCTCCGACTTCCGGGTACCGCGGCTGGCCACGGCGGACCTCACCGGTCGCACCGTCACCGAATCGATCGCTCGCGGCAAGCACCTGCTCACCAGGATCAGCGGCGGGCTCACGCTCCACACGCACTTGCGCATGGACGGGGCGTGGCGGGTCTTTCCCACGGGCCAGCCGTGGCGTGGCGGGCCGGCGTTCCAGATCCGGGTGGTGTTGTCGACGGCCCGGTACGACGCGGTCGGCTACCGGCTGCCGGTGGTGGAGCTGGTGCGCACCGCCGACGAGGCCCGCGTGGTCGGTCACCTCGGCCCGGACCTCCTCGGTGACGACTGGTCCGCCGACGAAGCCGAGCGACGGCTCCGCGCCGACCCGGATCGCGAACTCGGCGACGCGCTGCTCGACCAGCGCAACCTCGCCGGCATCGGCAACATGTACATGACCGAGCTGTGTTTCCTGGCCGGCGTCTCGCCGTGGACACCGGTCGCCGCCGTGCCCGACCTGCGCGCGATCGTCGACGACGCCCACCGGCTGCTGCGGCTGGGCGTCGAGACCGGGCGGCAGGTCACCACCGGCGACCCGAGACCGGGCCGCCAGCACTGGGTGTACGGGCGCGGCCGGCGGCCATGCCGACGGTGCGGCACACCCGTCCGAGCCGCGGAGATCGGCGCCCCGCCGCAGGCGCGGCTCACCTACTGGTGCCCTACCTGCCAGCCGCGTCCGGCCTGAGGGCCGCCGCTGGCCACTGAGGGCCTGGACCCGCTGAAGCTAATGCCATTAGCTTTATGGCTATGCCGATCCGCGCGCCGCGCCGCCTCCACCATGCCTAGAGCCGGGCTGTCGGCGAACACGGTCGTCGACACTGCCGTCGCCATCGTCGACGAGCAGGGCACGGACGCGCTGACCCTGGCCGCCGTCGCCGCCCGTGCAGGCGTCGCCGCCCCGTCGCTGTACAAGCACGTCCGCAGCCTCGGCGAGCTGCGGGTGCGGGTGGGGGTGCGGGCCATGGAGGAGACCGCCGAGCGGCTCACCCGCGAGGTCATGGGCCGCAGCCGTGACGACGCCGTCAAGGCCCTGATGCACGCGGCCCGCGGCTACGTTCGCGACCACCCGCAGCGCTACGCGGCGATGCCGGCCGACCCACTCAGCGACCCTGCCTATGCGGCGGCAGGTTCCGCGCTGCTCGAGGTGTTTCTCGCCGTAATGCGCGGCTACGGACTCGAGGGCTCGGACGCCGTTCACGCCATCCGGCGCCTACGAACCATCGTCCACGGCTTCGTCTCGCTGGAAGCGGCCGGCGGGTTCGGACTGCCCGAGAACCTCGACGAGACCTACGCCCAACTGATCGACCTGTACCTCACCAGCCTCCCCCGCACCTGACGCCAGCACCCCGAAGGAGACCACCATGTCCGAGCGACGTACCCGTCTCGGTGCCGCCGCGCTCGCCGTCGCCGGCGCGATGTTCCTGCTCTACCCCGTCGCACGCCCGTGGCACGACGAGACCACGCAGGCAGGCGCCGTCGCGTCCATGGGCTCCGGCGCCTGGGTGGCCTCACACCTGTTCGCCATGATCGGCTTCGTGCTCGTGCCGTTCGGGCTGCTCGCCCTGCGCTCCGTGGTCCGCGACACCGCGGCCGAACCGCGGGCGTTCGCGGCCGTCGTCGTCTTCTGGATCGGCGCCGGGCTGACCCTGCCCTACTACGGCGCGGAGAACTTCGCGCTGCACGCGATCGCCGGCCGGGCAGCGGACGGCCACCCGCTGGACATCGTCGACCTCGCCGAAGCGGTCCGGTTCGGCGCAGTGGCCGTCACCACGTTCGCTCTCGGCCTGCTGGCGCTCGGCGCCGGTGGCGTGCTGGCGGCGCTGGCCGTACGGCGATCCGGCGTGCTGCCGCGGCACTCCGGCGTACTCCTCGGCGCCGGGTTCGGGCTGTTCATCCCGCAGTTCTTCACGCCCGGGCCGGCGCGAATCGCGCACGGGGCTGTGCTGGCCGCCGGCTGCCTCTGGCTGGCCGTCGTCCTGTGGCGGGCCGCCGGCGACGGGGCGGCTCAGGCCCGCTCGACGGTGACGTTGGCCGGGAACTCCCCGTCGGCGAACCGGCCGATCGCATAGGTGGAGAACGCGTCGACGCCGGCGCTGACCGCACCGCCCAGGACCGGCACCCTGCGCACCATGGCCAGCGTGGCGTGCTTGCCGCCAATGCGGGCGACCAGCTGCGACGTGACCGCCGCGACGGTGCGCTCGACGACGGCCGGGTCAGGCTCGTGCAGGCCGGTGGCGACATCGAACGGGCGGGCGGGGAGATCGCGCCCACGCAGCGCCTCCTCGACGCCGTCCTTGCCCAGCAGCGTCATCAGGGCGGCGGTACGCACCCGCGGATCCGAGATGTCGTGCCCACGCAGGTGGGCGATGGTGGCCGCCATGCGCAGGTGCAGCACGGCGATTCCGGCCATGTTGGCCGGCACCGTCACCGGCATGGTGACGACACCGCCGACGTTCGTGACGAAGCCCTGGACTCCGGCGAGCCGGACGTGCTGCTCGATGACGTCGCGGATGGCCCGCTCCACGTCACCGCGCCTGTCCAGGTGGCGACGGGCCACCTCACGAGCACCGGGGAAACCCGGAAACCCCTCGATGGCCCGGTTCATGAACTGCTGTGCACCGCGTGCGGCCATCACCGGAGCCGCGCGCCGCGCGGCGACGGTTCCGGCCCACGTGCCTACAGTCCGACGCACACCCATGTCTTCATGCTACGTGCCGCGCCACGTAGCCGGGGATCCGTCGCCCGGCGGACTACCCTGTCGATGAGGCCGGAGACGTCGCATCGCGCCGGAGGGAGTCCGTAGTGCCCGTCGAGCCGCCGCCGACCCGGTGGGACCTGCCCAGCACATCCGGCGACGACGATCTCGTCGCGTTCGGTGCCGACCTGGAGCCGGGAACACTGCTGGCGGCGTACCGCAACGGCCTGTTCCCGATGCCAGTCGATCACCTCCTCGGGCGGGCCACCGACCTGGCCTGGTGGTCGCCGAACCCGCGTGGCGTGCTGCCGCTGGGCGGCCTACGGGTGTCACGGTCACTGCGGCAGTCGTCCCGGCGGTTCGACGTACGGGTCGACACCAGCTTCGACCAAGTCATCGACGCGTGCGCCGACCCGTCCCGCCCCGGCGCCTGGATCACCCCCGACATCCGCCGGGCCTATGAGCGGCTGCACCGGCTGGGCTGGGCGCACTCCGTCGAAGCCTGGACACCGGACGGTCGACTGGCCGGCGGGCTGTACGGCGTGGCCATCGGCGGGCTGTTCGCCGGCGAGTCCATGTTCCACGCCCGCCAGCGCTGGGGCCGCGACGCCTCCAAGGTCGCGCTGGTCGCCCTGGTCGAGATGCTGGGTGCGGACGGGCACGTGGGCCGACTGCTCGACGTGCAGTGGGGCACCCGGCACCTGGAGAGCCTGGGCGTCGTCGAGATCCCCCGCGCGGAGTACCTCAGCAGGCTGCGCCGCGCGCTCGAGCTGCCGCTGCCGGCGGTGTTCGCCGAGCGAGCCCCGAACGAGGCACACTGACACCATGCCGGAGTTACCGGAGGTCGAAGCCCTGGCCGCCTTCCTGCGTGAGAAGGCGGTCGGCCGAGTCGTGGCGCGCGTGGACGTCGCCGCCATCAACGTGCTCAAGACGTTCGACCCGCCAGTCACTGCACTGGGCGGGCTGACCGTCACCGGCGTCTCCCGCCACGGCAAGTTCCTCGACCTCGACTGCGACGGCGTGCACCTGATCATCCACCTGGCTCGGGCCGGCTGGCTGCGCTGGAGCGACGCGCTGTCGCCGAAGCCGCCCAAGCCCGGCAGCGGCCCGCTCGCGCTGCGCCTCCACCTCGACGACGGCTCCGGCTTCGACCTCACCGAGGCCGGCACCCGCAAGCGGCTGGCCGTCTACGTCGCCCGCGATGTCGACGAGGTACCCGGGATCGCCCGGCTCGGCGTCGACCCCCTGTCCGACGAGTTCACCGTCGATCGGCTGCGTGCCGTCCTCGACGACGCGAAGCGCGCCCAGATCAAGGGTGTGCTGCGCGACCAAGCCGTCATCGCCGGCATCGGCAACGCGTACTCCGACGAGGTCCTGCACGCGGCCAAGCTGTCGCCGTTCCGGCCGGCGAACAGCCTCGACGACGATGAACTGACCGGCTTGCACGCCGTCATCGTCGACGAGCTCACCAGCGCGTTGACGCGCGCCGAGGGACTGGCCGCGAAGGACCTCAAGGACTCCAAGCGCTCGTCCATGCGGGTGCACGGCCGCACCGGTGAGACGTGCCCGGTCTGTGGCGACGTCGTCCGGGAGGTGTCCTTCGCGGACTCCAGCCTGCAGTACTGCGCCACCTGCCAGACCGGTGGAAAGGTCCTGGCCGACCGGCGGCTGTCGAAGCTGCTGAAGTAGCCGTCAGAACGTGGCCGCGGCGGCTGCCGCCGCGGCCCGGGCGGCGCGTCGGCCGGCCTCCGGATCCACGTGCGGGCTCGGCACCGAGTCCGGCCGCGACGACACCGTCCGCAGGTCCGTGATGCCGGCCCACCGCAACCAGTCCTCCAGGTAGGAGCTCTGGAAGTCCGACCCGAACGCGGGGCCACGCCCCGGTGCGTAGACACCGCTGGCGTAGATGACGGCCGCCTTCTTGCCGTGGAGCAGGCCGCGGTAGCCCCGTTCCGGATGGAACTCGAACACCATGCCCGGCTGACTCACCACGTCGATGAACTGCTTCAGCACGTAGGGCACGCCGGCGTTCCACATCGGCACGCTGAACAGGTAGTGGTCGGCCGCGTCGAAGCGGGCGAACGCGGCAGTGATCCGCTTCCAGACCAGGCGCTGGTCCTCATCGAGGTCCTGCCCGGCGAAGACGGCCATCTTGGCATGGGCCGCCACCGGCCCGAACTCGGGCAGTGAGCCGTCCCAGAGGTCCCAGCGGGCCACCTCGTGGTGCGGGTAAGCCTGCCGATAGGCGGTGACGAAGTCGTCGGCGAGTGCCAGCGATTCCGACGCGGTGCCGCGCGGCGAGGCCGAGATGTGCAGGAGTGTGGGCATGTGTGGGCGTCCCTTCGTGTGCATCTGGACTACAGTCCGGTTATGTCGAATGACAATACCGGACCCCGGTCCGGTTATTCCCTGCCCGCTGAGCTCCTGGAGCTGCGCTCGTCACCACCCGCGGTTCGCGCCGACGCGGCACGCAACCGCGCGGCCGTCCTCGACGCGGCCGCCGAGCTGTTCGCTCGGGACGGCGTCGAGCACGTGACCATGGACGCCGTCGCCGCAGCGGCGGGCGTCGGCAAGGGCACCGTGTTCCGGCGGTTCGGCGACAAGGCCGGGCTCGCGGTAGCCCTGCTGGACGAGCGGGAGCGGCGGCTCCAGGAGGCCATCCTGTTCGGGCCGGCACCGCTGGGCCCCGGCCCCTTCGACGAGGCCGTGGCGCCGCGCGAACGCCTGGCCGCTTTCGTGGACGCGTACCTCGGCTATGCGCTCGCCCACCTGGACCTCGTGCGTCTGTCGGAAACCGCAGCACCGGGCGCGCGGTACCGGATCGGGGCCTACCGCTTCTGGCACCGGCACGTCACGCTTCTGCTCGCGGCGGATCGGGATCGGACCGACGACGGGCGAGCGCTCGACCCGGTGGCCCTCGCCCACGCACTGCTGGCGCCACTGGCCGCCGAGCACCTGCGCGCCATGGTGGACGAGGTCGGCCCGGAGCGCACCCGCGAGGCCGTTCGTGCCGTCACCGCGCTGTCCGCGTGAGCCGCCGCGAGCTCGACCACTGCGGCCAACGGCAGGGGTTCTCCCGCTCCGGCAGGCAAGCGTCCATGGTGCGGCGGGAGCACCCCAACGTTTCGGGTCACGTCACTCGCCACGCGGTCGAACTCTGGCGATTTCACCGTCCGGTACGGCCTCCGAGGCGAGTGACGTGACCTGAAGGGCCGCTACGTGACCCGGCGACAACGCAGGTGGGCGGGGTGGCTGGCTGGCCGGGGACTCCTGCAGGCGTCCTCCATGCACTGGGGTGGAGTCGCTCGCGCACCTTGGCACGCGATATCGGCGCCTTGGCACGCGAACTCACCGCTCGAGAGTCCGGTTTGAGCCGGTTCGGAGAGCGATATTGCGCACCAAGGCGCAAGCCGCGCGATCGGTCCCCCAACGGCAACACTCCAGCCGGGCAACCGTCGCAGGCGGCCAACGGCAGGCGAACTCCCGCTCCAGCAGGCAAGCATCCATGGTGAGGCGGGAGGACCCATGGTGGACGTGATCATTTGGACCCCATCTGGCGCGGATCGGAACACTTTGTTAGCGTTCACACTCGACACAGTGACGGGGGTACGGTGTGAGCATGACGGAGGGCACGGCCAACCGCAGTCCGGTGATGGCCGACGTCGCCCGGGTGGCGGGCGTGTCGCACCAGACCGTCTCGCGGGTGCTCAACGACCACCCGAACGTCCGCACCGCCACCCGTGAGCGCGTGCTGGCCGCCATCGACCAACTGGGCTACCGCCGCAACCTGTCGGCTCGGGCCCTGGTCACGCGGCGCACCAACACCCTCGGCGTGGTCGCATTCGACACCACGCTGTACGGCCCGGCCAGCACCCTCTTCGGCATCGAGCAGGCCGCCCGCGACGCCGGGTACTTCGTCAGCATCGTCAGCCTGAAGACCATCACCCGCACGTCCGTCGACGAGGCACTGGACTACCTGACCGCCCAGGCGGTCGACGGCATGATCGCCATCGCGCCCCAGGTGGAGGCCGCAGCCGCGGTTTCCCGGCTACCCTCACACGTCCCGGTGGTCGCGGTCGAGGGCGGCGAGGCCGGTGCCACCCCCGTCGTCGCCGTCGATCAGGTCGCGGGAGCGGAGCTGGCCACCCAGCACCTGCTCGACCTGGGGCACCGGACGGTCTGGCACGTCGCCGGGCCGGCCGACTGGCTGGAAGCCGACGGACGCGCCAAGGGCTGGCGGGCCACGCTCGAGCGAGCCGGTGTCGCCGCCCCGCAGCTGATCCGCGGCGACTGGAGCCCGCTGTCCGGGTACGAGGCCGGCCGGGCCATCGCGGCCGACCGCGACGCCACCGCCGTGTTCGTCGGCAACGACCAGATGGCCCTGGGCCTGCTGCGCGCGTTCGCCGAGGCCGGGATCCGGGTGCCCGGCGACATCAGCGTCGTCGGCTTCGACGACATCCCCGAGGCCGAGTTCTTCGGCCCGCCGCTCACCACCGTCCGGCAGGATTTCGCCGAGGTCGGCCGCAAGAGCATCGGCCTGGTGCTGCAGCTCATCGAGTCCGGTTCCAACGGACGCGACCACCCGCAGCGCATCGTCGTCCCACCCACGCTCGTCACCAGGCAGAGCACCGCACCACCGGCTACGGCGTGACGCCATCGAGCCCACGCCGAGGCACGCAGGCAGAGAGCAGCCCAGGGAGAGATTGTGAGCGATAACACCCGCGACGCGGTCGTCGTCGGTATCGACTTCGGGACACTGTCCGGCCGGGCGGTGGTGGTCCGGGTCGCCGACGGCACCGAGCTCGGCAGCGCCGTCCACGAGTTCTCGCACGGCGTCGTCGACCATGAGCTGCCCGGCACCGGTGAGCGGCTGCCGCCGGACTGGGCCTTGCAGGTGCCGTCGGACTACATCGACGTGCTCAAGAACGCCGTACCGCGGGCCGTCGCCGCCGCCGGTGTCGACCCGGACGACGTCATCGGCGTAGCCACCGACTTCACCGCCTGCACCATGGTGCCGACCCTGGCCGACGGCACCCCGCTGTGTGACGTGCCGGAGTACGCGGGCCGCAAGCACGCCTATGTGAAGCTGTGGAAGCACCACGCCGCTCAGCCGCATGCCGACCGCATCAACGCCCTCGCCGCCGAACGCGCGGAGCCATGGCTGCCACGTTACGGCGGGCTGATCTCGTCGGAGTGGGAGTTCGCCAAGGGCCTGCAGATCCTGGAGGAGGATCCCGAGCTCTACGCCGCCATGGATCGCTGGGTCGAGGCCGCCGACTGGATCGTCTGGCGCCTCTGCGGCAGCTACGTCCGCAACGCCTGCACCGCCGGCTACAAGGGCATCCGCCAGGACGGCGCCTACCCGTCGCGCGATTACCTCGCGGCGCTGAACCCCGGCTTCGCCGACTTCGTCACCGACAAGCTCGAGCAGCCGATCGGCCAGCTGGGCGATCGGGCCGGCGGGCTGACCGCCCAGGCCGCTGCCTGGACCGGCCTGCCCGAGGGGATCGCCGTCGCCGTCGGGAACGTCGACGCCCATGTCACCGCGCCCGCCGCGCAGGCCGTGGAGCCCGGCCAGATGGTCGCGATCATGGGCACCTCCACCTGTCACGTCATGAACGGCGACGTGCTGCGCGAGGTGCCCGGCATGTGCGGCGTGGTCGACGGGGGCATCGTGGCCGGCACCTGGGGTTACGAGGCCGGGCAGAGCGGCGTCGGTGACATCTTCGGCTGGTTCGTCGACTCCTCGGTGCCGCCGTCCTACACCGAGGAGGCCGCCCGCCGCGGCATCTCCGTGCACGCCTACCTCACCGAGCTGGCCGCGGCGCAGGAGGTCGGCGAACACGGGCTGATCGCGCTGGACTGGCACAGCGGCAACCGGTCGGTGCTGGTCGATCACGAGCTGTCCGGCGTCATCGTCGGCCAGACGCTCGCCACCAAACCCGAGGACACCTACCGGGCGCTGCTGGAGGCCACTGCGTTCGGCACCCGCACCATCATCGAGACGTTCAACACCTCCGGTGTCGAAGTCACCGAGCTGATCATCGCCGGCGGACTGCTCAAGAACCCGCTGATCATGCAGATCTATGCCGACGTCACCGGGTTGCCGTTGAGCATCATCGGCTCCGACCAGGGCCCGGCACTGGGCTCGGCCGTCCACGCCGCGGTCGCCGCGGGTGCGTACCCGGACGTGCGCGCCGCGGCGGCCGCCATGGGCAACGTCGAACGCGCCGTCTACCAGCCCGATCCTGACCGGGCCAAGGCCTACGACGCGCTCTACGCCGAGTACGTCACCCTGCACGACTATTTCGGCCGCGGCGGCAACG
Organism: Jiangella gansuensis DSM 44835; assembly: GCF_000515395.1. Lineage (NCBI taxonomy): Bacteria > Bacillati > Actinomycetota > Actinomycetes > Jiangellales > Jiangellaceae > Jiangella > Jiangella gansuensis. Next base: position 158,417 of record NZ_KI911782.1, on the reverse strand, counting down.
ACGTCATGCGGCGGCTGCGGGCCATCAAGCGGACGGCGGTGAGCCGATGACCATCCTGACCGACGCCATCCGCGAGCTGCAGCGCACGGTGTGCGATCTGCACGCCGAACTGACCCGGTACAACCTGGTCACCTGGACCTCCGGTAACGTCTCCGGCCGGGTGCCGGGCGAGGACCTGTTCGTCATCAAGCCCAGCGGCGTCTCCTACGACGACCTCACCGCGGAGTCCATCGTCGTCTGCGACCTGGACGGCAAGCTCGTCGCGGGCGACCTCTCCCCGTCCAGCGACACCGACGCGCACGCCTACGTGTACCGGCACCGGGCGGATGTCGGCGGCGTCGTGCACACTCACTCGACCTACGCCACCGCATGGGCGGCCCGCGACGAACCGATCCCGTGCGTGCTGACCGCCATGGCCGACGAGTTCGGCGGTGAGATCCCGGTCGGCCCGTTCGCGCTGATCGGCGACGACTCCATCGGCCGCGGCATCGTCGAGACGCTGGCCGGGCATCGGTCACCCGCGGTGATCATGAAGAACCACGGTGTCTTCAGCATCGGCAAGGACGCCCGGGCCGCGGTGAAGGCCGCGGTGATGTGCGAGGACGTCGCCCGGACGGTGCACATCGCTCGGCAGCTCGGTGAGCCGAAGCCGATCCCGGCCGACGACATCGACCGCCTGTACGACCGGTACCAGAACGCCTACGGCCAGTGACCACCGAGGAGAGCAGCATGTTCGAGGAGCGTGAGGTCTGGTTCCTGACCGGGAGCCAGGGACTCTACGGAGACGACACCCTGCGCCAGGTCGCGCAGCAGTCACAGGAGATCGCCCGGGCGCTCGACGCGGCCGGAGACATCCCGGTGCGGGTGGTCTGGAAGCCGGTCCTCACCGACGCCGACGCCATCCGGCGGGTGGCGCTGGAGGCCAACGCCGACGACTCCTGCGTCGGTCTGATCGCGTGGATGCACACGTTCTCGCCGGCCAAGATGTGGATCCGTGGACTGACAGCGCTGGACACTCCGCTCCTGCACCTGCACACGCAGGCGAACCGGTCTCTGCCGTGGGCCGAGCTCGACATGGACTTCATGAACCTCAACCAGGCCGCCCACGGCGACCGGGAGTTCGGGTACATCCAGTCCCGGCTGGGTGTCGCGCGCACCACCGTCGCCGGTCATGTCAGCGACCCCGCGGTCACGGCCCGCGTCGGCGCGTGGGTGCGCGCTGCCGTCGGGTTCGCGGAGATCCGCGCGCTGAAGCTGGCCCGGTTCGGCGACAACATGCGCGACGTCGCGGTCACCGAGGGCGACAAGGTCGAGGCACAGCTGCGCTTCGGCGTGTCGGTCAACACCTACGGCGTCAACGACCTGGTCGCGGTGGTCGACGCGGCCAGCGACGCCGCGGTGGACGAGCTGGTCGCGCAGTACGACGACACCTACGACCTGGTCCCGGAGCTGCGCAAGGACGGCGACCGGCGCGAGTCGCTGCGCTACGCCGCCCGCATCGAGGCGGGACTGCGCACCTTCCTCGACGACGGCGGCTTCCGCGCGTTCACCACGAACTTCGAGGATCTCGGCGGCCTGCGTCAGCTGCCCGGCCTGGCCGTGCAGCGGCTGATGGCCGACGGCTACGGCTTCGGCGGCGAGGGCGACTGGAAGACGTCGGTGCTGCTGCGCACCCTGAAGACGATGGCGGCCGGACTGCCCGGCGGCACGTCGTTCATGGAGGACTACACGTACCACTTCGGGCCCGGCGAGCCGAAGATCCTCGGCGCTCACATGCTCGAGGTGTGCCCCACCATCGCGGCCGGCACGCCGTCGTGCGAGATCCACCCGCTGGGCATCGGCGACCGCGAGGACCCGGTGCGGCTGGTGTTCGACGCCGCATCCGGCCCGGCCGTGGTGATCGGCATGGCCGACGTCGGTGACCGCTTCCGCCTGGTGGCCAACGAGATCGACGTCGTGCCGCCGGACGAGCCGCTACCTCGGCTGCCGGTGGCGCGCGCCGTCTGGAAGCCGCGGCCGAGCCTGTCGACGTCGGCGGAGGCCTGGCTGACCGCCGGCGGCCCGCACCACACCGTGCTGTCGCAGGCGATCGGCGCCGAGGTGCTCGGCGACTTCGCCGACATGGTCCACACCGAGCTGGTGGTCATCGACGCCGACACCACCACCCGGCAGTTCACCAAGGAGCTGCGCTGGAACCAGGCGTACCACCGCCTCGCCCAGGGCTTCTGACCGTCGGTCGATAACATCTTTCGTTATCATTGAGGTATGGCTGGAGCATACGGTGACTTCGTTCGGGCTCGCCGAAACCTCCTGAGGTTCTCGCAGCGCGAGCTCGCGGAGCGGGCCGGGGTGAAGCAGCCCCTCGTCGCGGTGATCGAAAGCGGGCGGCGCCAGCCGTCGAGGGCCGCTCGCGCTGCTCTGGACAAGGCGTTGGCGATCCGGCCGTCGGCGGCGCTGGCGGCACGTCGCGAGCAGGTGCGGGAGCTGTTCGTCCAGGCTGGTCTGCCTCAGCCGCGGGTCTTCGGTTCAGTAGCGCGTGGTGATGACGATGCGTCGTCGGATCTGGACCTGATCGTCGAGTTCACCGATCGGCACGACATCGTGGATCTGCTCGCTCTGGTGCACGAACTGGAGGAGCTGCTGACCGTTGGCGTGGACGTCGTCGACGCGCGAGCTGACAGCCGAGTCACACTGCAGGCGCGGGCGGAGGCAGTGGGGCTATGACGCCAGCCGACGCACGGTCGGACGGTGAGCGGGTCAGACGTCGGCTGCAGGATCTTGCCGACATGGGCGCCGACGCTGCATACACGGTGAGTTTGGGCATCAAGGCCTACCTGGACGACGGCCCGCAGGGCAGGGTTCTGCGCAACAACGGCAGGCACATCCTGATTCAGGTGGCCACGGTGGTCGAGAAGTTGCCGGACTCGTTCAAAGACGCCCACGGCGACATCGAATGGGTGGCGATCGCCCGCATGCGCAATCTGATCGCCCGCCACTACGACAAGGTCGACGATCGTCTCGTCTTCTCCGCGCTCGGGTCGCGGATTCCCGACCTGCTCAGTCGGCTCGGGCTGGCTGACGACGGCGGGACGTAGTCACCGGTCGTCGGGCCGGCCGGAGAACCGGCCGGCTATCCCCGGCCGATGACCGCCCACCGATCGGGTCGGAGAGCCACAAGTGATCACGTTCGGCATGGGTGCTCCCGCTTCACCATGAATGCTTGCCTGGTGAAGCGGGAGAACGCCTAGGTGGGGGCCCGGACTCCAGCGTCAGCGGACTCGTTGCAGCACCTGGACCGCGGCCGCGCGGTTCGGGGCCAGCCGCAGCTCGTCGGCGATACCGTCCACGAGGTGCTCGGCCAGCGACTGCAGCAGTTCCAGGTGGCTGGCGTCGTCGGGTGAACCGAAGGCCAGCACGAGGTCGACGGGGTCGTTCTGGTCGTGGCCGAACTCGACCGGCCGGCTCAGCACCGCCGCGGACAGACAGAGCCGGACGGCGCCGTCCTCCGGGCGGGCATGCGCCAGCGCGATGCCGGGGGCGAGCACCATGTAGGGCCCGTGCTCCTCGGCGATCCCAATGCAACGGTCCGGGTACCGAGCCTCCACGGCACCGGCCGTGACCAGCGGAGCACACGCCGCGTGCACGGCTCCGCGCCAGTCGGTCGCGACCGCACCGACCACGGCGTCGACGACCGGCTTGCTCACTCCAACCAGCCCTGGGCGCGCAATGCCTCGTCGAGCTGGCGCCGCAGCCCGTCGACGTCCATGAAGTTCGAGATGGACAGCACGACGGGCGCGACGCTGCCGAGCTCGTCGGTGTGCAGGCCCTGTGCGATGGCGACGTCGGCTTTCATCCCCCGGGCCGACGACACGTCGGTGTGCTCCACCGATGCGTCCACGCCCAGGGATTTCAGGGCCTTCTCGGCGTTCATCTTCAGGATCAGGCTGCTGCCCATGCCCACGCCGCACACCGTCAGCACGGTCAGCGGGCGGTTCGGAGCTGGCGACATCGGTCACTCACCGTTCTCTCGGCGCATCGGATGCGGACTCATCCGTCTCCGACTCTGCCATGCCGTCGCCGGCCCTGCCCTGTAGCCGCTTCAACAGCCACACCCAGACACCGAAGATCGCGACCACGACGGCACCGGTCAGCAGCACCGCGTTGTCGCCCAGCCCGGAGAACAGCTCGCCCAGGCCGAGCAGCAGCAGGATCATGAGGTACCAGTCCGGGTCGGCGAGCGTGGCCAGCTCGGGCGCCGTGTCGGACAGCAGGTTCCAACCCAGCCACTGCCCGAACGCCAGCGTGACCCCGGTGATGGCGCCCGCCAGCACCGCGCCGCGCCAGCCACCGAACGCGTTGCCGAAGACGGCCGCGCCACCGCCGACGAAGAACAGCATGATCATCGGTGGCACCAGGACGAACCACCCCGCCGCGGCGAACACGCCCATGAGGATCAGGAACGTCGCCGTGGTCGAGACGAAGCCGAGCATGACGGCGCTGGGCGCGACCGGGAAGACGGTGGGTGCGTCGAGTGCCGGCCGGGAACCGGGAATCGCCTTCTCACTGATGCCCGTGAACGCGGGCACGATCTCGGCCAGGAACATCCGCACGCCGTACAGCAGGATCGCGATACCGGCCGCGAACCGCAGCGCCGCGATGACCGCCCAGACCCACGGGTTCACGTCCGGGTTGTAGGCGTCGGCCTGTGCCTCGGCCACCTGCGAGTCGGCGAACGCGACGCCCACCACCATGATGAGCCCGATGACCAGCGCCGTCGACACCGTGACGTCTTTGAAGAACGACAGCCGGCGCGGCATCCGGACCTGTTCGACGTCGTGCCGCGCCGGGTCTCCGACCAGCGGTGCGAGCTTCCCGCCGAGCCACGCCACGGACGAGCTGGTGTGCGCGTAGCCCCAGTCGTCGGACTTGATGACCTTGCGCATCATCGGCGCGATGAACAGCGGCTGCACGGTCCAGTAGCAGGCGGCCACCACCGAGCCGACGAGCACCAGCTGCCAGCGCTCGAGGTCGCCGAACACCTGCACCAGGCTGGCCGTGATGACCAGCGCCATCCAGAACAGCAGGTGGCCGGTGAGGTACACGTACCGGGTGCGCAGCAGCCGGACGAGCAGCAGGTGCGCGACGAACCCCAGCGTGATGACCAGCGCGACGTCGCTGCCGCGCTCGCCGAGGAAGCCGTCGAGACTGTTGGTCGACTCCGGTGGGTCGAGACCGACGGCGCTGGCGACGATGGCCTGGAACGACGCCAGCCCGCCGGTGAACACCTCGACGCCGATGAACAGGATGATGATGCCGACGGTGGCCCGGATGGCCCCGCCGACGACGTCCTCGACCGGCTTGCGCTGCAGGATCAAGCCGATGGCCGTGATGAGCCCGATGAGGATCGACACCTCGTTGAAGAGGTTCAGTGCGATGAACTCGAGAGCGTCCACGGCGGTGGCTCCTCGTGGTCGGCTGCGCGGTCTCCCTGGTCAGTTGTCCGGGAGGGTACTGGTCCAGACCAATGCCGACAAGCGGCGCGCCGCGTCAGCCGGTCGCGAGGTACAGCAGCGCCTTGCCGTACGCCTCCTCGGCCTGTTCGTCACGGATCTCGACCGTACGGCCGGAGACGTCCAACGTCACCTGGTAGCCGTCGTTCACCCGGTCCAGCCGGACGAACGTGCCACCGAGCAGCTCACGCAGCTTGCTCTCGCCCGGCAGCCACAGCGCGGAGTCCTGCTCGACGCTGTCGAGTGCCCACTCGACGGTGCCGTTGAACCCGAGCACCCGGCCGCCGGTGGGGAACTCGTGCACGTCGACCACCATCTGGCTGACGACGAAGACGTCGTCGTCCATACCGCGGTCCGGGATGACGAACCGGTCGCCGGGCTGCGGCTCCCAGCGCAGACCGGCCTCACGGAGTTTGCGGGCCAGCTCGACGGAGATCACCCCTCCATTGTGACCCCGTCCGGTTTCAGGCGGTTCTACCCAAGAAGGCGAGCAGCCGGGTCTGCTCGTCGGCGTCGGCCGGTGCTGGAACCTCCGGGCCGCAGACGCCGGGCCGGCGCAGGTTGTCTCCCACCGCCCGGGCAAGTTCCCATCCCACCTGCAGCTCCTGCGCCGAGAGGGTTTCGTCGGTGCCGGTGGCACGAGCGATGTCCCAGCCGTGGACGACGAGGTCGAAGCAGACGAAGCTGCCGATGGTGGCGGCGAGAGTGGTGCGGCCGGACATGCCGTCGTACTCGAGCCCGGCCCGTGCGGGGTCGTCGAGGATCTCCTGCATCGCGTCGCGCGCGGCCGCCCACGCGGCCGCCGGGTCGTCGTCGGGAGATGGCCCGGCCGGCAGGGTGAGACCCACCATCGCGGGCATGTCGTGGCGCACCTGGATCAGGTGCCGCACGACGTCGCGAGCGCTCCAGCCCTCGCACGGCGACGGCGAATCCCAGCGGTTCGCAGGTACAGCCTCGATGCGGCCGGTCAACGCGGCAGCGAGCTGCCGGTAACGGTGAGTGATGTCGGTCATGCGACCAGGGTCGCGGCACCGGTGCCGGTGGCGCTTGTACGAATGCGACACCACCCGCGCGACGTACCGTCGTCGACCTCGACGACGGTGGCCGGGCCGTGCCAGTCGGGCGCCTGGCCGGCCAGGAGTTCGCTCGGTGTCATGGTGGCGATGCGCCGGCAATCGTGCGAGAGATGCGCTTGGTCGGCATACCCGGCCAGGTGCGCCAGCTCGGCCAGCCCGAGCGCGGCGTTGTGTGGCGCGCGCGCCAGTGCCATGAACCGCTGCAGCCGCAGGATGCCGCGCAGGGTGGACGGCGGGTAGCCGAACGCCGTGCGGCAGCGCCGCTGCAGGTGGCGGTCGGTGAGGCCGGCGACGTCGGCCAGCTCGCCGATGGTCCAGGACCGCCGGCTCAGCTCCCGCGCAGTCCAGGTGACAAGAGGATCGATACCGCCGCGGTCGCCGAGCCAGCGGCGAGCCGCGCCCATCAGCACCGCGAGCCGCCGCGCCGGCGACGCGGCGTCGGCAATGCGACCGGCGAGCGCACGTGCGGGCGCAGCGCCCAGCACGTCGTCGAGACCCACCCGGAGGTCGACCATGACGTGCGCCGGCGTCGCCAGCACGTCCGGGGCAACGCCCGGCCGGAACCGGACGCCGACGCATTCGGTACCCGGCGGCGTTGCGACCGGCCAGGCCGCCGTCTCGGGCCCGCACACGACCACCCGGCCGTCGGCCAGCCACATGACATCGACACAGCCGTCGGGGACGAGCACGTGGCCGCCGCCCACCCGCGCCGTCCAGCCGCACACCAACGCTGTGCGCAGCTCCGGCGCCACCGCCACCGGCCGATACCAGGACATGTGTTCAGCCTAGGACCGGCCACCGACAGCCTCGTCCCGGACCGCGGCGTGGGCGCGACACGCCTATGGCGTCGTCTAGCGAAATCTACGGTTCCGCCTATACGACACCATAGAGTCCGATCATGGACCCGGTCCGCAACCCGTACGCCCCCGGCGCCGGTCAGCGCCCGCCCGAGCTGGCCGGCCGCGACCGGGAGCTCCAGCAGTTCGACGTCGTGCTCGAACGCATCGCGCGTGGCCGCCCGGAACGTTCTCTCGTACTGACCGGCCTGCGTGGGGTCGGCAAGACCGTTCTGCTGAACGCGCTGCGCTCGCAGGCGATCAGCCGGATGTGGGGCACCGGCAAGATCGAGGCACGCCCGGACCAGTCGCTGCGCCGGCCGCTGGCCAGTGCCCTGCACATGGCCGTGCGGGAACTGTCGCCGCGGCATCGCGACCCCGACCGGGTCGACGGGTTCCTCGGCGTGCTCAAGGCGTTCGCGCTGCGCGCCGCCGGCGACGACGCCAAGCTGCGCGACCGCTGGCAGCCGGGCATCGACGTGCCCACGGCCACCGGGCGCGCCGACACCGGCGACATCGAGGTCGATCTCGTGGAGCTGCTCGTCGACGCGGCCGGGGTCGCCCGCGACGTCGGCGTCGGGATCGCACTGTTCGTCGACGAGATGCAGGACATCCCGGCGCCGGACGTGTCGGCGTTGTGCGCGGCGTGTCACGAACTGTCGCAGCAGGGCCTGCCGCTCGTGGTGGTCGGGGCGGGTCTCCCGCACCTGCCGGCGGTGCTGTCGGCGTCGAAGTCCTACTCCGAGCGGCTGTTCCGGTACGTGCGAATCGACCGCCTCGACCGAGACGCCGCCGACCGGGCGCTGGCCGCGCCGGCCGCTGAGGAGGGTGTCACCTACGACGCGGCGGCACTCGACGCGCTGTACGCGGCCACGGAGGGCTACCCCTACTTCGTCCAGGCCTACGGCAAGGTGACATGGGACAACGCCCCGACCGACCCCATCGGCGCCGACGACGTGCGGATGGCCGCGCCCGAGGCGCAGGCCGAACTGGCCGTCGGCTTCTTCGGCTCCCGCTACGAGCGGGCCACCCCCGCCGAACGCGAATACCTCCGGGCCATGGCCGCACTGTCCGACGACACCCACGGCGCCGTCCCCACCTCGGACGTCGCCACCTATCTAGGCCGGAAACCGTCGTCCCTGTCGCCGGCGCGCGACTCACTGATCAAGAAGGGCCTGGTGTACTCCGCCGAACGCGGCACGATCGCCTTCACCGTCCCGCACTTCGGCATCTACCTGCGCCAGCACGCCACCGTCTGAGCCGCCGCTAGTGGAGCATCGGGCCGTCTACGGATTTCTAGGTCCAGCGCTAGACAACGCTAGAGGTCACCAGAGACCGTAATCGTCGACGACGACCTGCTCGTCCGGGACACCCTGCTCGCGGAGCCGCTCGAGGCTCGTGGACACCATGGACGTCGGGCCGGCCACGTAGACGCGGTGTTTGCGCCAGTCGCCATAGGCCGAGACGATGTTGCCCATCAGGTCGGGGCTGCGGTCGGTGGGGCCGTCGGGCGAGACCACCGGGACCACCGTCAGCCGGCGGTACCGCACCCCGATGGACTCCAGATGCGGCAGTGCGTACAGGTGGTCGCGGTCGCGTCCGGCGTAGAACACGTGCACCCGGCGGCCGTCCTGCCGCTGCTCGAGCTCCTGCAGCGTCGCCAGCACCGGGGCGATACCGGTGCCGCCGGTGATGCACAGCAGGTCGTGCTCGGAGCGCGGCGTGGCGACGTCGTGACCCTGCGGCGCGCCGAGGTGCAGCACATCGCCGGGCTCGGTACGCCAGACCAGCGCGCTGCTCACCCAGCCGGCACCGACGGTGCGCACGTGGAACTCGAGCAGGCCGTCGTCACGCGGGGCCGACGCCATGGAGTAGGCACGCCAGATCTTCGGCCGGCGCGGCGTCGTCAGGTAGGCGTACTGACCTGGCCGGTACGGGTAGTCGGTGTGCGGGCGCACCTGGATGATCGCGAGATCGTCGAGGATGCGCCGGTGGTACACGACCTCGGCGTCCCACCACGGCGGCGAGATGACGGAGTCGCGCCGGGCCGCGCTCACCATGATCTGGGCGATGTGGTCGTACGCCTCGACCCACGCCTTCTCGTATCGCGGGGTCCAACGCTCGCCGAGGGCCCGCCGGATGGCCAGGATGAGCGCGGTACCCACCGGCGCGTAGTGCTGGTCGATGACCCCGAACTTGCGGTGGTCGCGGCCGAGCCCCTCGAGGTAGGGCTCGAGCGCTTCGCGGTCGTCGGCGCAGCCCACGATGCGCACGAGCGCCCCGACCAAGCGGGAGCGTTGCACCTCCATGCCGGCGCCGAAGAGCTCGCGCGTCTCGGGCGCCATCATGAAGAGCTGGGAGTAGAAGTCCGTACCGATAGCGTCCAGGCGCTCCTCGACCAGCTCCATGCTCTGTCGCAGGGCTTCGCTGTCGAGGCCGGTCGTGTTGCGCGGCTGAGGTTCCAGTGCTGGCTCCGGCTCTACCTCGTGTCGTGCCCCCGCGTGCGCTCCTGACGCGCCGTCGGCCACGCGACCCGACAGCTGCCCGTTCACTCCGTCGTCGGTGACCGTCGGCAGGTTAGCTGAATTGCCGTTGCGCCGCATCGGCGCCGGGTCCACGCCACCGTCACGACGGCCGGTCTCGAACCACGAACCACCGTCATGCGCATCAGCGTCGGCTCCGGCAGGAGCGTCGACACCGGCGGCGTCGATGACAGCATCGCTCGCCGCGCCCCCGGCTCGACCGCCTTCCGCCCCGCGTCGTCCCGACGACCGGGAGTGAGTCCACATCGTCATCCTCTCCGCCCCGCTCTAACCTAGCGGTCCGCCCGCCACTTCGGCACGGAAGGAAAAGTCACGGTCGGACATACGTGTGCGATGAGGGCATCGCACACGCTACGCCCGGCACCGCCCCTGCCACCGGAAATCACGCAAATCCGCTGGTGACCAATGGTGGACGGAGACGAGCCCCGAGCGCGCGGCCGCCGTGCGTGGAGACGGAGATCTCGCAAACTCTCATCTCAACATATGGACATGATCCAATGGTGAATGGTTCACTGTCGAGAGGTTTGACAGTGTCGCGGAGTGGGCACCACTGGATGCGGGTGTGGACAGGGGTCTGGTGAAGGGAGAGCAACCTGTGGGCCGAGTCGTGGCCACGAGGCGTGAGGCCCGATCCGACAGCGCTCGCGTCGTGGAGTTGACCGGCGAGGTCAGCAACGTCCCACATGCCCGCCACCTGGTTGCCGAAGACCTCCGCACCTCCAATGTCCCCCCGTCCGTGGTCGAGAACGTCCTCATCGTCGTCACCGAGCTGGTGACGAACGCCGTCCTGCATGCCCAGCCGCTGACCCTGAGCGGCACCCGCAACGGCGTCCTGCTGCAGTGGTCGGTTTTCGGCGATGACGTCCTGATCGAGGTCACCGACGGCGGCGGCGCCGACCGGCCGCAGATCCGCCAGCCCACGTGGACCGAGGACCAGGGCCGCGGGCTGTCCATCGTCGACGCCATCGCGCGCGAGTGGCGGGTGCGAGCCGAACCGGGCCGGGTCACCGTCCATGCCATCGTCGGCCCGTGGAAGTCGGCCTGACCCGCTCCAGACCCGCCGTTCACGCCACCACCCGTCCGGCTCACACCCGGCCGCCCGGACCGGCTACCCTCGGCTGTCGTGAGCGCAACAACTGAGATCCCCGCCGTCGGCCCACGCCAGCCATGCCCCTGCGGTTCGGGCAAGCGCTACAAGGCGTGCCACGGCAAACGCGCCCGCGAGGCCGAACGTCAGTACATCGCCCGGCCGTTCGCCGGCCTGCCCGGCGAATGCGACTGGGTCGCCATGCGCGAGATCGTCTCCGCGGCCACGGCGCCGCTACGACTCACCGGCGACGCCGCCGACCGCACCGTCGTCGTCTGCACGCTGCTGCCCGGCGCGCTGCCTGCCCTGGTCCGGCAGAACGGCGAGATCATGCTGGCGCTGCAGACCGTCACGTCCACCGGCGACCCCGCGGCCGATCTCGGCCACACCCTCGCCGCGGCCCTCGACGCCGAGCCCGGCAGCACCGTGAACCCCGGACCACGACCGGCCGACGCGCCACGGCTGCAGGACCTCGTCGACGCCGACGCGGAATTCCCGGTGACGGTTCACGACGGATTCGACTACTGGTTGGACCCCGAGTCGGACGCCGGCTCCGAGGCCCGAGCCGCCCTCGAGGAGGCGAATTCCGCGATCGTTCCGGCCGCCCGCCTCACCTCCGTCTCCGCCGCCTATTGGTGCAGCCTGGGCGACCGCGACCAGGTTCGGTGGGTGCTCCCGTACGACGAAGAGCCGCTGCTGGACGGATTGGCGCGTCTGCACGCCGCCGGCGCGGACACCCTGGGGGAGGGCACGCGGCTGCTCGGCACCTTCCGGGCCAGTGGATTGCTGGTTCCGGTGTGGGATCTCGTCGACGGCACCACCGCGGACGAAGTCGAAGAGCCGGCCGCTACGTTCGCCGCACGCCTGACCGACGCCGTCGCCGACAAGACGCCGCTCGACCACGACCAGCGTCGCGCCCGAGCCGGTCTCGCGAATCGCCAGGTGACCATTCGCTGACGGCGTTCGGTGTCGCCCTGGCGGGGCATGAAAAGACCCCGACCGCTCACGACGGGGGAACACGAGCGATCGGGGTCTCTACTCAGAGTACCGTGTTCTGGGCGAAGAAGTTCGAATGAATGAGAACTTCTTCATATTCATACCGTTACGGCCAGGTCTCGACCGGTCTGCGCCCCTGTCAGGCCAGCCGGCGTCAGTGGCCGGACGTGGCCGGCAACGGGTCACGGCGCAGCGGGCATGACATGCACCGAGGCCCACCCCGGCCGGAGCCCAGCTCGCTGCCCGCGATGCGGAGCACCTCGATGCCGGCTTCCTCGAGCCGGGCGTTGGTCTCGATGTTGCGCTCATAGGCCACCGCCAACCGCGGCCCGACGGCCAGCGTGTTGTTGCCGTCGTCCCACTGCTCACGCTCCGCGGTGACGGGGTCCAGGCCGGTCTCGATGGTGCGCAGCGCGTCGATGCCCATGGCGCGGGCGGCTGCCTCGACGAACGGCGCCTGGTCGTCGTCGACGACGATGTCGCCGTCCACCCAGCGCAACGTCACCGCCGTCAGCTCGTCGGCGACGTTCGGGTACATGACCACGGAATCCTCGTCGACCATGGTGCAGACGGTGTCGAGGTGCATGGTGGCGCGATCCTGGGCGATGGGGACCGCCAGCACGGTGTGCGCGAGGCCCGGTTCCAGGATGTTGCGGGCCAGCCGCTCGACGCCGGCCGGGGTGGTGCGCTCGCCGGTGCCCACCGCCACCACACCGGGTGCCAGGAGCAGCACGTCGCCACCCTCGAGGTCCTCGAGTTGCGGCCCGTAGACGGTGCCGACGCCGGCGAACCGGGGGTGGTAGCGGTAGATCGCCGCGGTCAGGCTGGTCTCGCGGCGCCGGGCGGTCATGGCCAGGCTCGTGATCGCGACGCGGTCGCCGATCCACACGCTGGAGTCGCGGGTGAACAGCAGGTTGGGCAGCGGGTCGATGACGAAGCCGTGCCGGTCCATGAGCCGGTAGGGCAGCCCGCGACCGGACCGCACCTCCTCGTGCGCGAGGCCGGCGATCAGCACCTGCGCGAGGTCGTCGGGGTGCAGACCGGCCAGCTGGGCGCGCAGGACGCCGCGGAGCGTGTCGCCGTGCCGCGGGTCGGCCAGCACCGACTCGATGCACTCCTGGCGGGCTTCCTCGATCTCCAGCGTGGCCGTCAGCAGCTCGGCCAGGTACACGACCTCGACGTCGTGCGCGCGCAGCGTGTCGGCGAACGCGTCGTGCTCGTCCTGCGCCCGGCCGACCCAGGGGATGCCGTCGAACAGCAGCGTGTCGTTGTTGCGCGGCGTGAGCCGCTTCAGCTCCGGTCCCGGCCGGTGCAGCAGGACCGAGCGCAGCCGGCCGACCTCGGAGTCGGCGCCGTCGGCGGGCAGTGTGGACGCAGTCATCGAGAGCAGAGGCTACGCGTCCGGCGGGGCGGTCGGGCGGTACGGGACGCCGACCCGCCGCGTGGTCTCTAAGCTGGCGGGCATGACGAACCTGGAGCGTCGCGTGGACGGTGTCGCCGCGATCATCCCCGCCAAGGACGAACAGGACCGGATCGCGGCCACGGTGCAGGCCACCCGCGGGATCCCGGGCGTCGACGTCGTCATCGTGGTCGACGACGGCTCCACCGACCGCACGACGGCGACGGCACAGGCCGCCGGCGCCGTCGTCGTCGGGCACGCGCGCAACCGGGGCAAGGCGGCCGCGATGGAAACCGGCGCTACCGCGCTGAGCGCCATCGAGTCGAGGGAGTCGTCCCGCACTGGACCCCGGGCGCTGCTGTTCCTGGACGCCGACCTGGAGGACACGGCCGCCGGCGCGCAGCCCCTGGTCGAGCCGATCCTCGCCGACGAGGCCGACATGACCATCGGCATCCTGCCGGCACAGCGCACCGAGGGTGGCGGCCGCGGGCTGGTGGTCGACCTCGCGCGCACGGGCATCGAGCGCGCCACCGGCTGGACCGCCACCCAGCCGCTGTCCGGCCAGCGCTGCCTCACCCGCGCCGCGTTCGAGGCGGCACTCCCGCTGGCGCAGGGGTTCGGCGTCGAAACGGGCCTCACCATCGACCTGCTGCGGCAGGGCTTCCGGGTGACCGAGGTGGACGTGGAGTTCCATCACCGCGTCACCGGCACCGACCTCAAGGCTCAGGTCCACCGTGGCAAGCAGTATGCGCACGTCATGAGGGCGCTGGTGACGCGAGGGATCCGGCCGGCGGCGCCGGCGCGGTTCCGCACCCGCTGAGCGCAGCCGTGAGCATAAACGGTTCGGGGGCTTGTATGGCGCCGGACACCGTTGATGATCACCGGGTCTTCCGTTCGGTGCCGGCGCCTTTGCAATGCACACCTATACGCAACACCTGCGGGCCCGGCACACCGTCCGGCCGATTCGCGCCCAGCCTGGGCAAGGCGCGCGGCGACCTTCCGATGACGATGGCGGGTGGTCTGGTGGGCCCAGAACGCCACCAAACCACCCGCCAAAGCCGCGCCCGTCGAGGGTCGGACCGCCGGGCCCGGTGGATCGCCCAACCGGCGCACGCCGACGCCCCGGCTCACGGGCGGAGTGTTGCCGGCAGAGCGGCCGTGCCAGGCTGAGCCAGCGGTGTTGCGTATAGGTGTGCATTGCAAAGGCCCGCCGCGACCCCACAGCCCGTGGCCGCGCGGCCACTACGAGAACACCACCCGGTCTCCAGTCCAGCGGCTCAACCAGCTGCTCGTTGCAAGCCCACGAGAGCCTGTCCACCGGCTCGGGAATCGTTGATGATCAGCGGGTCGGGGCGACCAGGTCGGCGTCGTCGCGCGCCGGCACCGGAGACAGTCGCTGCGCCGCCGCCACCGCGGCCACCCCCAGCGGGACGCCGGCCGTCAGCAGGAGCGCCGGGATGATGATGCCGGAGTCGTTGGCCGCGAAGCCGGCCGCCCCGGCGAGCAGCGCCGACCACACCATGTACCGCATCAGCGAGAAGTGCCGCAGCGTCGCCGTCATGGCGGCCACCCCGCCGGGGCGGGTCAGCCACAGAATGAGGACGTACGCCAACGGCACCAGCAGGCCGTAGATCGGCCAGCGCTCCAGCGTGCCGATGGACGCCTCGGCCTTACGCAGGATGACGGTGAGCGCGTCGCCGGTCAGCACGTCGTCGAAGAACGTGCCGAAGTGGGTGCGGGAACCGGCCGGCCGCAACCAGTCGGCGAACGCGAACAGCCCGAACAGCACCGCCGCGCCGAGCCCGGCCAGCGCTACCCGGGCCACCGTGACCCGGGCGCCCAGCGTGCCCAGTACGAGCACGGCGAACCCGGGGATGGCCGCCAGGATGCCGCCGACGTCGGCGCCGGCCTGCGGGGCGCCGTCGACGACCACCGCGATCAGTCCGATGAGGCCGACGGCGGTGGCGGCGAACCGGCGCGACCGCCCGCTGTCGATGAGGTACTGGCCCAGTGCGGCGGCGGCGACCAGGCTGGCCACCACGAAGATGGCGAACGGGATATTGCCGAAGCCGTAGAAGCGCCCAGCCACGAGCGGCGACAGCCCCAGCAGGCTGGACTGTTGCAGGGTCGACCCGCTGGCGACGTCAGCGGCCAGCACGGTGGCGGTGACACCGGCGACGACGCCCGGGGGACCGTAGGCGCGCTTCCGCCACGGCCCGGCGAGAGCCACGACGGTCAGGGCCATCGTGGACACCACGATGGCCGTCCACAGCACGAGGTTCGGCTGGTCGTACTTCCACCAGCGGGTGATGTTGGCCAGGTAGGACGCCACGGGAGCGGCCGCGGCAGCGACCGCGACCACCTGCACCACCCGCAGGACCGTCGACCCATAGGAGGAGCGCCGGCGCAGCGCCAGCATCGCGGCGGCGAACACGATGACCTGCACGATGCCCAGCACCTGGAAGAACGGTCCGGACTGCACCCGGTAGATCTGCGCGGCCCGGTCGACGCCGTTCAGTTCGGAGACCGTGCCCGCCGCCGTGCCGGGATGCGGGTCCCCTGGGCCCCAGTGCCGGCCGGCGACGTCGCGGGCAGGATCCTCCACGCCGGCGTACGTGAGCAGGGTGGGCGCGACGTCGGTCAGCTGCACCAGCCCGGACCACCGCGTCGACGACGACGTCAGCCAGTTCGCGCCGAATGTACCGTCGCCTTCGGGCACCGGCCCGGTGGCGAACGCCGCGCGCAGGCCGGCCGGCGGGACGGGGGTCGGCTCGTCGGGCAGCGGGACGGCCGTCGGCGCGCTGTCGGACAGCCCGGCGATCATCAGCGCGGTGTCGGGAGGGAGTTCGTCGAGGACGCGCGCCACCAGCTGGTCGACGCCGGCCGCGACCTGCCGACGGGTCTCCAACGCGGCCTCGACGGTGGCCTCGTCGCTGCCGGCCGGAGCCGGGGGCGGCAGGCCGCCCAGGTCGATGACGGTGACCGGACACCGGCTCAGCAGCTGGCGGTCGATCTCGCTGGAGAACGGCAGGTACGACGCGAGATGGCCGGTCGAGGTGGCCAGCGCCATGCCGGCGCCGGGGCCGATGGCGGTGGCGCAGATGCCGGCCTCGGCGAGCCGGTCGCCCAGCAGCCCGATCTGCGCGTTGTAGGAGTTGTCGTCCTGCTGCTGGGCCAGGGCCTCCCATCCCGGCACCGTGGCGCCGCCGGCTCCGTCGGGCTGCGGGTCGGGGACCTGCCGGCAGAACCGGTCGCCCTCGCCGTCGGCGTCGGTGTCCATGAGGTCGGTGGAGCGCCGGCCGGAGTTGACCGTCAGCCAGCCGTCGATGACGCAGGTGCGCGGGCGGACAGTGCGCACGGTGAGCGAGCCGGCGGCGTCGGATCCGGCCATCTCGTAGAGCGTGGGGGTGTCTGCGGCGGTGACATCGGGCCAGGACAGTCCTGCGATGCCGAGGAACACGACGTTCGGCTGGTCGACCGCGGCGGCCGGCGTTGGGTCACCTGGCGTGGACGCGGGCGTGGCTGCCGGGGTCTCCGGCGCCATCGAGGCCGTGGCCGGTGCGGCCGCGCCGGCCAGCAGCAGCGGCAGCACCGCCAGCCCGGCGACCAAGGCGCCGACCAGACGAGCCCGAACCGCGAGCGCTCCGCGCCGGCTGGTGGCGCCGAGCGTTGCAATGCGGCCGGTGTGATCTGCGTCCATCAAGGTTGACCGTATCCGCACCGGCCGGATCGACAAGCGCCGACGGCATGAATTGTGGCCAGGTCGACACACTAGGCTGCTGGAATGACCCACCGCTACGCCTACCTGGGGCCGGAGGCGACGTTCACCGAGGCAGCCGCGCTGCGTTTCCCCGCGCTGGCCGGTGCGGAGCTCGAGCCCTTCCCGAGCGTGCACGCGGCCATCAACGCCGCCCGCGCCGGCGAGGTCACCGGGGCCGTCGTCCCGGTCGAGAACTCGGTGGAGGGCTCGGTCAACGCCACCCTGGACGAGCTGATCCGCGGTGAGCCGGTCTCCATCACCGCCGAGGTCCTGCTGCCGGTGACGTTCACCCTGCTGGCACGGCCCGGCCTCGACCTCGCCGAGGTCCGCCGCATCCTCACCCACCCGGTGGCCGAGGCACAGTGCCGGGCATGGGTCAGCGCCAAGCTGCCGGAGGCCACGATCTCGCTAGGCCCGTCCACGGCCGCCGCCGCCTCGGCGGTCGCCGCACGCACCCCCGGCCCGGACGGAGCGCCCTACGACGCCGCCATCGCCGCGCCGCTGGCGGGTGAACGTTACGGCCTCACCGCGCTGGCATCCGACATCGGCGAGGATTCCGACGCGGTCACCCGCTTCGTGCTCGTCACAGCGCCGGGCAAGCCGGCCCGCCCGACCGGCTCGGACAAGACCACACTGGTGGCCTTCATCCGCGACGACCACCCCGGCGCGCTGCTGGAGATCCTCGAGCAGTTCGCCACCCGGGGCGTCAACCTCACCCGCATCGAGTCACGGCCCACCGGCAACGGCATGGGCCGCTACTGCTTCGCCATCGACGTCGAGGGTCACGTGGCCGACGCCCGGGTCGGTGAGGCGATGATGGGGCTGAAGCGGGTCTGTGGCACGGTGCGCTTCCTCGGGTCGTACCCGCGCGCCGACGGTATCCGGCCGCCGGTCCGGCCCGGAACCTCCAACGCGGACTTCGCCGACGCCGCATCCTGGCTGGACCACCTGCGCGGCTGACCCCGGAAATGATCACGCTCGGCATGGGTGTTCCCGCTCCACCAGGAATGCTTGCCTGCTGAAGCGGGAGGACGCCTGGTAGTGGCGGAAACCGGCGAGCGCTCGCAGCTGCCCGGCGGATACCCTCAGGGGCGTGCTAGATCTGCGCCTGATCCGTGAGGATCCCGACCGTGTCCGTGCCTCGCAACGCGCCCGCGGCGAAAGCGTCGACGTCGTCGACCAGCTGTTCGCCGCCGACGAGTCCCGGCGCTCCTCGCTGAGCGAGTTCGAGCGGCTGCGTGCGGAGCAGAAGAGCCTCGGCAAGCTGATCCCGCAGGCGTCCGGTGACGAGAAGCAGGCACTGCTGGCCAAAACCCGCGAGCTGTCCGCCGCCGTGAAGGCCGCCGAGGCCGCAGCCGCCGCGGCGCAGCAGCAGCTCGACGAGCTGTCGCTGGTGCCGTCCAACCTCGTTCTCGACGGTGTGCCCGCCGGCGGCGAGGACGACTACGTCGTGCTGCGCGAGGTCGGTGAGAAGCCGTCGCTGGAGACCGTCCGCGACCACCTGGAATTGGGGGAGGGGCTGCGCGCCATCGACACCGAGCGCGGCGCGAAGGTGTCCGGTGCCCGGTTCTACTTCCTCACCGGCGTCGGCGCGCAGCTGGAACTCGGCATCCTCAACCTGGCCATGAGCACGGCGGCCGCGGCCGGGTTCACGCCGGTCATCACGCCGACGCTGGTCCGGCCCGAGGTCATGCGCGGTACCGGCTTCCTCGGCGCGCACGCCGACGAGGTCTACCGCCTGGAGGCCGACGACCTCTACCTCGTCGGCACCAGCGAGGTCGCGTTGGCCGGATACCACTCGGACGAGATCGTCGATCTGTCCGACGGGCCGCTGCGTTACGCCGGCTGGTCGGCCTGCTACCGGCGCGAGGCGGGTTCTTACGGAAAGGACACCCGCGGGATCATCCGCGTTCACCAGTTCCAGAAGGTGGAGATGTTCTCCTATTGCCGGCAGGAGGACGCGGCCGACGAGCACGCGCGTCTGCTGGGTTGGGAGGAGCAGATGCTGGCCGCCATCGAGGTTCCGTACCGCGTGATCGACGTCGCCGCCGGCGACCTCGGGTCCAGCGCCGCGCGCAAGTTCGACTGCGAGGCCTGGCTGCCGTCGCAGTCGCGCTGGCTGGAGCTGTCGTCCACGTCCAACTGCACGACGTTCCAGGCCCGCCGGCTGGGGGTACGGGAACGCACCGACACCGGCACCCGCCCGGTGGCCACCCTGAACGGCACCCTCGGTACCACCCGGTGGATCGTGGCCATCCTCGAGAACCACCAGCAGCCCGACGGCTCGGTGCGTGTTCCCGCCGCCCTGCGTCCTTACCTCGGTGGCCGCGACGTCCTCGAACCGGTCACCCGGTGACGGCCGGAAACGGCTGGCGGCCAGGACTCGTCGCGCTGGACGTCGACGGCACCCTGGTCACGTACGCGGAGTTCCACGACCCGCCGCGCCCGGCGGTGGCCGACGCGGTGCGGCGGGTCCGCGACGCCGGCTCGCACATCGTCATCGCAACCGGCCGGTCGCTGCACTCCACGGTGGCGCTCTTCGACCACCTCGGGTTGAAGGACGGATACGCGGTCTGTTCGAACGGTGCCGTGGTGGTCGACGTCGCCACCCGCACGCCGGCCGACGTCGTCACGTTCGACGTCAGCGACCCGGTGCGGTACTTCACCGAGCAGATCCCGGACGCCGTCCTGGCGGTCGAGGAACTCGGCCGCGGATACCGCGTCACCGGTGAGTTCCCCACCGGCGACCTCGACGGTGAGGTCGTCGTGGTCGAGCACGACGAACTGATCGCCCGGCCGGTCACCCGCCTGGTGGTGAGGTGGCCCAACGGCGACCGCGAGCGGCTGCGCGAGATCGCCCGCGACTCCGGCCTGCCCAGTGTCGACTACGCCATCGGCTACACCGCCTGGCTGGACATCATGCCCGAAGGTGTCTCGAAGGCGTCCGGACTGAGCCTGGTGGCGTCGCACCTGGGCCTGTCCGCTGCCGACGCCATGGCGGTCGGCGACGGCCACAACGACCTCGAGATGCTGCGCTGGGCCCGGCTCGGCGTGGCGATGGGCCAGGCTCCCGACGACGTCAAGGCTGCGGCCGACGAGGTCTGCGGCGATGTCGAGGACGACGGCCTCGCCGCCCTCCTGGACACCCACTTCGCCGCATCGGAATGATCATGCCGCGTGGCGCTCGGCGGAACCGGTGGCCGACGGCCGGGCGTTGTCTCTTCGACCGCCCGTAGCGTGCACCGACAAGCGCGACCAAAGCCGCTTTTCGCTCGCTCGATCTTCGTGTTCTACAGTGGCGGAGCACGGCACCAGAGCATGATCATTTCAATAGTGAAGGGCACATCCACATGGCTGACACTCTCCGCGAGATCCTCCTCGACCCCAGCCGCCGGCCGGCCGTCGTGAAGGACCTCCACCAGCTCGTCGACGCCGAGGTCTCGGACAAGAGCGGCGTCTCCGGTATGGCGGTCAAGGGGGGTTACGCGGTCCTGAAGAAGATCAACGCGAGCTTCGTCCCCGAGGCCATCGACAGCATGCTCGACTCCTTCGTCGAGCGCGCCGAGCCGTTCTACGCCGACTTCCAGGCCACCGGCGGCGGTTCGCTGGCCGACTACTTCGAGGGCCGGCGCGCCGAGGTCGCCGACGCGCTGCTCGGTGTTACCGACGCCCGCGCCGCGGCGTCGCAGCGCGACAGCGTCAAGAAGGTCTACAGCAAGCTGCGCCCGCAAGGGCAGAAGCACGTCGAGGAGGCGCTGCCGCGGCTGGCCACCGTCATCGAGAGCCACGCCCGCGCCACCGCCTGACGGTCACCCCGGATGATCTCAGCCACCTGACCGAGCCGGCTCGCGACCGTCGTCGCCGAGCCGCTCGGTCAGGCGCGCCACCCGGCCGCGACTGTCAGAGGTACATGCCGCTGCCGCGCTCGCGGTCGTCCGGCTGCTCGGCCGGCCCACCAGCACCGGGCATCTGGCCCGGAGCCATCTGCACCCCCGGCGGGAGTGCCCGGCGCATCTGCTCCAGCTGTGCCCGCGCCGCCATCTGCTGAGCGAACAGCGTGGTCTGGATGCCGTGGAACAGGCCCTCCAGCCAGCCGACCAGCTGCGCCTGCGCCACCCGCAGTTCCGCGTCGGTGGGGACGGTGTCGTCGCCGAACGGCAACGCGAGACGCTCGAGCTCGTCGACGAGCTCCGGCGCCAGCCCGTCCTCCAGCTCGTCGAGCGAGGCGCGGTGGATCTCGCCCAGCCGGCGCCGGCTCGCCTCGTCCAACGGAGCGGCCTTCACCTCGTCCAGCAGCTGCTTGATCATGCTGCCGATGCGCATGACTTTCGCGGGCTGCTCGACCAGGTCGGTGAGCGAGCGTTGTTCGTCCTGGTCGCCCGTGGGACCCTCGACAGCCATGCCCTCAGGCCCGACCACCACGACGCGCTGCTCGCCACCGTTGGCGGACTCTCGGCGTTCGGTGTTCTCGTTCGGCTCTGTCATGGGACCATCTTCACCCCTCGGAGCCCGTCTCACGGCACCCGGGTCGAGATCAGCCTCCGCCGGACCGTCCGGACGGCCGTCGTGGTGGTCGCCGCCCCTCGGGCCGGGAGGCGGCTTCCGCGCGTCGCAGCGCCAAGACCTGCAGGGTCCGCCGCCGCGCTACCTGCCGGGCGCGGCGCACAACGATGTCGCTCATTCCAGCCTCCGCGCCATCGGCAACCGGCTCGGGGTGCAGGCCACCGCGACGAGCACGGCCAGGACCGGCACCACGACCCCGGTGACCACGAGCGTCTCCCAGGACCAGACGAAATGGGGTAGACCCAGGGCCGGCCACGCCAGGTACGCGAAATAGACCCCCAGCCCCGAGCCGAGCACCACCCCGATGCCGCCGACGACGAACGCCTGCGCGCCGGCCAGGCTGCGACGGCGGCGGGGCGGGGCACCGACCGCGGCGAGCGTTGCCAGGTCGGCGCGACCCTCGGCCGCCGCCAGCGACACGGCGATGGCCACGCCGACCAGGGTGACGAACCCGGAGGCCACCGTCAGCCCCAGCGCGGCGGGGTGGCCACCCTGCTCCGGCGGTTCCGCGACGACGAGCCGTGCGCCCGCCGCCTCCGCCGCGATCATGGTCTCGTCGACTTGGTCCTGGCCGGCGTCGCCGTGCACCACATACGTCGATGTCCCCTCGACGAGGATGTCCGCCGCCGCCAGTGTTTCGGCGGATGCGAACGCGCCGGGTAGCCGCTCGTAGGTGCCGCCACCGGTGACCGCATGACCGGGCAGTACGAGGCGTGTGGGCTCCAGGTCGTCGCTGTACACCTCGATCACGGCGTTGCCGTCGGCGTCCACGTACGACTCGTTGTAGACCACCACCTGGCCGGCGGCGACGGCATCCAGTTCTGCCTGCGACGGAGCCCGCCCGGCCGCCAGTTCCATGACGTCGGCGTCGGCGACCGCCAGACCCAGTGACCCGTGGACCACACACTCCGGACAGCCGGCCGCCGAGGCATCGGCCGGCCCTGGGTAGACGACACCGTGCGCGGTGTCGCGCGACTCGACGGTCCGGGCATCCGGCAGGACATCGAGTGCGATCTGTACCGCCGCCTCGGTCGTCCGTTCGATGTCAGCGTCGCTCAACCCGTTGGGCTCGACGTACATGACGTCGTCGGGAACCGCCGGGACGTAACGAAGCTCGTCGGCTCGCTGGGTACCGCCCAGGCCGAACGCCATCCCCGTCGAACCGGCCACCACGATGACGATGGCGGCCACTGCGGGCGCGGTGCGGTGCCGGTGCCGAGCCGCGTCGCGCAACGCCATCCGCGGCGAGATGCCCAAGCGGTGCGCGCCGCGGGCCAGCACCGAGATCAGGCCGGGCAGGCTGATCAGCAGGCCGGTGATGACGAGCACGGCACCGGCGAGCTGCGCGATGACGTAGGCCGCCGAGTTCGGCGCCTCGACGGACACGCCGGTACCGGCCAGCCGTTGCAGGGCTTCGCCGTACTCCCTCAGCCCGCCGGCCAGCATCCGGCTGGCCAGGAGCGCACCACTTCCGCCGACCAGGATCAGCACAAGACCGACCACGGGCAACCTGGCCGCGATGCGGGAGGTGCGGAAGCGCCGGGCCAGCGCGTCGACCGGCCTCATCCGAGCGGCGCCCCGGGCGGGAACGACGGCCGCGGCGAGACCGGACAGTACGCCGACGCCGGCGGCGACTGCGATCACCACCCAGTTGAAGTGCCAGCTCTCGATGAACTCACCGACGATCCGTTCCCAGACGGGCCGGCCTCCGACCACGATGGCCGCGCCCGCCACGACGCCCATGGCCGCACCCAGACCACCCAGCACGATGCCCTGGGCGAGGACCGTCCTGCGGACCTGGTTCGCGGTGGCGCCGGCGGCGGCCATCAGCCCCAGGTCGCGGACCTGGCGCCGGGCACCGACGGCGAACGCCGCCCCGGCGAGCAGCACCACCTCCAGCAGCCCGAGCCCTACCACCAGCGCCACCAGTGCGGCAGTGCTGGCCGACGAGGCCGACGTCACGGTATAGCTGTCCGGCATGTAGTCATCCGGGTTGAGCAGGACGTCGCGCGGAGCCACCCGGACACCCTCGCCGGCCAGCGGCATCACCAGGTCCATCGCGTCGACGCCCGCCGGCAGGTCGGCCAGGTAGGTGACGTTACCGGGCATCGTGCCGCGCGACTCCTGCGAGCCATCGAGCGTGGCCTGGGCGAAGGTCGCGGCCTGTGACCCAGGCGCGGCCACGACCTTCTCCTCGTCGAGCCCGAACGGGTCGATCGCGGTCCCGGTCACCCGGACCTCGGGCCCGTCCGGGAACGTCAGGGTGGCGGCGGGCAGGACGCCGTCGTCGTCGGTCAGGTCCAGCCGTTCGGCGAGCGCCGTCGACACCATGACCTCGTCGCCGGACTCGGGCCACCGCCCACCTTCCAGCCGGACCACGTGGTCGGTGAGGTCCGCATCGAAGACCGCGACCTGGAGCTCACTGCGGACAGTGAGATCGTCGTAGCTGACCCCGGTGCTGTAGGTCTGGGCCTGAGGCACGAGCACCGTGCCGGCCGGCAGCAGCTCCGCGACATCGACGGCGCGCGGGTCGCGCTGCGGATCGATCTCCTCCGTGACCCCCGGCACCCAGCCGACCAGCACGTCGCGCTCGGTTTGCATGGGTAGTTCGAACCAGGCGGAGACCTCGATGGCCGCGTCGGCGTCGCCGATCTGCTGATGCGTCCAACGCTCCGGCGCATCGACGGTGCGGACCAGGACCTCGACGATGGTCGCGCCCGCTACCGGGAGACCCACCAGGGCGGCGACGAGCACCGACCGGCCCAGGTTGCGACGGACCTGGCGACGGGCGATGCGCAGCGCGGGTCGCCACCCGCGTCCCCGCACGCTCATGCCCCACCGTCCGAGCCGAGCAGGACCTCGGGCTGAGGTGCGACGCCGGTGTCGTCGACCATGGCGCCGTCACGGAGGAAGACCACGCGGTCGGCCCACGCGGCGTGCCGGGCCTCGTGCGTCACCAGCAGACCGGAGGCGCCGCCGTCGCATCGACTGCGTAGGACGCGTAGGACCTCGTCGCCGGTGTGCGAGTCGAGCGCTCCGGTGGGCTCGTCGGCCAGCACCAGCCGGCGGGGTCCGACCAGCGCGCGGGCGATGGCGACCCGTTGCTGCTGACCACCGGACATCTCGTCGGGGAACCGGTCGGCGAGCTCGCCGACACCGATCTCGTCGAGCGCCGCCAACGCCTCGGCACGGGCGGTCCGGGTGCGCACGCCGTCGAGTTCACGGGGCAGTGCGACGTTCTCGGCCGCCGTCAGCGCCGGGATGAGGTTGAGGTCCTGGAAGACGTAGCCGAGGCTGGTGCGGCGGATGGCGGCCTGCTGCGTGCGGTTCAGCGTGGACAGGTCGGTTCCCTCGACCAGCACGGCGCCGTCGGTCGGCTGGTCGAGTCCGCCGGCCAGGAGCAGCAGCGTGCTCTTGCCCGATCCGGACGGGCCCATGACGGCCACCAGCTCACCGGCGCGCAGTTGGAGACTGACGGCTCGCAACGCGTGCACCTCGGTGGCGCCGTCGCCGTGCGATCGGCTCACTGCTCGCAGTTCGAGCACGACGTCGGCGCTCACCGGGACACCGACTCGTCGTCGACGGAGACGGGGCCGGCGACGTCCCGCGGCAGCGGGTGCGACGGCGCCGAGCTGGCCGGGCGGGGAGCGAGCCGGGCCAGCCGGGTCTCGGAGTGATCGAGCCAGCGCACCTCGGCCTCCGCGCGGAACACCATGGAGTCGAGCACGAGCAACCAGACCGTGTCGTCGGTGTCGTCGGCCATGGCCTTGAGCCGGGTCAGCTCCTGCAGGTGCCGCAGGGTCGCGGTGCGCTGGGTCTGCAAGACGGCGCGGACGTCGACGCCTGGCGTGGTGACGGCGAGCGCCACCTTGATGGCCAGTTCGTCCCGCGGCCGGTCGGAGCCGGCGATGGGCGTGGCGAACCAGCCGGTGAGCTCGGCGTGGCCGGCGTCGGTGAGCCGGTAGACGACCTTGCCGTCCTCGTCGGACTCGCCGGTCTGCTCGACCATGCCGTCGCGTTCGAGCCGGGCGAGGGTGGTGTACACCTGCCCGATGTTCAATGGCCACGTCGTCCCGGTGGACCGCTCGAACTCGTGCCGTAGCTGGTAGCCGTACATCGGGGAACGTTCGAGCAGGGCCAGGAGGCCGTGACGGATCGACATGGATACTAAGTATGCATACTCAGTATGGTCTGTCAACCGGAGGCGTCCTGTGCGGGGCCGGACGCACACCCCCAGGCGTCCTCCCGCGTCAGCAGGCAAGCATCCCTGGTGAGGCGGGAAGACCCATGCCGAACGTGATCATTTTCGAGGCGGCGAACGGTCAGCGGGCGAAATGGTTGGTGGGGACGGTCGACTCCTCGGCGACGCTCAGCACGACCGGCCAGGCGGCGGGGGTCTCGGCCGCCGCCACGAGGTCGACCAGGCCGACCGGCCACACCGGACGGTCGGTGAGGCGCAGTTCCTCCAGGCTCCACCAGCGGTGCCCGACGACCGTCAGCCGCTCGTCCTCGGTGAGCCCGGCCGGATCGATCTGCGACCCGGGCGCCGCCGCCATGAAGAACGTCTCGGACTGGACGGCGACCTTGTCGGAATAGGCGTGCACGACGGTGCGCTCGGCCAGCGGCCCGCGGAACGCCGACGAGTCGAGCCGCAGCCCGGTCTCCTCGGCCACTTCACGGATGGCCGCGGCCAGCAGTGTCTCGCCCGGGTCGACACCGCCGCCAGGGGTGATCCAGAACGTCGGTGCGCCGGGTGCGGAGGGATCGCTGTCCTCGATCAGCAACACGCGGCCGCCGGGCTCGATGAGCAGGACCCGCGCGGTGCGGCGGTGGACGACCGGACGGTCGACTTCGGACTCCAGCGACATGACCACATTCGTCAGGGTACGCTCCCGCCCGGCCTGTGACCATCTCCGTCGCATTGAGTCAGCAAGGGGCTGTCAATACGGCGTCTCAGGTGGTGAGCACAACCTTCCCCACATGCTCGCCGGCCTCGATCGCACGGTGCGCGGCCGCCGCTTCCGGCATCGGCAGCACCCGGTCGACCACCGGCTTCACCGCGCCGGACTCCACCAGCGGCCACACGTGCTCACACACCTCGGCGACGATGCCCGCCTTGCCGGCCGGCGACCGGCTTCGCAGCAAGGAACCGGTGACCTGCAGCCGCTTGGCCATCATCGCGGACAGGTCCAGCTCGGCGGTCCGGCCGCCCTGCAGCCCGATGACGACCAGCCGGCCGTCCGGGGCCAGCACGTCGAGATTCCGCGCCAGGTACTTCGCGCCGACGATGTCGAGCACGATGTCGGCGCCGCGGCCGCCGGTGGCCGCGCGCACGGCGTCGACGAAGTCGTCCTCGCGGTAGTTCACCAGGATGGACGCGCCGAGCTCAGCGCACCTGGCCAGCTTGTCGGCCGACCCGGCGGTCACGGCCACCCGGGCGCCCCGTGCCACACCGATCTGGATGGCGGCCGTGCCGATGCCGCTGGCGCCGCCGTGCACGAGCAGGACGTCGTCCCGGCCGAGTCCCGCGGCCATCACCAGGTTGGACCAGACCGTGCAGACGACCTCCGGCAGCGCCGCCGCCGTCACCAGGTCGACCCCGCTCGGCACCGGCAGCAGCTGTCCGGCCGGCACCGCGACACGTTCGGCGTAGCCGCCGCCACCCAGCAGAGCGCACACCTCGTCGCCGGCCCGCCAGCCGGAGACGCCGGCACCGACCTCCCTGATGACGCCGCTGCACTCCAAGCCAGGCCAGGCCGGTACACCCGGCGGCGGCGCGTAGTGCCCCTGGCGCTGCAGGATGTCGGCGCGGTTGACGGCGGACGCGGTGATGTCGACGACGACCTCGCCGGGCCCGCAGACCGGGTCGGGCACATCCGCCCACGACAAGACGTCAGGGCCGCCGGCTTCCGTGATGACCATCGCACGCACTCGATCCTCCGATCACACGCCGCCGGGCGGACGGTCCGCCGGGTCCTCCGCTTCGTCCTCCACCGGGGTCTGGTGGATGTCTTCGCGCCGGGCCCATGGGAGCTCTTCCGAGGCACGGACGACGATGAGCCGGTCACCGCGGACCAGGTGCCCGATGGCCGGCGAGTGGAACGGCAACTCGACGCCGTCGCGGACGATCGCCACGACCAGGTCGGACAGCAGCTTGGGCTGTTTGCCCTCCTCCCGCGGCGTCACCATCCGCTCGGCGACCTCCAGTCCGGTACCGGAGGTCGTGAGGTCCTCCAGGACGTGGCCGAGCGCCGGGCTCACGGTGGCCAGGCCCAGGATGCGCCCCACCGCGTCGGACGACGTGACCACCTCGTTCGCGCCGCCCTGCCTCACCAGCGCGACGTTGTCGGCCTCACGGACCGCGACCACGATGTTCGCGTCCTTGTTGAGCTGGCGGCAGGTGAGCGTGGCCAGCACGGTGGCATCGTCGCGTGCGGTGGTGATGATGACGCGGCTGGCGGTGGGCACTCCGGCCCGGCGCAGTACCTCGGTGCGGGTCGCGTCGCCCATGACAGCCACCAAGCCGGTCTCGTTCGCCTCGGCGATGGCGGCGGGGTCGGGGTCGACCACCACGAGGGAGTCCGGCGACACCTCGTTCGCAAGCATGGTGGCCACCGCGCTGCGGCCCTTGACGCCGTAGCCGATGACGACGGTGTGGTCGCGCAACTTCTTCCTCCAGCGGTTGAGCCGCACCTGCTCGCGGCTCCGCGCGGTCAGGGTCTCCAGCGTGGTGCCGATCAGGATGATCAGGAACATCACCCGCATCGGCGTGATCAGGATGACGTTGAGCAACCGGGCGCTGTCGGTGACCGGCGCGATGTCGCCATAGCCGGTGGTGGAGAGCGTGACGGTTGTGTAGTACAACGCGTCGAGCAGGTTGACGCTGCCGTCGGTGTTGTCGGTGTAGCCGTCCCGGTCGAGCCAGACGATGAACGCCGTAGCCAGCAGAATGCCGAAGGCCAGCGCGACGCGGGTCAGGAACTGCCGCAGCGGGTCGACGACCTCCGCCGGCGCGGGCAGGTGGACAGCGCTCTTGGTCTGCACAGCGCCGACGCTAGCGGACCCGGGCGGCCACGACTTGCTGGGCCGGGCTCACTGCAGCGCCGGCGTAGTGACGTCGGGGCCCTCGGTCCAGTCGCGGGCGAGGTCGCCCGCAGTATCGAGGGCCGCGGCGACCTGGGCGGCGCCACCGCCCTTGATGGCCGCGGCGTACCCGGCGACGAACGCCGTCACCGGCGCCGCGGGCCGTTCGACGTTGTGCGCCGCGTCCCTGGCGACGTCGAGGATCGCGCCGACGTCGACGTCGTCGACGGGAACCCCGAGCTGGTCGCACAGCTCGCTCACCCAGCGGTCCATCTCGCGCTCACCCTTCCTTCGCGGCAGTTCCCACATCCTCTACCGGGCCCGTCTGCCATCGGGCCAGGTCGTCCGGCGTGTCGATGTCCGATGCGCCGGCCGCGTCCGGGACGGTACGCAGTACCAGGTGCGGCAGCAGGTCTCGCAGCGGCCGGTTCCGCGGGTCGCCGACGGCGTCCAGAGCGGCCGCGAGGGGCGCGGCTCTGTAGACCGCCACCAGCGGCTGTACCCAACCATCCGGGTCGACGACGGCGGCACCGTCGGGCAGCGGATCCACGACGGCACCGTCGGCCGGCGGTTCGAGGGCGCCGATGAGTCTGCCGACCAGGCCCGGCGACACCTCCGGCAGGTCCGCGGCCAGCACGACCAGGACGCCGGATCGCGCACCCGGCGGGCCGAGAGCGGCCAGCCCGGCCGCGAGTGCGGCCAGCGGCCCACTTCCGGGCGGTTCCTCCCGGGTCCATGTGACGGGGGACGACGTCGGGCGCCGCGGCCCGACTACGACGACGCGCTCGGCGCCGGCACAAGCGGCGACGGCTCGGTCGAGCAGCGTCCGCCCGCCGATGACGAGGGCGGGCTTGTCGGTCCCGCCCAGCCGCCGCCCGGCGCCGCCGGCGAGTACGACCGCCGCCCACGGTGTCACGGCGCGGACCGCCACGGGCGCCGATGCCGCAACGCCGGGTTGCGATCACGGGCGGATTCGATGCGGGCCGGGTCGAGCTCGGCCGTCAGGTGGCCTTCGTCGTCGCCGAGGGACGCCACCACCACGCCGAGCGGGTCGACCAGCATGCTCAGGCCGCAGTAGGCCCGGCCGGTCTGCGCCGCCGCCACCACGTAGGCGGTGTTCTCGATGGCCCGGGCGCGCAGGAGCGTCTGCCAGTGGTCCTCCTTGAGCGGGCCGCGCAGCCACGCCGCTGGGACCACCAACGCATCGGCACCGGCATCGACCAGTGCCCTGCTCTGCTCTGGGAAGCGCAGGTCGTAGCAGGTCAGCAGGCCCAGTCGGACACCCTGGACGTCGACGACGGACGGGACCGGCTCGCCGGCGCGCAGCCGCTCCGACTCGCGGTAGCCGAAGGAGTCGTACAGCTGCACCTTGCGGTAGCTGCCGAGCAGTGCGCCGTCCGGCCCCACCGCGAGCAGCGTGTTGTAGGGCCGGTCGGGATCGTCGGAGCGCTCGAACATGCCACCGATGACGGTGGCCCGGTGCTCGCGCGCCAGCTCGGCGAGGGCGGCAGCGAACGGCCCGTCCAGCGACTGGGCGACCGGACCCAGCGGCAGGTCGGGCTTGCCGAAGTCGTGCATGACGGCTTCCGGCAGGACGATCAGGTCGGCCGCGACGTCCTTCGTCAGCCGCCGGACGGCCGCCACGTTCTCCGCGACGTCGGTTCCGGCGGCGAGCTGGACCAGTGCTACCCGCATTCCGCCATTAAAGCCGCACCGGCGTCACCAGTGTGCCGTCGGTCAGGAACTGCTGGAGGTTGCGCAGCACCAGCTGTGCCATCGCCTCGCGCGTCTCGTGCGTTCCGCTGCCGATGTGGGGCAGCAGCACGACGGAGTCGAAATCCATCAGCGCGGCCGGCACCTGTGGCTCGGCCTCGAAGACGTCCAGCGCCGCCCCCGCGATGCGGCCCGCGGAGAGCGCTGCGACCAGAGCCTGCTCGTCGACGACGCTGCCGCGGGCCACGTTCACCAGGTAGCCGCGCGGGCCGAGCGCGTCGAGCACCTCCGCCGACACCAGCCCGCGGGTGGCTGCCCCGCCCGGCGTCGTCACGATGACGGCGTCAGCGTCGCGGGCCAGCTCGGCCGGGGTGGCGGCGTAGGCGTACGAGACCCCGGCCACCTGGTTGCGGCTGTGATACGAGATCCGCGCGTCGAAGCCTTCCAGCCGCCGGGCCACGGCCAGGCCGATGCGGCCCAGGCCCAGGATCCCGACCCGCATTCCGGTCACCCGCGTCATCAGCGGGAACCGGCCGCCATCGGCCCACTCACCGCGGCGTACGAACCGGTCGGCGGCCGACAGCCCGCGCACCGCGTCGATCAGGCCGCCGACGGCGATATCGGCGACGCAGTCGGTGAGCACGTCCGGGGTGTTGCTGAGCGCGACCCCGCGGGCCCTGGCCGCGTCGACGTCGGTGGCGTCATAGCCCACCCCGAAGTTGATGATCGCGGCCAGCTTCGGCAGCGCCGCCATCAGTCCGGCGTCCACCCCGGTGCCGCCACTGGTGACGACGACCGTGACGTGCTCGCCCTGCGCGGCCAGGAACTGCGCCGCATCGGGGCCGTCAGGCAGCCGCCGCGCCCCGAGCGTCGTCAGTTCACGCTCGACGGTGGGATGTAGTGGACCGACCTGGAGCACACCGTTCGCCGCCCGTGCCGAGCTCGTCGCCATCACGCCCGCCAGAGTATCGGGCCGCATTCCCTTGATCATCAACCGTTGGCGGCGTCATGGCGCACCCAGCGGTTGATGATCACGGGGGGGTGAGCGGTTGCGGCGGGTCAGTGCTGCACGGAGGCGCGGCGCATGATGTCCTCGATGAACGGCGCCTTGCCCGCCCGGTATGCCGGCCGGTCGTCATGGTGCAGCGCCGCCAGGTCCCGCTTCACCGCCGCGTAGGAGGCGGCGTCGTCGGGGTGGTGGCGCAGGTGGTCACGGAAGGCCAGGCAGTCGCGGCCCAACTGCGACACGTACTCGACGACGTGCAGGTGATGGGTCCGCCACGCCGGGTCGGGATGGCAGAACGACCAGCGCCGCAGCTCGTGGTCGCCGTCCTCCCACACGAAGGTCCAGCCGATGGCCTCCATGGCGGGAATGGCGTCGCGGGCCTGCTCGTAGTCGGCCACCATGGCCATCATGTCGATGATCGGCTTCGCGGGCAGGCCCGGCACGGCCGTGCTGCCGACGTGCTCGACGGCGCCGATCAGCCAGGGCCGCAGCGCCGGCTCGACGGCCTGACGCTGCTGCTCGAAGGACTCGGCCCACGTGTGGTCGTACGGAACGATGGTTATGGGATCGCGGCGCACGGCATCGTGCGCAGCATTGCTTTCGTGCATGGACTCGAGATTAGTCCTCGCCAGCCCCTATCGGCGCGCGAGATACGCAGGATCCGGCCGGAGTTCCGGCTGTGTTCAACCGTACGTACCATCCGGACCGGCGAGCCAGCTCGATGGCGGGTGTCAGGTGGCGGTCTCGGCGGGCTGGAGGTCGGGCACCACCTTGCCGGCACGCTTGACGGTGCGCAGGGCGACGGCGACGTCGGCGTGGAGCAGCCCGGGCAGGTGGCCGATGGTCTCGGAGAGAAAGTCGTAGAGGGCACTGTCGTTGTCGACGGCGATCTCGCCGCACAGGTTCCGGTCTCCGGTGGTCGCGGCGATCATCAGCACGTTGCGGTGCTTGGCGAGCATCTCGCCGGCCAGCCCGATCTTGGTGGGGTTGATGGTCAGCCAGACGAAGGCGTTCACCGTGAGACCCAGGATCTCGGGTTCGACGACGGTACGCATCCGCAGGAAGCCCCTGGACATCAGGGACTCGGCCCGGCGGCGCGCGGTACTCGGCGTGACCTCGCAGCGGTGCGCGAGGTCCTGCCAGCTCATCCGCCCGTCGACGACGAGTTCCCGCATGATCCGCTCGTCGAGCCGGGACATCGGTGAGACCTCGGCCGGTTCGGGCTGCTCGTCCCAGCGGTCGTGCCGCTCGGCCCGCAGCGCGGCGACGACGTCGTCCGGCAGGATGCCGGGGTTCCAGCCGTGCGGCGTGGAGAAGCGCCGGATCACCTGGTTGCTGAAGGTCGACATGACGCCGTCGAACTGCGGCAGCCGGTGCATCATGAGCCGGTAGAGGTGCTCGTTGGACGTGTAGGCGAGTTCGGCCACGCAGTCGACGCTGCCGGTGAGCACCTTGACCGATCCTGTCTCGTCCCACAACGCCAGCGGCCGGGCGAGCTCGTCGGCGGCGCCGGGCGCGCAGCGCAGCCGCACGAAGACCGACCGGGCCCGGTGGCTGAGCTGCGAGTCCAGTGCGCCGACCACCCGGACGGCACCCTGACGGCGCAGCCGGGCGATGCGCCGCGACACCGTGGCCTCGGAGCTGCGCACCGCCTGGCCGATGGTGGCGTTGGTGGCCCGCGGGTGTGCCAGCAGGGCCGCGATGACGAGCCTGTCGAGTTCATCGGCTGTTGCCGATTCCATCAGATCACCCGCCATGCATGTGGGTTTCTTGCATTCTACGCACACTCGTTGACAGGTTGAATCACACGCCGAACCATGGTGCCCCACATTCGCAGGACGTCCGCGCTGCTGCCCAGTGGTCGGCGCGCGACGGTCCGGACCACCCGAGGAGGACTGCTTCATGTGGCGACGGCCTCTGTGCGCCGTGGCGGCGATCGCGCTCGTCGCGGTGGGTTGCTCGAACGACGATGACGGCGACTCCGCCGGCGGCGGCGGGGACGGCAGCATCACCCTGTGGACCGTGTACGACACCGCGGATCGCATCGCGACCATGCAGCCGGTGTTGGAAACCTTCACCGAACAGAGCGGCATCGACGTCGAGCTCGTCGGCGTCAGCGCTCCGGACCTGTCCCAGGCGATGGTGTCCGCGGCCGCCGCGGGCGATCTGCCGGACGTCGTCGTGCACGGCGTCGAGCTGGCCGCCGGCTGGGTCAACGAGGGCATCCTCGATGCTGCCGCCGCCAGCGAACTCATCGACGAGCTGGGCACCGACACGTTCAACGAGAGCGCACTGGATCTCATCCGGGTCGAGGACGCCGAGGGCGAGTACGCCACGGTCCCGTCCGACGGCTGGGGCCAGATGATCTTCTACCGTTCCGACCTGTTCGATGCCGCGGGCCTGGAGGAGCCGAGCACGTACGAGAACGCGCTCGCCGCCGCAGAACAGCTGAACGGCCAGGACGGCACGGCCGGGTTCGCCTTGGGCAGCTCCGGCGGCGACGGCTTCACCATGCAGGTGTTCGAGCACGTCGCCCTGGCCAACGGCTGCCAGCTGGTGGACGACGAGGGCGAGGTCACCCTCGACAGCCCGGAGTGCGTCGAGGCGATCCAGTTCTACGTCGACCTCAACGAGTTCGCGCCGACCGGTGCCGGTGACGTCGACACCACCCGGGCGAACTACCTGGCCGGGCGGGCCGCCATGACGTCGTGGTCGCCGCACTTGCTGGACGAGCTGGCCGGGCTGTTCCCGGACACCCCGCTGACCTGTGCCGAGTGCGCGAACGACCAGCAGTGGTTGGTGGACCGCACCACCATCCTGCCGCTGTTCCAGGGGCCGTCGGGTGACGAGCCGACCCAGTTCGGCCTGACCATCAACCTCGGCATCACCTCGTCCGCCGACACCGAGTCCGCCAAGGAGCTCGTCCGGTACCTGCTCGGCGAGGACGGCTACATGGGCTTCCTGTCCATCTCACCCGAGGGCCGGTTCCCGATGCGCAACGGCCCCGAGGCCGGCGACACCTCGTTCGTCGACGGCTGGCGGGAGCTCGCGGTCGGCAGCGGCTCCGAGACGGTGACCGTCGGCGAGCTGTACGGCGACGAAGCCGTCGAGACCATCGCCACCGGCGCCACCGGCTTCGAGCGGTGGGGCTTCGCGCAGGGCTACGGCGCCCTGGTCACGGCGATGTACGGCGACCTCGAGCTGACGAACATCCTGCGCGACGCCCTCGACGGCACCATCACGGCGGAGGAGGCCGCCGCGCAGATGGACGAGAGCGCCACGCAGCTCGCCTCGGCGCTCGGCTGACGGATGGGCCGAGACGGATCGCGCACGACCCCGCAGGGCGCGGGCGACCCTGCGGGCCGGTCCGGCACGCTGCCGGACGCCGAGCGGACGCCGTCGCCGGCTCCCGGCCAGGAGCCGGCGCGGCCCCGCCGCCGCGGCCTGTCACTGCGGCGTCGCGAGGCCCGCGACGGTCTGGTGCTGGTCAGCCCGACGGTGCTGATCGTCCTGCTGGTCGTCGTCCTGCCGTTCCTCTGGACGATCCTCATGTCGTTCCAGCGGCTGCGGCTGATCGACCTGCAAAACGTCTTCGACATCACGCTGACGCTGCGCAACTTCGAGACCGTCCTGGGCAGTTCGGACCTGTGGGAGATGGTCCGCACCACGCTGATCTACAGCATCGGCGGAACCGTGCTGTCGGTCGGTGCCGGCCTGCTGACGGCGCTGGCGCTGCGGCAGCGGTTCCCCGGCCGCATGATCATCCGAGCGTTCGTGCTCGTGCCGTACGTCATCCCGGTCGTCTCCGCGGCGCTGGTGTGGCGGACGCTGCTCAACCCGCAGTTCGGCCCGGTCAACGTGTTCGGCGTCGACGTGCTCGGCTGGGACCAGCCGATCGGGTTCCTCAGCGAGCGGTTCCATCGCATCGAGCTGTTCGGCATCGGCTTCGACGCGCCGATCGCGCTGATCACCGTCATCGTGTTCGAGGCCTGGAAGACATTTCCGCTGGCGTTCCTGTTCATCCTGGCCCGGTTGCAAGGGCTGCCGCGTGACCTCGAGGAGGCCGCCAGGGTCGACGGCGCCACCCCGCTGCAGCGGTTCCGCTACATCGTGGCGCCGCAGCTGTCCGGTGTCATCGCGCTGCTGGTCCTGTTGCGCTTCATCTGGACGTTCCAGAACTTCAACGACATCTACCTGCTGACCAGGGGCGCTGCCGGCACCGAGGTGGTGTCCGTGCAGGTCTACAACTACCTGATATCGCGCAACGACGTCGGCGGCGCGGCCGCGCTGGGCCTGCTGATGTCGGTCGTCCTGATCATCGCGTTCGCCGTCTACTACCGCTACGGCGTGCTGAAGCAGGAGTCGGAGGTCTAGGTGGTCTCGCGGGAACGGGTCGAGACCCGGGTCATAGGCGTCGCGCGGGTGGTCTGGCTGGCCTTCGTGCTGGTCGCCTGCGTCGTACCGCTGTTCTACATGGTGCTGTTGTCGCTCCAGCCGCTGCAGGCGGTGCTGGCCGACCCGTTGAACGTGGTGCCCAGCCCGAGCGAGGTGAACCTGGCCGCCTACGAGCGGGTGATCGCCTCGCCCGAGGACGGCGGCTACGGGCTGCTGTCGTTCTTCGGCAACTCTCTCATCGTGGCGCTGGGGTCTGTGGTGCTGACGGTGACGCTGTCGGTGCTGGGCGCGTACGCCGCCACGAGGCTGCGCTTCCCCGGCAAGAACACGATCAACACGGCGTTCTTCGCCGTCTACATGTTCCCCGGCATCGTGATGGCGATCCCGCTGTTCGTGCTGTTCTCCCGGCTGGGGCTGCGCGGCGAGCTGCCCGCGCTGATCATCATCTACCTGGCGTCCACGGTCCCGGTGTCGGTGTACATGCTGCGCAACTACTTCCGGTCCATCCCCCAGGGCCTGGAGGACGCGGCCATGGTGGACGGCTGCAACCGCAGCCAGGTGATCCGGCGGATCGTCCTGCCACTGGCGATGCCGTCGATCGCCGCGACGTCGCTGTACGTCTTCATGATTGCGTGGAACGAGTACCTGTTCGCGCTGTTGTTCCTGCTGGAGAGGCGGGACAACTGGACGGTCTCGCTCGGACTGGCACAGCTCGACGACATCAGCGTGTCCACGACGGTGCTGATGGCCGGCTCCGTCCTGCTCAC
The DNA here is from genome assembly GCF_000515395.1 of Jiangella gansuensis DSM 44835. NCBI lineage: Bacteria > Bacillati > Actinomycetota > Actinomycetes > Jiangellales > Jiangellaceae > Jiangella > Jiangella gansuensis. The sequence goes on along the minus strand of NZ_KI911782.1, from coordinate 121,683 downwards.
ACTGCCGGTGGTCGTGCTGTTCTTCGCCGCCGAGCGGCTGTTGGTCGAGGGCCTGACGGCCGGAGCCGAGAAGGGATGACCATGAGCGACGACCATGACGCGCCGGTGCGTCTGCTGGTGCTGGGTGCCGGGAGCCGGGGCGGCCAGGCCTACGCCGGCTGGTGCCTGGACCACCCCGAAGCGGCGCGGGTGACCGGAATCGCCGACGTCGACGACGAGCGGCTGGGCGCCGTCGGCGACGCGCACGGGGTAGCGCCGGAGCACCGCTACACCGACTGGCGGGCCGCTCTGGCCCAGCCGGGGCCCTGGGACGCCGTGGTGGTCGCCACGCCGGACCGCCTCCACGTCGACCCCACCGTGCGTGCTCTGGAGCTCGGCTACGACGTGCTGTTGGAGAAGCCGATAGCGCCGACGGCGGACGAGCTGGACCGGCTGGTGGCCGCGGCCAAGGACCACCCGGGCGCCATCACCGTCTCGCACGTCATGCGGTACACGCCGTTCTTCAAGACGCTGCGCCGGTTACTGCAGGAAGGCCACATCGGCGAGCTACAGGGCGTGGAACACGCGGAGAACATCGCCTACTGGCACTTCGCGCACAGCTACGTGCGCGGCAACTGGCACCGTACGGAGCAGTCCAGCCCGATGCTGCTGGCCAAGGCCTGTCACGACCTCGACATCCTGCGCTGGCTGGTCGACTCGCCGTACGCCGCGGTCTCGTCGTTCGGCGACCGTCGGCACTTCCGTCTCGAGAACGCTCCGGCGGGCTCCACGGAGCGGTGCATCGACGGCTGCGCGGTCGCCGACAGCTGCCCCTACAACGCCGAGCGGTTCTACGTCGAGCAACTCGCCGGGGTCGAGACCTGGCCGATCTCCGTCATCACCAACGACCCGTCGCCGGCCGGCCGGATGCGGGCGATGCGCGAGACCGACTACGGTCGCTGCGTCTATCGCATGGACAACGACGTCGTCGACCACCAGACGACATCGCTGCGGTTCGCCAACGGCGTGACGGCGTCGCTGGTCGTGTCCGCGTTCACGAGCCAGAACACGCGGGTCATCACGCTCATGGGCAGCCACGGCGAGATCAGGTCCGACCTGGAGACCGGTCGTATCGAGGTCGTCCGCTTCCGGGACTCGACGCCGGACGTGGCGGGTCTGCCGGCCAGCGGCGCGGTCGGCTTCGTGGAACAGGTCCCCGAGGACCGTGGCGGGCACTCCGGCGGCGACGCCGGACTGATGGCCGACTTCGCCGAGCGGACTCGGCAGCGGCTGGCCGGCCTGCCGGTCGAGGCCGCGCCCAGCGCGTTCGAGGAGAGCCTCGAGAGCCACTGGGTGGCGTTCGCCGCGGAACGTTCCCGGCAGAACGGCACCATCGAGTACCTGTGACCAGCGCTCCCGCCGACGAGCGGCCGAACCTGCTGCTGATCACCACCGATCAGCAGCGCCGCGACACCCTCGGACCGGGTGCGCCGCCCTTCCTGCGCACGCCGCACCTGGATCAGCTGGCCCACGAAGGTGCCCGGTTCGACGCCGCCTACGCGCCCACCCCGGTGTGTGTGCCGGCCCGGGTGTCGCTGTTGACCGGTCAGTCGAGCCTGCGGCACGGCATGATCCACAACGGTGCCACCAGCGCCGTGCTGCCGCCGGGGGCGCCGACCCTGCCGGCTCGCCTCGCGGCCCTGGGCTACGCGACCGTCGGCATCGGCAAGATGCACTTCAGCCCACCACGGGCGCACCACGGCTTCGAGGAGCTGATCCTCCCCGACGACTACTACCGGCACGCCAGCCGGACGGCGGTCGCGGCCATGCGGCACGGGTTGGGACAGAACGAGCTGTACCCCGGCATGGCCACCGTCGCGGAGGCGGAGACGCTGACGTCGTGGCTGTCCGAGCAGGCCGTCGAGCACATCCGGCACCGGCGCGACCCGACCCGGCCGATGTTCCTGTGGCTGTCCTACTCCAAGCCGCACCCGCCGCTGGACCCGCCGGAGCCGTACTACTCGATGTACCGTTCGGCGCCGATCCCGGAGCCCGTGGTGGGGAACTGGGCCGGCGACGATGCCCCGGCGGCGTTCCGGCGGCAACGCCACCGCGGTTCGTTCGACCTGCTCGACGCGGACACCATCCGGGCCGCACGGGCCGCCTACTACGGGCTGATCACCCAGATCGACTACAACCTGGGCCGGGTGCTCGCCGCGTTGCAGGACATCGGTGAGCTCGGCCGGACCATGATCGTGTTCACGTCCGACCACGGTGAGTTCCTCGGCGACCACGGCACCGGCAACAAGGTGTTCTTCCACGAAGCATCCGCCGGGGTTCCGCTGATCGTCCGACCCCCGGCCGGTGCGGCCACCTTCCCGGCCGGCACCGTCGTGCACACCCCGGTCACGCTGGCGGACGTACTGCCGACCTTCGTCCGAGCCGCCGGCGGCAGCGTCGGTGCCGACGTCGACGGGTCGGACCTGGTGTCCCTTGCGGCCGCGCCGCCGGCGTCTCGGCTGGTGGTGGGCATTGCCGGCGGCGACGGCGGACCGCCCGGCCTGCCGTACTACATCGCCGTCACCGACGGGCGGCACAAGTACATCTGGTACCCCGAGGGGCCGGCGGAGCAGCTGTTCGACCTCTCTGTCGATCCGGGGGAGCGGCACGACCTGGCTGGGGCGGCGGACCTGGGAGCCTGGCGGGAACGGCTGGTCCGGGCTGTCCGCGACGGGGGCGGTGAGCGCTACCTCGTCGACGGCGAACTCCCCGCCGTACCCCCGATGGGCGACACCCCCGCCGAGCAGCGCGCCACCGCCTGGCCGGGCTACCACACCGACGCGTTCCACCTGGACGTCCGGCACTGACGCCGCCACCGGCGGCTGCACAGTCACGACGCCGACAGCAGCTGCCGGGTCAGGTCACTCCGGGGGCGTCCTCGCACCGGACGGCCTGCATCGCGTCCAGGACCGCACGGTGGGCGTCGTCGACCGGGACGACGGCCGGGATCGGCTCGGCATCGCCCAGCCGGACCCACGCAGTGAACCCGTACGGCCGCTTGGCGTCTCCGATGGCGTGGCCGCCGCAGCGCATCACGTCGAAACGGACCAGCCGCTGCGTCGGATCAGTGGTGACCGGATCGGGAACCATGGTGAACAGCACGCTGCCGCGGGCGTCGTGGAGGGCGACCCGTTCGGCCGAGCCGTCGATCCGGGTGACGCTGAGCAGCCCGCTGACCGTACCGTCCGGCCCGGTCTCCAGCGGGCCGAGAGTCAGCTCGACCGCCGCATCGAGGATCTCCGCGCCGCAGTCGGTACGCAGCAACCGGTCGAGCGTGCCGTTCGGGTGCGGGAGCTCCATCTCCAGCTCGTGCTCGCTGCCGTCGGCGGCCTCGACGACCAGGGCGACCGTGGCCGGGCCGGTGGTCGAGTCCACGCCGTCCGGGCAACGCGCGGGCCCGTACTCGAGCTGCAGGTCACGCGGGGTGGCGCCCGGCGGGATGGTGGAGTCGAAGGGTTGCGGCCCCGTGGCTTCGAACGAGTCGCTGAGCAGTTCGGCCGCCGTGATGCGTACGTCCTGGGTGCCGTGGTTCGTGACCGCGATGACCACGAGCCCCGGACGGTTGAACGACCGGCGGATCTCCGCGGTGGCGGTGAGCTCCGGCGCCTCGGCGCGGGCCGTCGGGGAGCCGCCGCCGGACGGCTGGTCGTCACCGGTGCGCGCGAGCGCGACGGCGCCTCCGGCGAGCACGACCACCCCCAGCGCTGCGCCCAACCCGATCCGCCACCGTCGCATCCCCCGATTGTCACCCGCGGCGTCCGTCCTGGGCCACCCCCGGCCAGGCGTCTTACCGCTTCACCAGGCAAGCATTCGTGGTGACGCGGGTGTACCCATGCCGAACGTGATCATTTCCGTCGGGTCAGGGGAGCGGGACCGGCAGGGCGCGGCCGTCGAGAGCGGCGAGGGCGATCAGGACGGTGGCGCCGGTCAGTCCTAGGGGCGCGACGGCGGCCGGCCTGCCGGCGGCGGTCACCTTTTCCGGGAGCGCGCCGAGCCGGCTGCGGCGCAGGTCCAGCCAGCTCAGCAGCCGGTGGGCGAGCGCGGCGTCACCGATGGACGCGGCGGTCATGGCGTGCAGGGACATCTGCGGGGTCCATGCGGTCTCGAGGTCGGTCCATTCCTCGCCGGGTCGGACGCCGCCGTTGGCCACCGTGGTGTCGGCGACGGCGGCCCGCCAGGCCTGCTCGACCTCGGCGTCGTGGGGCGCGAACGGCGGCAGGAGGAAGGCGATCGAGGCGTCCCGGCCGCCGCTCCCGCTGATGCGCCGGGCATAGCCGTGTGCGCCGAACCCGCTGCGGACGGCGTCGGCGAGCCGGGTCGCGGCGTCCGCGGCCCGCTCGCTCAGGACACCGTCCTCGCTCAGGACACCGTCCTCGCTCAAGCCGACGCCGGTGCCATCGCTGCCAAGCCGGCGCAGCAGGTCGCGGCCGCTCCGCAGGCCCAGCAACAGCGGCGCCGCCGAGCCGAGCACCGCCTCCTCGACGTCCATCTCCCAGAAGTCCTGCGACGCCTTGGGCAGTGCCGTCCGCGGGTCCAGGGCGTCGAGCGCGGCCGTGACCGCGGCGCGGATCATCGGCGCGAGCTCGGCCAGCCGCTCCCGGCCCGATGGCGTGCCGCCCGCCGACGACGCCAGCACCCACGACGCCCACAGCGTCCAGCCGATTCCGTCCAGTTGCAGGCCGCGGTCGTCGGGGACGGCGCGGGTGCCGTCGGGCAGGTAACGCGCCTGCCAGGTGCCGTCGCTCTCCTGCATCGCGGCGACGTAGCTGAGCTGTGAGAACGCCAGGTCCGGCTGGCCGGCCAGGACGAGGGCCGCCGCCATGTACCCGGCGTCGCGGGGCCATACGTATCGCCAGTACGGGCTCCCGGCGGCGACCACGGCGCCGTTCGGGAACGTCAGGACACCGATGTCGACGAGTGCGTGCTCGGCCATCGCGGCGTACGGGGTGCCGCGCCCTGGGAGCTCGGCGGCCGCGAGCGCGGCCCGGGCCGCGTCGACGTCGTCGGAGGTCGGGACGGCGGCTCCGGGAAGCTCGCCGGACGACGGATCGAGGTACCCCGTCCCCGGTAGCCGACGCAGGCCGGAGTGTGGCGGCACCACGAGCGGCCCACCGTCGGCGCCGATGACGACGCCGTCGGAGTAGAGGCGGGTTTCGGGGCTCCACGCGGTGCCTCGGGTTCCGAGGGTGACGGTCACGGCCGGCCTCCAGGTGCGTAGGTGACGGTCGAGAAGTCGTAGCGATCGCCGCGGTAGAGGGACTTGCCGTGTTCGATGCGGCGTCCGTGCTGGTCGTAGCCCTGCTGCGTGACGTAGAGCGCGGCGGTGCGCGGTGGGACGCCGAGCAGTCCGGCGGTATCGGCGTCGAGGTTGACGGCGCTGATGCGGCGGTCGTGCCGGCTGACCCGGATGCCGTAGCGGTCGGCCAGTTCCTGGTAGAGCGAGCCGTCGAGCGGCCGGTCGATCAGCCCGGGCACCAACGCGGCCGGCAACTGGACCAGCTCGACGCTGAGCGGGACGTCGTCGGCCAGCCGGACCCGGCGTATCTCGTAGTAGTCCGCGCCCGGTTCGATGCCGAGGTCGTGGGCGACGGCGGTGTCGGCCACGGCCCGCCGCCGTTCCAGGACCCGGGAACCGGCTGTCCACCCACGCGCCGCGACGTCCTGCGTGAACGAGGTGAGAACCGGAGCCTTGGACAGGTGCGGTGCCGCGACGAAGGTGCCGACCCCGGGCGCGGACCGGAGCAGCCCGTCGTCCTCCAGCAGCTTGAGCGCGGACCGGACGGTGGCCCGGGACACGCTGAACAGCTCGGCGAGACTGCGCTCGGACGGCAGCACGTCGGTGGGTTGCATGGTGGCGATGAACTGCTGCTCGATCAGGGCGCGCACCTCGAGCGGCTTCACCGACGGCCGGGCCATGGGGCACCTCCCTCAAGCAGACCAGTGGTTCTCTTATCGGAGGCACACTAGCGACCCCGGCGGCGCGGTGCCAGACCGCAGACGGCCTGCCCCTGCACGTGGAAACGCGCCGCGGCCCGGGATTCGCTCCCGGGCCGCGGCGCGTCGATTCGTCCGACGCGAACGGCTCACGCCGTCGCGACGTCACCCCCGGCGACCGGGCGCTCCTTGGTAACGGCCGGAGCCGCCGCCGGAGCACTCGCCGGCGCCGCCGGAGCGGCCGACACCCGAGCCAGCACGTCGTCCGGGACCTCGTCGGCCCCGATCTCGTAGCCGGACTCGCCGTGGTGGACGCGGTCGACGCCGACGATCTCGTGGTCGTCGTCGACACGGAAGCCGACCGTCCTCTGCAGCACCACGCCGATGACGTAGGTGACCACGAACGAGTAGATCAGCACCGCGCCGGCACCGACGATCTGGCGCCAGAGCTGGTCCAGGCCGCCGCCGAAGAAGAGGCCGTCCACGCCCGCCGGAGCGTCCGCCGTGGCCAGGAAGCCGATGGCGACGGTACCGACCAGGCCACCCACCAGGTGCACCGCGACGACATCGAGCGAGTCGTCGTAGCGCAGCCGGAACTTCAGGTCGACAACCAGCGAGCAGATGGCACCGGCCACGACACCGAGGACCAGAGAGCCCACGGGGTTCAGCGCGGAGCACGCCGGGGTGATGGCGACCAGACCGGTCACCACGCCGGACGCGGCACCCAGCGACGTCGCGTGACCGTCACGGACCTTCTCGACGATGATCCAGGCGAGCATGGCCGCACCCGTCGCGGCGACGGTGTTGACCAGGGCCACCGCCGCCACACCGTTGGCGCCCACGGCCGAGCCGGCGTTGAAGCCGAACCAGCCGAACCACAGCAGCCCGGCGCCGAGCATGACCAGCGGCAGGTTGTGCGGACGATGCGCGCCCTTGGCGAAGTCGCGGCGCCGGCCGAGCACGAGCGCCAGCGCCAGGCCGGCGGCACCGGCATTGATGTGGACCGCGGTACCACCGGCGAAGTCGATGGCGCCGAGCCGGTCGCCGATCCAGCCGCCGTCGCCGTCGGCGAACGCGAAAACCCAGTGCGCGACGGGGAAGTACACGATCGTGCCCCAGATCGTCGCGAACAGCAGCCAGGTCCAGAACTTCGCCCGGTCGGCGATGGAGCCGGACACCAGCGCGACGGTGATGACGGCGAACATGCCTTGGAAACCGACGAAGAGCATCGTCGGGATCGTGCCGGACAATGCCTCGGGGTCCATCAGCCCGGAGAGGCCGAAGAACTCGCCCGGGTTGCCCAAGAGGCCGCCGCCGAGGTCTTCACCGAAGGCGATCGAGTAGCCGTAGAGAACCCACAGCACGCTGATGACACCGAGCGCGCCGAAGCTCATCATCATCATGTTGATGACGCTCTTGGCGCGGACCATACCGCCGTAGAACAGCGCGAGGCCCGGAGTCATGAGCATGACAAGTGCCGTGGACACGAGTATCCAGGCGGTATCTCCGGTATCCATGGAGTGCCGTCCCTCCCATCCCGAGAACGGCGCCGACCCGCGGTTCACGTGGGTGACCGCGTACCGGGCCTGCCGTCTGCGTGCCGCGTCATTGCGACATCCGAACGCCGACAGCGTGGGCCGCTGGAGTTTCGTGAGACGGCGCAGGCGGTTACAAGGTGGTGTCGTGACCGCTGTTATGTGTCGCCGTTGTTAATCGCCGGAGGATTGCCGGCGAACAGCGTCCACCTCGGGAGATGACTCACGTTCTCGAACGCGCTGACGCGATCATGGGTTCCCGCGCCGCCGATTCTGCGGCAGGGTGGTGCCCGGGTGGCTGGCCTCGATGGGGAGGTTGTCGTGATCAAGAGCACGATGATGGACGTTCCGCTGCAGGTGCGACGGCTGCTGGAACACGGCGCCACCATCCACGGTGGCAGCCGGGTCGTCACCGCCGCCGACGGCGGACCGCACGAGGTCACGTTCGCCGAGATCGCCGCCGGGGCGGCCCGGCTGGCCGGCGCGCTGACGTCGTTGGGCGTCGGGCCGGGCGACCGGGTGGCGACGTTCATGTGGAACAACGCCCGCCACGTCGAGGCGTACTTCGCGGTTCCGGCCATGGGTGCCGTGGTGCACCCGCTGAACATCCGGCTGTTCCCCGAGCAGATCGCGTTCATCGCCAACCATGCCGCCGACCGCGTCGTCATCGTCGACGGGTCACTGCTGCCGGGGTTCGCGAAGCTGCTGCCGTCGTTGAAGACGGTGCGGCACGTCGTCGTCGCCGGCCCGGGCGACCACGCGGTACTGGAGGGCTCGGGCGTCGGCGTCCACGACTACGACCGCCTGCTCGCCGGCCAGGCCGCCCACTTCGACTGGCCAGACGTGGACGAGACCTCCGCGGCCGCCATGTGTTACACGTCCGGCACCACCGGCCATCCGAAGGGTGTCGTCTACAGTCACCGCTCCATCTACCTGCACGCGCTGGCCGAGGCGTTGCCGGACGCGTTCGACCTGTCCGCGCACGACCTGCTGCTCGCTGTCGTCCCGCAGTTCCACGTGCTCGCGTGGGGTCTGCCGTACGCCGCGTTCGTCACCGGGACGTCGCTGGCCATGCCCGACCGTTTTCTCGCGCCGGAGCCGCTGGCGGCGTTCATCGAGGCGGCCCGGCCGAACAGGGGCGCCGGGGTCCCGACGGTGTGGGGTGGCCTGCTGCGGCACCTGGAGGCGAACCCCGAGGTGGACGTGTCGTCACTGACGCACCTGGTCGTGGGCGGGTCGGCCATGTCCGAGGCACTGATGTCCGTTTACGACGCCCGGGGCATCACCCTGCTGCACGCATGGGGCATGACGGAGACCAGCCCGCTGGGGACGTTCTCCCGGCCGCCGGCCGGAGCCGACGACGACGCCGTCGCCGGGTACCGGCTCACGCAGGGCCGCTTCGCCGCACCGGTCGAGGCGCGGCTAGTCGGACCGGACGGCGAGCTCGTCGAGTGGGACGGTGAGTCCGTCGGCGAGCTCGAGGTCCGCGGACCGTGGATCACCGGCTCGTACCATGACGGGCGCGGCCGCGACGGTTCCGGCTCCGGGCCGGACGACACAGCCGACGAGGACCGCTTCGACGAGGGCTGGCTGCGCACTGGCGATGTCGGCTCCATCACTCCCGACGGGTACCTCCGGCTCACCGACCGCACCAAGGACGTCATCAAGTCCGGCGGAGAGTGGATCAGCTCCGTCGAGCTGGAGGGCCACCTCGCCGGGCACCCGGCGGTCGCCGAGGCCGCCGTCGTCGGCGTACCGGACGAGCAGTGGGGCGAGCGGCCGCTGGCCGCCGTCGTCCTCGAGGAGGGCCAGCACGCCGACGTCGACGACCTACGCGAGTTCCTGGCCGGACGAGTGGCGAAGTGGCAACTGCCGGAACGCTGGACGATCGTGCCGGAGATCCCCAAGACCAGCGTGGGCAAGTTCGACAAGAAGATCATTCGCGCTGCATACGCACACGACGACCTCAACGTCACTACGCTCAGCTGAATGCCGGTCGAGTTCATCGGAGCCAACCCGTGCGCCACGCTCATGCGCGGCGACGCGCGCGCCGGCCTGGTGTCGCTGTGGGAAGCCGAGTGGAGCGTCCAGGGCACCGGGCTCGCCGTGCTGGCCTGGGTGGACGGTGACGAGGAGATCCGCCTGCTCACTCCGGACCCCGTGCTCGGCGGCTGGCTGGCCGACACGTTCAGCCGGTACTTCCCGGAACTCGACGGCCTCCCCGAGATCGCCGAGCCGGTCGACTGCGACGTCGTCGAATGGCACATCGGTGCGGAGAACGCCCGGGCGAAGGTCGTCGGCGCCGACGGCTCCCGGGTGATCGCCACCATCAGCCGCCCGGTCGAGACCCGCCCCGGCGAGGCGGTGGCATGGCAGCTGGGCGGGGTGCCGTGGACGCTGACGAATCTGCTGACGTTCTGCACCGACGCGACGCTCGAGGTCGACGGCGCCCGGGTGCTCGGCCGGCCGGAGGTCACCGGCAACGGCGGCCGCGCCCACTCGACCGCCGTCATCGCCACGCACGAGACGTGGACGCGGAACGCGCCGCCGCCGTCGCCGCCGTCAGGACCGGAGTCGGCGGCCACCGCCGAATGACCGCGGCCGCGGCGGCCCCCAACCCTAGGCGTTCTCCCGCTTCACCATGCCTGCATGCGTGGTGGGGCGGGAGCAGCCATGGTGGACGTGATCATTTCCGTCAGGCCTGTTCGGCGATGCGCTTGATGGCGGCCAGGCGGGTCTCCCACGCGGCAGCCAGGGCGCTCATCCGCTGGGCGGCCTCCTCCAGCCGCTCGGGCCGGGCCCGGTAGAGCACCTCGCGGCCCACCCGCCGGCCGGTGACCAGGCCGGCGCCGTCGAGCACGGTGAGGTGCTTGACGATCGCCTGCCGGGTCACCGGAACGGCCTGCGCGAGGGTGCTGGCGCTGGCTTCGCCACGGTCGGCCAATAGATCGAGCAGCTGCCGCCGGGTGGGCTCGGCCAGCGCCGACAGGACGGCGTCGAGGTCGGCCTGCTTCATGCGGGAGTCCTCAGACGCTGACGGATTCGGCGTACGCGCGCAGCTCGTCGAGCTCGGCGCGCCAGCCCTGGGTGTTCTCCTGGACGTGACGGTCGCGGCGCTCGGCGTCGACGGCCAGCTCGGCGAAGCCGCTCTCGACGACGCGCAGCCGGGTGCCGTCGCCCTCGGGTGCGAGCGTGAAGACCACGACGGTGGAGTTGCCCTGCTCGACACGGCTCCCGTGGTCGAGCGCCCAGCGGAAGGCGAATGTGTGCGGCGGTTCGACGGTCTCGACCCGGCCGTGGGCAACCCCGTGCTCCCGCCAGGTCAGCGTCAGCTCGCCGCCCGGCCGCAGGTCGATCTCGGCGCTGGAGTCGGCGAACCAGGTGCCCAGGTGCTCGGCCTGGGTGACGACGTCCCAGACGCGCTGCGGCGGGGCGGCGATGACGATCTCGCGCTCGATGCTGTTGGTGGTCATGAGCTTCCTCCGATTCGATGAACGAGCCTATCTGCAACTCCAGGGTTGCACAATGTTCCGCTGATGCGCAACCCCTGGGTTGCAGTTGGCGTTTCGGCTAGCGTGGCCGGTATGACCGTGCTGATCGACGTCGACGAGTTGCGCGAGCGGCTCGCGTCCGGCCGCCGGACCGTCCTACTCGACGTCCGGTGGAAGCTCGGCGACACGGACGGCCACCGCCACTACCTGGCCGGACATCTGCCCGGCGCCGTCTATGTCGACCTCGAGACCGAGCTCGCCGCACCGGCCACCCCGGCGGACGGACGGCACCCGCTGCCCTCCGCCGACACCCTGCGAGCCGCCGCCCGCCGCTGGGGCATCCGGGCAGGTGATCTCGTGGTCGCGTACGACGACGTCGGCGGCACGTCCGCGGCCCGGGCCTGGTGGCTGCTTCGCTGGGGCGGCAGCGACGACGTCCGGCTACTGGACGGTGGCCTGGGCGCATGGACCGCCGCCGGCGGCGAGCTGGACACCGGCGAGGTCACACCAGAGCCGGGCGACGTCGAGCTGCGGCCCGGAGCTCTGCCCGTCGCCGGCATCGACGACGTTCCCGTGCTGGCCGCCGACGGTGTGCTGCTCGACGCCCGCGCGGCGGAACGGTACCGGGGCGAGGTCGAGCCCGTCGACCCGCGGGCCGGGCACATCCCGGGCGCGTTGAGCGCACCGACCATCGACAACCTCGACCCCACGGGGCGCTTCCGCGCCCCCGGCGACCTGCGGGCACGCTTCGCGGCCCTCGGTGCCGACGCCGGCCGCCCGGTCGGCGTCTACTGCGGCTCCGGCGTCACGGCCGCGCACGAGGTCGCGGCGCTGGCCGTGGCCGGCATCGACGCCGTGCTCTACCCCGGCTCCTGGTCGCAGTGGTCGGCCGACCCGGACCGGCCGGCCGCCACCGGCCCGGAACCCGGCGACCCCGGACCTACAGTGCGGCCGTGATGGCCGGCAGCCGCTCGCGCAGCGCGGCCAGCTCCGTGCGGGTGCGGGCCGGCTCACCGATGCGCGCCAGGTTCAGCAGCCCGGGGTCGCCGCGCCGCTGACCGGCCTCGATGCTGTCGACTGCGCGTCCTATCCGGCGCTCGACGTGCGCCAGGATCGCCGCCGGGGCGATGTCGCCGTACGCGTCGGCCATCAGCCCCAGCCGCGCGGCGACGACGTCCGGCGGCAGCTCGCGATGCAACGGAAGCGACTTCCAGGCCATGAACGCGAGGTCGTCGACCGGCAGGCCGGGGCCGGCCATGTCCCAGTCGATCACCCCGACCAGGTCGTCGCCGTCCACGATCCAGTTGTAGGCGCCCGGATCGTTGTGGCAGACGATCTCGCCGTCGGCCAGCGCCCGCGTGCCGTGCCGCCACCGCACCTCCCCGGCCGGGCGGAACGAGCGGACGGCGTCGTGGAAACGGCGCAGCCACCGCACCCCGTTCGTCAGCAACGCGTCGCTGACGTGGTCGGTGTCGGCGCCGATGCTGCGGCCGGGCAGGAAAGTGAGGATCTCGCGGCCCTGCTCGTCGATGCCCAGCACGGTCGGGATCGAGTCGAGGCCGGCGCGGCGCAGATGGTTGAGCAACGCATGGACGGCGGGCGTCCAGGGTCCCGTCGGGCGCCGCACCGTGTCACCGACCCGGCGGGCGCCGCCGACGTTGCCGCCCGGCAGCGGCGTCTCGGCCGAACCGGCGGCCGGTTCGCGCATCTCGCTCATCGGCTGAGGTTAGATCAGGGCTGGCCGGACGTGGCACACTTGCCATGCCTGGAGGGCTGCCGGAGTGGCCGAACGGGGAACTCTTGAAAAGTTCTAGGGCGGGGCCCTCTCCGTCCTCATGGGTTCGAATCCCATGCCCTCCGCTCTATCGCCACCGGGGCGTGTCAGCTCCCGGCGGCGATCCGCACTGGGCGTCAACCATGTCCGAAGTGTCGAAGACGACCCATTCTGGCAGGTCAGGTGGGGTACAGCTTCGCCGAATCCGCTGACGCGGCCGCAGCTGGTCGGGCATGCTTGAAGAAGATCACGCGCCGCGTTCCCAGCGGCGCACCGACCAGGCGAGGAGCACGATGAGCGCACAGGTGGCCATCGTCTGCGATCAATGCGGCGACCTGGGTACCGTGGGTTCCACCCCGGAGCGGGCGCGGTCCGTCCTGAGCGGCTGGAGCCGCTGGCATGGCCAGGACCTCTGCCCGCTGTGCCGGTTCATCGCGCAGAACCGCGCCCGCCTGGCCGCCGCCGGCTGACCTGCCCCGCCGTGCCACACTGGACGGCGTGACACGCACGGTCTACGGCCCACCCGTTCAGCTGGCGGTCCGCGGCGTCGGAGTCGGCGCCGTCGGCCTGGGCCTCGTCACCATCGCACTGACACTCGTGCTCGCCGCCGAGCTCACCGGCTGGCCGCGCACCGCGCTGCTCGTGCTGCTCGCCCTCGCCGCCCTGGTCGCCTTGGTCATCCTGCTGGCCGGGGTCGCGCGCGTGCTCGGCCGAGGCACCCGGCTCGTGCTCGACGACGACGGCTTCGTCAACGCGACCGGGTTCGGCGTACGCGCCGAACGCGTTCCGTGGCGCGACGTGCGCAAGGTCCAGACCGACGGCGACATCGTCTCCGTCGACCTCGCCCAGGGCCGGCAGAGCCTGATTCGGACGTCGGCCATCGACGTCGAGCCACGCGTTCTCGCCCGCGAGCTGCGCGGACGGCTCAACCGCGACCGCGGCTACCGGCCGCTGAGCGGGCCCGAGAATCCGCACTGACGCACCGCGTCCGGTGTGCGCCGGACGAAGGTGGGCACACTGGAACCAATGCGTCGTTGTCTCGTTCTGCTCGCTTTTCTGACTCTTCTCCCGGCCGCGTGCTCCTCGGGGACGGAGTCGACTGACGCCTCGGCGCCCACCGGCTCGGCGGCGCCGGGCGGGTCGCTGCCGTCGTCGAGCCCCAGCCCACCAACGGCGTCCAGCCCGACACCGTCACCCTCGCCGTCGCCGTCGCCGGAACCGGACGGCAGCGGGGCGATCCTGCCCGAGCACCGGCTGGTCGGTTTCGCCGGCGGCCGGTCGGCCTCGTTCGGACGGCTGTTCGCCGACGACCTGGAGGCCGCGGCGGCCCAGCTGGACGGCGTCGCCGCGCAGTACGTGCCGGACGGGCGCCGTCCGTTGCCGGTGTTCGAGTTGATCACGGTCATCGCGCACGGGTCGCCGGCCACGGACGGGCTGTACCGGACCCACGAGCCGGACGCGGTCATCGAGCGCTATCTCGCCGCCGCCCGCCAGCACGGCGCGATGCTGCTGCTGAACATCCAGCCGGGCCGGGCCGACTTCCTCGACGAGGTCACCAGGCTGGAGCGCTGGCTGCTCGAACCCGACGTCGGGGTGGCGCTGGACCCGGAATGGGCGGTCGGACCGGACCAGGTGCCCGGTGACGTCTACGGCAGCACCACCGGTGCGGAGCTGGACGGGGTGGCGGCCTACCTGGCCGGGCTCGTCCGCGACCACGACCTGCCGGAGAAGGTCATGGTCTTCCACCAGGTGCACGCGTCGGTGGTCCAGGACGAGGCGGCGCTGCGCCCGCACGACGGCGTCGTCCCCATCAAGAGCGTGGACGGCATCGGTGACCGCGGCAGCAAGGAGGAGACCTGGCGGACGCTTATGCGCACCAAGCCACCGCACGTCGCGGCCGGGTTCAAGCTGTTCTTCGAAGAGGACGCCGAACAGGGACCGTTGATGACGCCCGCGCAGGTCCTCGCGCTGTCACCAGCGCCGGACTACGTCATGTACGAGTGAGCCGTCAGCTGACCGGTCAGCACACCGCTCCGGCGTCGACCGGCTGGTCGGCCGGCTCGTCGGACTCTTCCTCGTCGGTGGGCTCGTCGGCCGGGGCTTCCTCGGTCCCGTCCTCCTCGGCGTCACCGGAGGTCTGCTGGACCTGCGCCTCGGCGGCGTTGCTGCGCTCGCCGGTCTGGGCGTTCGCATCGTCCTGGTCGGCGGCCTCGGTGGTGTCCTCGGGCTCGCCGGCGGGGGTCTCCGTAGAGGTCCCGGCGTCGGGCTCCGTCGACAGGATCTCAGCGATCCGTGCGTGCAGCTCGTCGTAGTCCGGGTTCGCCGACGTGGTGCCCATGCTGTCGAAGAACTTGTTGTCCAGCGTCAGGCTCTCCAGCGGCTGCCCCTGCACCTTCGCCATGAGCTGGATGAGGGCCGGGAACAGATCCGAGGGCACGTCAGACGTGATGATGTCGCCCGCGGCGCTGGCCAGGCTCTGGTACTGGCTGAGCAGCGTGGCCGGGTCGGCCTCGTCGACGATGGCGTTCATGACGCAGCGCTGCCGCTCCATGCGGTCGTAGTCGTCGCTGCCGCAGCGCGACCGGGCGAACCAGAGGGCGTGGAACCCGTCGAGGAGTTGGTCCTCGCCGGCCTCGATGTACCCGTTGGCCTGGGTGCACGAACCGTCGGGAAGGCTCTTGTTGCCGTACGGGATGTCGCGTGGGACGTCGACGGTGATACCGCCGAGCGCGTCGACCACCGCTTCGAACCCGGCGAGGTCGACCATCATGAAGTAGTCGATGTCGATGCCGAGCGCGCCTTCGACGGCCCACTTGTTCGCGTCGGCGCCCGGGTCGCCCACCCCTTCGAACACGTCGGCATTGTCGCGCGGCACGTTCTGGTAGACGGCGTTGAGCATCCACTCACCGGCGTCGCCGCCGCCGGTGAAACCGTCGGGGTACCGCTCGACCAGCGGGCTGTCCTCGGGGAACGGGAATCCCTGCAGGTTGCGCGGCAAGGAGATCATGGTGGTGGCGCCGGTCTCGGTGTCGATGCTGGCCACGATCTGGGTGTCCGGACGCAGGCCGGTGCGGCCGTCACCGGCGTCGCCGCCGAGGAACAGCACGTTGAGCCGGGGCTTGTTGGCCCACGGGTCCGAGGTGTCGAGGTCCGGAGTGGTGTTGCTGGCACCGCTCGACGAGATGTTGCCGATGAGCGTGCGCTGCGTGAACGCGTACATGGACCCGACGGCCATCGGCGCGACGATGACCGACGCGGCCACGATGACGACACCCGCACCCGCAAGTCGCTTCCCGGTCGGCAGCCCTTCGGGCTCCAGTGCACGGTGCGTGCCGAGAGCGATGAGCAGCCACGCGACGGCGGCGACAGCGAGTGTTCCGCCGAGCATGAACATGATGTCGCGGTCACCGCCGTACGAGGCCAGCTCCGTCGGTGGGATGAGCAGCACGACCGCCAGCGTGGCGAGCAGCGCCAGACCGACGAGGACGACTATGGTCGTGCCGAGCCGGCGCTTCCCGGCGGCGATGAGACCCGTCCCGGGGATGAGTGATCCGAGGAAGGTCAGTCCGATGAACCGTCCGTAACGCTGGTTGCGGGCCTGCCGCCGCGACTGGAGCCGGGCCCGGCGGGCACCCGAAGGGCGGCGATCGGACGGTCTGCGCCGGACGTCGTTCACGTGCCCTCCACCCCTCCTCGCTCGCATGATCCGCCGGTGCCAGGATAATCACACCTTGCACCCGCGACGTGGGCTGTCTGTGTTAGATGACGCCCGAGTAGCCCGAGAAGTTGCGTTCGTGACCACCGTCACTGTGCGAGCATCGCGCGCACCTGGTCGTCGGTGACTTGCGCGAAGTCGCGATACCAGGCGCCGACGGCGGCGAACTGGCCGGGTAGGCGCAGCACGATTACGGCGTCCACCAACTCCGCGAGGTCGTCGATCGCCTCCCTAGCGCCCACGGGCACCGCCATCAGGACACGTTCTGGCGGAGGCTGCTGAGCGGCCACCAACGCGGCGGCTGCCCGGGCGGTCGCGCCGGTCGCGATGCCGTCGTCGACCAGCACCACTGTCCGCCCCGCCAGGCGCAGCGGCTGGCGTTCGCCGGCGCCGGTGCCATGTGGCCGCAGCCGCCGCTCCCGGTCGCGCGCCTCGTCCTCGGCCCGCCGGAAAGCCGACTCCAACTCGTCCGCCGAGAGCCGCGCGTGCGTGATGACGTCGTCGTTGCGGACCCGTTGACCGGCCGCCGTCACCGCACCGAGCGCCAACTCAGGCTGCCACGGCACACCGACCTTCCGCACGACGAGCACGTCCAACTCGCCACCCAGCTCCTGCGCCACCGGTGCCGCGACCGCGACTCCACCCCGCGGCAACCCCAGGACCAGCACATCCATCGGCCGGCCCAGCTGCTCGCGGACGGCGGCAGCCAGCTCCTCGCCGGCTTCGCGGCGGTTGCGCCATGCTTCTTCGGAAGGCATCACACCCCCTGACTTTGCCGCCTCCAGCCGCGGAAGGGTAGCCTTGCGTCGCCCGTTGTTCTCTCGGGCAAGGAGGCGTCGCCTAGTCCGGTCTATGGCGCCCGCCTGCTAAGCGGGTTGAGGGCTCAAACCCTCTCGCGGGTTCAAATCCCGCCGCCTCCGCCCCACCAGCACCAACACCGAGGGCCGGTCCACACCAGGACCGGCCCGACGTGCGTCCGGTCTCAGTTCTGGTCTCAGTTGGCATCGTCCCCTCCGGTTGATCTTGGAGTAATGGCGGAAACCCAGGGCGAAATGTCCGATAGATTCCGCTGTTACTCCAAGATCAACGGGAGATCGGCGGACGAACCGGCCCAGAGCAGCGGGACACGGCGGCTACTCGCCGGTCTGTCCGTCCACGGCTTCGCGGATGAGGTCGGCGTGGCCGTTGTGGCGTGCGTACTCCTCGACCATGTGGCAGAGGATCCACCGCAGGCTCGGGGCCCGGCCGTCGGACCAAGTGCGGGCCGCCGGGCGGTCCAGTCCGCCGTCGGCGATGGCGTCGGCGGCCAGGGTGCGGGAGAGGTCGACGGCGCCCTGCCAGATGGCGAACAGCTCCTCGCCGGTGTGGTCGGCGGCGGTACGCCAATCCCAGTCGCGGTCGGAGGCCCAGTCGACCGCGTCCCACGGCGGCTGCCGGTCGCGGCCGTGCAGCCAGTAGGCGAACCAGTCGTTCTCGACGAACGCCATGTGCTTGAGCAGGCCGCCGAGCGTCATCGACGAGGAGCCGACGGTGGCCCGCAGGCCGTCCTCGTCCACTCCGGAACACTTCCAGGCCAGCGTGGCGCGCTGGAAGTCGAGGAAGCCCAGCAAGGTGCCGGCCTCGTCCGCCGCGAGGGGTGGTTCCGGCCGGCCCTGTTCGTCGAGGTCCGTCATGCGCGGCAGTCTAGGCAGCGCCGGCACGGTCCGGCGCCCAGGCCGAATGCCGGGGTTGTTACTGTTGCGGCGGCTTTGACGTGCTGACGAGAGGTTCCGCCGGTGCCCACTCCGTTCAAGCAGCTCCGTCCTGCGGCCGCGGTGGCCGCCGTCGTCGCGCTCGGCGCCGTCCTGGCCGGCTGTGGCGGCGACGACGACCCGCAGGCTCTGGCCACGACCACCCCTGCGGCGACCGCCGAAGCACCGGCCACGCCCACCGCCGACCCCGCGGCGCCGACCGAGACACCGGCCACGACAGCACCGGCCGACCCGGTGCCGCCGCACACCGCCGAGCAGCCGCCGGCCGCCGAGCAGGAACAGCCGCCCGCGGGCGAGACCGCACCGGACCCCGACCCCGCACCGCCGGTCGAACCGCCCGCCGCGGAGACCGACCCCGAGCCGGAAACCGACCCGGGCACCGAACCCGACCCAGGCACCGATGGTGCGCCGGACGGGTCCGCGGCCCAGGTGTGCACACTCGGCGCCCAGGCCATCACCGGCCTGCTGGGCGCGAGCGCCACCCCGGTGGCCGACGAGGCAGACCCGGGCATCTGTTACTGGACCGGCGAGGGCGGCCAGGAACTCATCGTGAGCGTTTCCACCTACGACGACTGGGTGCCCGCCGGCGCCGTACCGGGCACCCCGCCGACAGCGGTCTCCGGTCTCGGCGACGAGGCCTGGGCATCATTGGGAGCGTCGTCCAACCTGCAGGTTGCATGGCGTCGGGCGAGCATCTCCGCCAGCATCAGCGCCAGCCTGGCCAGCGGCGGCACGGCGCTGCCCGACATCGCCCGCACCATCGACGCCGCGCTGCAGGCCTCGGGTTCGTAGGAGGGGCCGGCCGGGCCGGTTCGGCGCTCAGCTGATGACGTACTCGTCGCCGACGACGTCCTGCAGTTCCGTCTTCGACGTCCCCGGTTCCGCGCCGGCGATGTGCCAGCGGTGACCGAAGGGGTCGACCAGCCAGCCGCCGCGACCATGTGCCGCGGCCTCGACCGGACGCTCGACGGTGGCGCCGGCGGCCACCGCCCGGTCGAAGAACGCGTCGACATCCTCGACCTCGAGTACCAGCGAGACCGGCGTACGCCCGATCGTGGTGGGGCTGTAGACACCACCGTCGGGCCATTCGTCGGCGATCATGACGCGGGCGCCGTCGACCACGAATTCGGCGTGCCCGATGGCGCCCGTGGCGGGGTCGGTCCAGCGGACGGTCTCTTCGGCGCCGAAGGCGCGGGTGTAGAAGTCCAGCGCCGCGGCGGCGTCCATGGCGCAGAGATACGGCGTGAGAGTGGCCATGAGGTTCTCCTTCCGGCACGTCTCCCGACCCGTCCACGGTAGACCCGCGCCAGGACGACGCTTCGGGCGAACGCGCTCACGCCGGGTGGCGGCCCGAGGTCCACGGCGCGCAGCACGGGCAGGAGATGAACCCTGCCCTGACCGGGCTGACGGAGCCGCGCGTCCGGGCTCGAGGAACGTGACCACGAGCCCGGACGCGTCCGTCACATGCCCAGCCGCGCCCGCAGTCCGTCGAGCTCGGCCCACAGCAGCGTCGGCAGGTGGTCGCCGAACTTCTCGAACCACTCGGTGATGCCGGGTACCTCGGCGCGCCACTCGTCCGGGTCGACCTCGAGGCAGGCGGCCAACTGCTCCGGCGTCAGGGCCAGGCCGGTGGTGTCCAGCGACTCCGGCGTGGGCACGTGCCCGATCGGGGTCTCCGCCGCCGCGGCGGTGCCCTCCAGCCGTTCGACGACCCACTTGAGCACCCGGCCGTTCTCGCCGAAGCCCGGCCAGAGGAAGGATCCCTGGCTGCCGTCGGCAGCCTGCTCGCGCCGGAACCAGTTGATGTAGAAGATCTTCGGCAGCTTGACGGCGTCGGCTTCCTTGCCGAGCGCGATCCAGTGCGCGAAGTAGTCGCCGCCGTTGTACCCGATGAACGGCAGCATCGCCATCGGGTCGCGACGTACCACCCCGACCTTGCCGGCGGCGGCCGCCGTCGTCTCCGAGGACAGCGTGGCCCCCATGAACACGCCGTGCGTCCAGTCGCGGGCCTCGGTGACCAGCGGGATCGTCGTGGCCCGTCGGCCGCCGAACAGGATGGCCGAGATCGGGACCCCGCGCGGGTCGTCGTACTCCGGCGCGATGATCGGGCATTGGGTGATCGGCGTGCAGAACCGCGAGTTCGGGTGCGCACTCGGATGCGGCGACTGTGCCGACCAATCACGGCCCTTCCAGTCCGTGAGGTGCGCCGGCGGCTCGTCCGTCATGCCCTCCCACCAGATGTCGCCGTCGTCGGTGAGCGCGACGTTGGTGAAGATGCTGTTGCCGCGCTCGATCGTGCGCATCGCGTTCGGGTTGGTCTTCCAGCCGGTGCCGGGCGCGACGCCGAACAGGCCGTATTCGGGGTTGACGGCGTACAGCCGGCCGTCGTCGCCGAAACGCATCCAGGCGATGTCGTCGCCGAGGGTCTCGACCTTCCACCCCGGGATGGTCGGCTCCAGCATGGCCAAATTGGTCTTGCCGCAGGCGGACGGGAACGCGGCGGCGATGTAGTGCACCGTGCCGTCCGGCGAGGTGAGCTTGAGGATCAGCATGTGCTCAGCGAGCCAGCCCTCGTCGCGAGCCATCGCGCTGGCGATCCGCAGCGAGTAGCACTTCTTGCCCAACAGCGAGTTCCCGCCGTACCCGGACCCGTACGACCAGATCATCCGCTCCTCGGGGAACTGGGTGATGTACTTCGTCTGGCTGCACGGCCACGGGACGTCGGCCTGGCCGGGCTCCAGCGGCGCGCCGAGCGAGTGCAGGCAGGGCACGAAGTCCGCGTCGGTGCCCATGGCCGCCAGCACCTGCGCGCCCATCCTGGCCATGATCCGCATCGACGCGACCACGTACGCCGAGTCGGTCAGCTCGACGCCGAACATCGGGTTCTCCGCGGTCAACGGCCCCATGCAGAACGGGACGACGTACATGGTGCGGCCCCGCATCGACCCCCGGTACAGCTCGGTCATCTCAGCCTTCATCTCGGCCGGGTCGCGCCAGTTGTTGGTCGGGCCGGCGTCGGCCTCGTCGACGGAGCAGATGAAGGTGCGCTCCTCGACCCGCGCGACGTCGGTCGGGTCGGTGCGGGCCCAGAACGAGTTCGGCTTCTTCGCCGGGTTCAGCCGGACCAGCGTTCCGGCCGCGACGAGCTGGTCGGTGAGGGCGGTCCACTCCGCGTCGGAGCCGTCGCACCAGTGGATGCGGTCGGGCTGCGTGAGTTCCGCGACCTCCCGGACCCATGCGAGGAGGCGGGCGTGGGATGTCGGCGCGTCGTCGAGGTGGTGGTCGGTACCCGGTTCGGCGAACGTCGTCATGTGCTGGTCACCCTCTTCTGTGTCGGCCCGGCAGGTGCGGGTCGGGAACGCGGCTGCGGCCCGGCCTCAGGTCATTCGGAGGCGGGCTGCGGTGCCGCGGGGATGCTCAGCACGCTAGGGCTGGATGTCTCAGGTGCTGGGACTCAGGCGAGGGTGATCAGGGCCACACCGAAGGGCCGAATCGGGACAAACTATGACACTGGTACGTACCCCACCGGACCTCGTGACAGTGGTGGTACGTACCAGCCCGTGCAAATGGCTGACTCAGACGACGCGGCCCCGCGCGACCACGGTGCGGCCGCCGGCGGCCCACAGCAACGACGGGTCGTCGAACGGGTCGCCGTCGAACAGGACGAGGTCGCCGGCAGCCCCCGCGCCGATGCGGCCGAGGTCGTCGCTGCCCAGCAGGCGCGCATTCACGGAGGTGGCCGAACGCAGCGCGTCGAGCACCCCCAGCACCTCGACCTGCAGCCGCAGCCCGACGAGCTGGTCGTCCTCGAGGTCGCCCATCAGGTCGGTCCCGAAGCCGACGGGCACGCCCGCGTCCCGCGCCAACTCGATCGCGCGTTTGCCCTCGGCCAGCACCTCGCGGTTCTTGGCCTTCGAGATCGGGTTGAGGCCGAGCGCGTCGCCGCGGCGGTCCAGCGCGTCGTAGGCGGCCAGCGTGGGCACCAGGAACGCGCCGTGGTCGGCCATCAGCTTCGCCGTCGGCTCGTCGAGGAGGTTGCCGTGCTCGATCGAACGCACCCCGTTGGTGACCGAGTGCTCGATCGCCTCCGGCGAGTACGCGTGCGCGGCGACGTACGAGCCGCGGCGCGCCGCCTCGTCGGTGATGGCGCGTACCTCGTCCGCGCTGTACTGCGGCCGGCGGATCGGGTCGGTCAGCGAGACCACGCCGCCGGACGTCATGATCTTGATGGCGTGCGCCCCGCGGCGGAACCGCTCGCGAACCGCCGTCCGCACCCCGTCCACCCCGTCGACGATCTCCGTCATGTGCGTGTGCCCCACACAGAGATCACGGTCGCCGGGACGAGGGTCGCCGTGCCCGCCGGTCTGCGATAGCGCCGGGCCGGTGTAGAAGTAGCGCGGCGCAGCGAGTAGACCCTCCTCGATGGCCCTGGCCAGACCGGGATCGCCACCGGCGACGTCGCGCACGGTGGTGAAACCCCGGCGCAGTGCGTTCCCCAGCCGCGTCGCCGCCTTGAGCGCGACGTAGCTCAGCGGTTCGGACTCGATACCCACCATGTCGAGCCCGACGCCGTACGCGTGACAGTGCGCGTCGATCAGCCCCGGAATCACGACCCCGCCCCGAGCGTCGACGACCTGGCCACCGTCGCCGTCGGCCGCGCCGCTGCCGGTGACCGACGGGCCGGCCTCGGCCACGATCCCGTCGACGATGCGGACGCCACCCTCGACGAGTTCGGCACGCGTGCCGTCGAAGATGCGGGCGTTGATGATGGTGAGGCTCGGCTGCTGACCCATGGAGGTGAGGCCCTTCCGCGTGCGACGGCGTCGTGACACGTCACACCGTATAGGTGCTGTCGTCGCAGGTGACCGAGGGGCTGCCGCCTCAGCTGCGTTACCGATTTCAACCAGACGGCCCGGACCGGTACACTCGGTCATCGGTCCGCCCCGCGGGCCGGGCGCCCGTAGCTCAACGGATAGAGCATCTGACTACGGATCAGAAGGTTAGGGGTTCGAATCCCTTCGGGCGCGCCAGCAAGGTCGCTACGGCGACGATCCACCTCAACGTGGTCTGCCACGAGTTCTCGCCCTGCGCGGCTGTCGATCGTCGGCCTCTCACCAGGTGGTTTCGGCGGCAGGCCGCGGCGGTCCTCAGCGCAGTGGTGGGTCGGTTCGTTCCGGTGCTGGAGCGGTGGGCTCCTGCGGCGGTGGCGGGTTCGTGAGGTAGACGTGGCTGGTGTTTCGTTCCCGCTTCGCCTCGTAAAGAGCCGCGTCGGCGGCGGCGACGAGGTCGTCGACCGTGGTTGAGCTGTCGGGAGTGTGGTGGATGCCGCCGATGGAGGCGGTGATCGTCACCGGGTCCGCGGTGTCGCCGGAGGGGGCGTCCAGGATGATGGCCTGAACGCGGAGCCGGATCCGTTCGGCGATGCGCCGCAGGCTCTGGTCGCTGTCGATGTCGGCGACGACCACAGCGAACTCTTCGCCACCCCATCGGCCGCAGGCGTCGAGCTCCCGGACCTCGCCGCGGAGCTCGTCGGCGACGGCCCGGAGAACTTGATCCCCGAACAGGTGGCCGTGCGTGTCGTTGATCTTCTTGAAGTGGTCGAGGTCGACCATGAGCACGCCGAGGCCGGTGCCGGCATCTCGGGCGCGAACCAGCATCTGCTCGGCATGGTGGTGCCAGCGGGCAGACGTCGCCAGGCCCGTCTTCGCGTCGATACTGGCGGCTTTCTCCAGGCCGGTGACGAGGCTGCCACGGTGAAGTGCCGCGATGACGACCAGCACGGCCGGCATGGCCACCGGTGTGGTCACGATGGTGACGGCGACGAGCACACCCAGCGCAGCCGCACCGGCTTCGAGGACCTGGCCGGAGAGGTCGGAGAACAGCTCGCGAGCTGAGGTCGTGGGGTTGTGGGTGGCGATCGCGGCCACGATGAGGCCGAAGTTGACGGCCCAGGCAACCGCGGCGGCCAGGGCGATGACGCCGAACTCGACGGCCGTGGTGGGTAGGCCCGGGTAGGCGCTCAGACCGGTGGCGAGAATGAGGATGGCGAGCTCGGTGCCGAGCAGAATGGTCGAGGTCGTGTAGACGGCCCGGTACGGGGGAGTCCGGCGACGCTTGACGCGGTCCCAGAGCAGCGCGTTCGTCAGGACCACCATGGTCATGGCCAGTGCTGGCGGGAGCACGATGGTGGTGGCCATCACCCACACGGCGGCGGAGTCGATGTGGGCGACGGTGGGAGCATGCGCGACCGCGCGCCGTTGCTCGACGCGCCGGGTGAGTTCGGTTGCCGCCCAGGCGCATCCGGCGAGCACTCCGAAGCGGATCAGGTCGGTCTGCCCGATCGGGACCGGAACGAGGATCAGGGTCACGCAGGCGACAGTGACTGCCAGGGCGTTGACGGCCATAATCAGGATCCGGCTCGGCCGAGGTGTGCGCAACAGCGCCCAGCCTCGGAGCCATGATCGCAATCGGTGCACTGTTCCTCCGCCCGGTGGGCTCCGCCAACCCAATGTGAGGACGTGCGGCACAGTGTAACCAAGACGTAGGACGCAAAATAGACCTGGCCCACGCAGGCCGGGCGCAACCGCTCTTACGACCACAGTTAGGGGCGAAGGTGGAAATACCGGGCACCACGCAACGCCACGCGAAGGTTCCGCTGCGGCCGGAGCGGCCGCTGCCCGGTCTCGATTGTCGAGGGGAGGGCTTCGCCATGCGCGGAAACAGCTGGGACTGACCGGTGACGACCACTACTGATCCACACGAGTGCCGAGGGAGGTGAACTCGATGCGCGGCAACTCCTGGGATTGATAACCCGCGGTGCGTTCCTGCCGATTCGAATCGGCAGTTACGGCGTGAGGGGCTCCGGACTGGCCGAGACCGCACGCCGCCACCGGTGGACCGCCACGGCGGTCACCACCGTGCCTGCTGCTGCGGCTGCGCCGACGATCACTGCTGCGTCGGCGAGCTGCGCCAGCAGTCCTGCAGCGACGATCGCCAGGCCCTGGGCTGCCCGCAGCCCGGCGACGGCGACCCCGATCGCCTGCCCGCGGCTCTCCGCCGGCGCCAGACGTACGTAGGTGGACTGGGCGACGATGTCGTGCGCTGAGAGCACCCCGCTCAGCGTCCACAGGACCACCGTCACGGCGAGGCCGGGCGCCCACCCCGTCGGTAGCAGGATCAGGCTGCTGCCGATCGCCATCGGCCCGAGCAGCGCCAGCCGCCGCCTCGGACCGAGAAAGCGCAGCCCGATCATGCCGAGTACGGTCCCGACCGGGTTGGCCGCCAGCAGCCAACCCACCGCCGCCGTACCGTCACCCAACTGATCGCCGAACGGCACCGCCAAGCCCTCCGGAACAGCGTAGAAACCGCTGCAACAGGCGACCGCCAGCAGGGTGCGAAGCCGCGCGTCGCCGACGACCACAGCCCACCCGGCACGCACCGTCGCCCAGTATCCGAGGTCCCGAGATCCCGTTACGGCACCCTGCGGCGCCGTCCCCGCGGCCGGCCGGTAGAGCTGGATGCCCACCCGGATGATCACGGCCGACGCCACGAACGTGACGACGTCGACGAGCAGGGCCGCGCTCGTGCCGAACTCGGCCACCAGGGCAGCGCCGGCGCCGAACCCGATCGCGAACGATGCCTGCGACGTCATCGACACGAGAGCGAATCCGGCGGCGAGCTGGTCGCCAGGAAGCATGTCCGCGAGTACCGACTGACGCGCGCTGGCGAACGGGCTCGCCACGGCCTGCACGACGAACAGCAGTGCCGCCTGCGCCAACAGCGGCATCCCCGGGACCGCCATGAGAGCCACCAGCGCGGCCCGGGACAGATCGGTGTAGACCATGACGCTGCGCCGTGGGAACCGATCCGCCAGCCCGGCCAGTGCGGCGCCGCCGACGAAGTCGGGCAGATAGGTCAACGCGTAGGTCAACGCGGTGAGCCCGGCAGAGTTCGTGCGCTCATAGACCAACACCGTCAAGGCCAGACGGGCCAGCTGATCTCCGACGACGGAGAGCACATGCGCTACCCACAGCCGGCGAAACTCCGGCACGGCGAGCACCTGGGCGAAAGAGGCCGGCGAGTCGGACATCGTGGCAATGAGTGTGCCCGACCACAGTGATTGCGGGCAGTCGGGGGTGAATGTCGCGACGGGTCAGGCGTAAGGAAGCACCGCTCGTCTACGAGCTGCCGGCACCTGCTGGATGAACCCGGCCGGGAGTCACCAGCCCGCGGCACACCTGCGACCGCTGACCCGTCACCGGCGGGCGGCCAGCCGGGCCAACTCAGTGCGGTTGGCCACCTGCAGCTTCGCGTACACATGTGCCAGGTGGGTCTTCACAGTGCCGCGGCTCACGAACAGCCGGGTCGCGATCTCCGGATTGGACAATCCTGGACTGCGAGCTCGACGACCGAGCGCTCGGTGGGCGTCAGGCTCTCCCACCCGGACTCTGGCCGCCCACGGGGACCGCGCGACCGGCTGGCGTACGCGACCGCGTCCTGCAGTGACATCGCCTCCCCGCGCTCCACTGCCGCGACCCAGACCGCGTCCGTCGGTGAGCACCGGGCCAGCGACGACGGCCCCGGGCCGGCCCCCACGTCATGGCGGGCGCGCCGGGCAGCACCGGCCAGCACGCCGGCAGGCGCGGTGGCGCCGCGTCGCAGCAGCGTCTCGGCCAGCGACTCCAGGCTGTCGACGCAGTCGAGGCCGAGTCCGTGCTCGGCCCGGATCCGCAGGGCGTCGTGCTGCAGCGCCAACGCCTTGTCCGGGTCCGTCGCGGCGATCGTCCGGGCGCGAACCGTCAGGGCCGCCGCCTGAACCCCAGGCACCTGTCGCGTCACCGATGCCGCGTCCACGGCGTCCAGGAGCTTCGCGGTGGCCGCCTCGTCACCGGCCTCCCAGAGCGCCGCGGCCAGGACCACCTGCGTCTGCGGCGATACGTGCTCGTCCACGGGATGCGAATGCCACCGCGCTTCTCGCCGGCACCACACCACCGCGTCGGCCGGCCGCCCGTGACCGAGAGCGATAAGCGCCTTGACGCGCTCCCAGCCAGGGATGAACGGATCCTCGTCGAGGCCGGTCATCAGCCGATCCATGGGCGCAAGCACCTCAGCGGCGGCGTCGAGCCGGCCCTGCAGGACGCGGATCTCGGCCAGGACGCTCCGAGCCGAGCCGGACCGGTGGAAGTCGCGCAGCGGTTCCGCTGTGATGATCGCCCGCTCCGCCAGTTCCGCGGCCCGCCGCAGGTCGCCGGAGCGGGCGGTCGCCGTGGCCAGCCAGCCCAGGCCGGAGGACGCCACCCCCCGGTCGCCACGCCTCAGCAGGCCGTCCAGGGCCGGCTCGATGTGCGCGATCGCCAGCGCATGCTCGTCGCGGATCAGGTGAACCAGGCCGATCAGCGCGGCCGCGGCATCGGCCGCGAACCCGTCGCCGGCTCGAACAGCGTCGTCGCGGACCCGCGCCGCGTCCTCCTTGGCCCGGTCCAGGTCGGAGGCGAGCTCACCGATGGCGGCCAGCGAGCGGGCCTGCCGCCCGGCCCGATCCGCGCCGACCTCGGCCGCTAACCGCACGACCTCACGTACCTCGTCCACACCGATGCCTCCGGGCACCGTCGTGTCGGCCACCAGCGCGAGCGCCGCCATCACCTCCGCCTGCAGCACACTGCGCTCGCCCGCGCCCCGCTCGGCGGCCAGGCGCAGCAGGCGCATCCCCTCCGAGCCGCGGCCCTCCAGGTGCCACAGCCAGGCCACACCCGCGGCGAGCCGGCGGCCGCGGTCCGGGTCACCCGACGCCAGACCCCATTCGATGGCAGCGCGGATATTGGCGTGCTCGGCGGAGACGGCAGCCCGCCAGGCGTCCTTGTCGGTGTCGGCAAGCTGCGCGAGCTCGTCCACCAGCACCAGCTGGAGGTCCAGATGCCGATCGCGCAGCCGTTCCGTCTCGCCTGCTTCCGCCAGTCTGGCCAGCGCGTAGTCACGGACCACGCCCAGCATCCGGTACCGCGCCACCGGGCCCGTCGTGTCGGCGACCACCAACGACGTGTCGATCAACCCCCGCAGCGCTTTGACCAGCCGTTCCGCTGTAGGCCCGCCGAGTGTCGCCAAACCCGTGACGGCGTCGGCCGAGAACCCGGGTTCGAACACACCCAGCCAGCGGAACAGGACCCGTTCGTCGTCGCCCAGCAGGTCGTGGCTCCACCGCATCGATCCCTCGAGCGTCTGCTGGCGGAACGTGGCCGTCCGCGCCCCACCGTCGAGCATCGCGTACGGATCATGCAGCGCGTCGGCGATCTGTGCTGGCGACAACGTCCCCGCCCACCCGGCCGCCAGCTCCAGAGCGAGCGGCAACCGGTCGAGCCGGTCGCAGACGCGGCGGGCACCCGCTCGCGCGTCGGCCCCGCCGGCCGCGTCGGCGCCGGCCCGGGCGAGGAACAGCTCCAGGGCGTCGGCGAGGTCCAGGGGTGGCACCCGCCAGACACGCTCACCGCCGACGCCCAGGGGCGCTCGGCTTGTCGCCATCATCGCCGCCCGCGGACACCGCGCCAGAATCATCGCCACCACTGGCGCCACACCGGCGAGCAGGTGCTCACAGTTGTCCAGGGCGACGACCGTCTCCTGATCACCCAGCGCCGCGACCACAGCTCCGAGCGGGTCGGGCCCCGGTGGCAGCAGCACGCCGAGAGCGTCCGCGACACGGTGAGTGACCTGAGCGTCGTCGTGCTCGTCCTCCAGGTTCACCCACACCACACCCGGCCACCGCTCGGCCAGGTTGTGACACGCGCGCACAGCCAGCCGCGTCTTCCCGCATCCGCCCGGGCCGACCAGAGTCAGCAGCCGTCCCGGCGCCACGGCGGAGCCGATGGCGGCGAGCTCGGCGGCACGGCCGACGAACGACGTCAGCTCGGGTGGCACGTGGTGAGCAGGCATCGCTCGAAGTCTCTCACCGCCTCGGCCACCCGACGCGCCGGATATCGGCCAGTTGGCAGATGTTCCACCACCGCCACGGCGGAAGGATCGACGTCAGACGGCGCGTACCGAGCGCCACCACACAGGAGGCACCGACATGACCGCGAACACCACCCCCGGCCGTAGGGTCGTCGCCAACATCTCGCTGTCGCTGGACGGACGCGTCAGCGGACCCGGCGGCGACTACGACATGAGCTGGATCGCTCCGCACGCAGTCACCGACGCCGCGCGAGACCTGATGGTCCGCCTGACCGACACCGCCACCACGATCCTGCTCGGCCGCAAGAACTACGAGGGTTTCGGCGGCTACTGGCCGTCCGTGGCTCAGGACGAGAACGCCGAACCCCGCGACCGTGCCACCGCCCGCTGGCTGGACTCGACCGAGAAGGTCGTCTTCTCCAGCACGCTGACGGAGGCGACGTGGCAGAATTCCCGCATAGCCGACGCCGACCCGGCCACGACGGTTCGACGGCTGCGCGAGCAGTCCGGCGGCGACATCGTCGTCCAGAACAGCAGCAGTGTCATCCGAGAGCTGCTCGACGCCGGTGAGATCGACCGGCTCATGATCAATCTGTGCCCTGAACTTGCCGGCGGGGGCGCCACGCTGTTCGTTGACGGCGTGCCACGGACGTCGTGGTCTCTGACCGACCTGTCGACCAGCGAGTCCGGCGCACTCTGCCTGGTCTACGACCGGATCACCAACTGACGGCGCCACCTGCGGCGTGGCCCGAGCAGCACAACGCACGGTGTGACCTGGGCGGAGCCGCCCCGGGCGCTCAGGGGGACAGCGCCCGGGGCGGCGGCTTTCATCCGGCCCGCACCTGTCGCACGTCGCACGCCGTCCGGGTCAGGTCGTCGGAGCTGAACCGCTGGCCGTCACCATGTACCCGGACCGCGACGCCCGGCTCGGCCAGCCAGAAGAGCTCGGTTCCCGTGCGGAACCCGGGACCGTCGGGGTGCTGGAACGGCTCAGGCGTCCAGTCGCCGGGATCGCGCTCGTGGTACTCGGTGAGGAACGCATGCAACGCCGCCGTGTCGGTGAGGGTGGCGCTGCGCATCACCGTGACCTGCAGATCAACGCCGTAGGCGCCGTCCTCATCCGGACCGGTCTCCCAGACCCGCGAGGCGAAGCCGACGTCGTCCCACTCGTACT
Organism: Jiangella gansuensis DSM 44835; assembly: GCF_000515395.1. Taxonomy (NCBI): domain Bacteria; kingdom Bacillati; phylum Actinomycetota; class Actinomycetes; order Jiangellales; family Jiangellaceae; genus Jiangella; species Jiangella gansuensis. Next base: position 91,329 of record NZ_KI911782.1, on the reverse strand, counting down.
CGAAGTCGGACACCAACGGCCCGAGGCCGGGCGGCAGCCACCGGATGCGGAAGCCGTCGAGCCACTCGCGATGTCGTGCCGGCGGGACCCGGCCACAGGAACTCTCCCGCGGAACCGTCGGCTCGACAACGGTGGCCCCGGCCGCAGCGTTCACGCCGCTCGGCGGCGTACCGACAGGCAGCTCACCACCGACTGCCACCGCCGTCGGCGACTCGACCTGCGACGTCGTGTGCACCCCGGCCATGGCGGGCGCCGCACCGGCTCCAGCCGCAGCGAGCAACGCCGCCGCACTCAGCACACCGGCAGCCACGGAAACCTTGGTGACGTGCATGGATGAGTTCCTTTCGGGCCGAACGAACGAGACCGTTGAGGCCTCGGCCCGGCCTCCGCGGCCGGCGCCCTGCCATCGTTGCCCGGCGAATTCTGCGGCGCACCCGCCCAGAACCCGAATGTGGACAACTCGTCAAATCCGTGCAGCCTGTGGACAACACCCGCCGTCACCACGCAGCCGCGGCCACGCCCTCACCGCAACCGCAGGGCGGCACTCGAACGCCCGGACGCGACGACATATCCGCCCGCGTTCACGGGGCGCCTCCTCCATCAGCGGGCCAACGCCGTTACGATCCGCTGTGATCGACTCGTTGGGGGGAGGCGACGCGGTGGGCGCGCCCGGAGCCCGCCGTGCCTCGATAGTGCGGGAGTAATCGATGCCGTTGACGCTGCGCTACGTGGCGCGCTCAGATGTCGGTCTCCTGCGGGAGGGGAACGAGGATTCCGGCTACGCCGGGCCGTACCTTCTCGCAGTAGCCGACGGCATGGGCGGGCACGCGGCCGGCGAGGTAGCCAGCAAGGCTGCCATCGACGAACTCGGCCACGCCGACCATCCGCCGTCCCACGACGACGCAAGTCCGATCGACACGCTCTCCGCCGCCGTCGTGGCCGCCAACGAGCGCATCAACGAGCTCGCTCTCGCCGACCCCGCACGAGCCGGCATGGGCACCACCTCGACGTCGCTGCTGTGGGACGGCAACCAGCTCGCGCTCGGGCACATCGGAGACTCGCGCGCCTACCTGCTGCGCGACGGCGTCCTGACCCAGATCACCCGTGACCACACGTTCGTCCAGTCGCTGGTCGACGACGGCCGGATCACCGCCGAGGACGCCCGCGAGCACCCGGCGCGCTCCGTGGTCACCAAGGTCTTGCAAGGGCAGTGGCCCATCCAGCCGGACTTCTCGCTCATCGACGTCCATGCCGGCGACCGGTTTCTGATCTGCAGTGACGGGTTGTCCGACGTCGTCGGAAACGCGGAGATCCAGCAGGCGCTGACGCAGCCGGATTCCATCGCCGACGCCGCTGACCGGCTGATCGCTTTGGCGCTGGACAGCGGCGCGCCGGACAACGTCACTGTCGTGCTCGGTGAGTTCGTCCCCGTCGACGACGGACACCGGCCGGTCGACGACACCGCACAGGTGTTCATGGTCGGCGCCGTGACGGAGAGCCACCCCGAGGTCGACGTACCCGATGACGACCCCGAGACCGCCCGGTACGCCCCGCAGCCACCACGTCGACGGTCCTGGCTGCGCCCGGTTATCGCGGTCGGCGTCGTCGCCGCCATGGGCTGGACCGCGCTGACCCTGGCCAACGACTGGGTGCGCGAGCAGTACTACATCGGCAGCAGCGGTGGCCAGGTGGCCGTGTACCAGGGGGTGAGCCAGGAGTTGGGCCCGATCCACCTCTCCGAGCTGCACGAGATCCCTGGTGACCTTCCCGTGGACGCACTGCCGGAGGTGTTCCGGGAACAGATCGGCGCCACCATCTCCGCCGACGATCTCGACTCGGCCGTCCAGGTGGTGGAGACCCTGCGCCGCGAGGCCTGCCAGGCACACCGCGACCGCGCCTCCGGCGAGCAGACACAGGACGACGGCTTCCCGGGCCTCCGCTGCGTCGACGGCGCCCACTGACGCCGAGCGCGCCGCCCGCCCGGCCGTCGATCGGCGCAGCACCAGGGGTCTTCTCGCTTCAGCAGGCAAGCATTCCTGGTGGAGCGGCAAGACCCATCCTTCACGTGATCATTTCGCCAGGGAGCGGGGATAGGCGCTGGCGGTGAGGTAGAGCGAGTCAGGGCGGAAGACGAGCCGTCCGAGGGCGATGATGCGGTCGCCGTCGGTGTAGAGGCGACAGTGCACCACCAGCAGCGGCGCGCCCGGCGTCACGTCCAGTTCGGCGGCAAGCTCCCCGGTCGCGGCGATGGCGGTGACAGCATGGTCGCTGCGCACCAATGGGATGTGCTCGACGTCGCGGAAGAACGTGGTGACACCGTCGGTGAGCGAGTTGATGCGCACGTCGTGGCCGTTGAGTTCCGTCGGCAGTGTGTGCTCGACCAGCGCCGCCGCGGCGCCGTCGACCTCGTAGGAGCGGCACACCCGGAACACCGGGGCACCCGGCCGCAGCCCGAGCAGGGGCGCGTCGGCGTCGTCCGCGGCCTCGCGCCGGACGCTGACCTCGCGCACGGCGTACGTGGTACCGGCGCCGCCCAGGATGTCGGAGACCGAGCAGATGTAGTCGATCGGGTAGGCGACGGCGTGGTCCAGGGTGATCTTCTGCGGCGTCGTGATCAGCGTGCCGACCCGTCGGCGCCGCTCGATCTCACCGGCGGCCTCGAGCGTCGCCAGAGCCTCGCGCAGGGTGCCCCGTGACGTACCGAGCTGCTCGCTGAGCTCCTTCTCCGGGGGCAACCGGTGAAAACCGCGGGCCCGTTGCTCGTCTATCAGCACGCGCAATCTGGTCGTCACCGTGTCGACCCGGGGTCGTCGGGCCGTGTCGTCCGAGCTCAGCGCAGCCATGAGCAATGATCCTTCCGTCAATAGTCGAACCATATAGCCGATCTTTCACCCAGGCAAGTGTCCGCGCTGAGCTTGACGACAGGACCAAGCAGGCGTAAAAAGTTCGCATCTTTCTCCGGCCTTTATCCATCTATTAGTCCGATCATTAAGGAGCGCCCATGGTCACCACCGCTCCCCGACACAGGACCGCGGCATGACGGGGGTCGACACCCGGGTGGACCGGCCCAGCCGCATCCGCAGCAGGCCGGCGCGCCGGCCTGGTTCCGGCCGCCCCGGCGTCGCCCAGGCGCTGGGGCGGCTGAGCCTCGGCACCGCCGGGTTCGCCATCGTCATCGTGGCCTGGCAGCTCATGGCCGTCGGCGAGGTCTTCGGTGAGGGCCTGCTGCCCACCCCGGTCGAGGTCGGCAGGGTCATCGTCGACGGGCTCGGCAACGGCCTGCTCGACGACCTGCTGATCAGCTTCCGGCGCGTGCTCGTCGGTGTCGGTCTGGGCCTGGCCATCGCCACGCCGATCGGGTTCGTGCTGGGCTGGTTCGGCGTCGCCCGGGCGATGTTCAACCCGCTGGTGAACTTCCTGCGTGCGCTGCCGCCGATCGCGCTGGTGCCGCTCGTCATCGTCTATTTCGGCATCGGCGAGCTGTCCCGCGGCATCGTGCTGGTGTGGGCGGCCTTCTTCGCCACCATCGTCATCGTCTACGAGGGCGTGGCGTCGCTGGACGAGAAGTACGTGCGGGCTGCTCAAACACTTGGGGCCACCCGGTTCGAGGTCCTCACCAAGGTGGTCTTCCCGCTCTCGATCCCGCACATCATGACGGCCGCGCGGGTCTCGCTGGGCATCGGCTGGGCATCCCTGGTGGCGGCCGAGCTGGTCGCCGCGCAGCAGGGCCTCGGCGCGGTGATCCAGAACGCGAGCAACTTCCTCGACATCCCCACCGTCTACGCCGGGATCGTGCTGATCGGGATCTCGGCCCTGGTCATGGACATGGGCATCCGCATGCTCTCCGCCTACGTCGTCCGGTGGCAGGACAGGGGGACTCGATGACGCAGCACACCACCACCCGGAGCGGGCTCTCGGTTCGCGAGGTCGGCAAGAGCTTCGGCACCGGTGAGAAGGCCGTCCGCGTGCTTCACGACGTCGACCTCCAGATCGCCGATGGTGAGTTCGTCGCCGTTGTCGGTCCCAGCGGCTCGGGTAAGAGCACCCTGCTCAACGCCATCGCCGGCTTCGTCGAACCGGACGACGGCGAGATCCTGGTCAACGGAGAACCGGTGCGCGGGCCCGGGCCGTCACGGTGTGTGGTCTTCCAGGAGTACGCCATCTTCCCGTGGCTCAGCGTCCGGAAGAACATCGACTTCGGCACTCGGCTGCGGGCATGGCGCGGCTCAAAGCAGGAGCGCACCCGCATCACCGAGCGCTACCTCGACATGATGGGCCTCAACGACTTCGCCGACGCGCTGCCCAAGACGCTCTCCGGCGGCATGCGCCAGCGGGTCGCGATCGCCCGCGCCTACGCCGTCGATCCCGAGATCCTGCTCATGGACGAGCCGTTCGCCGCCCTGGACGCGCAGACCCGGGAACAGATGCAGGAAGCCCTGGTCGACATCAACCAGCGCGAACGTCGCACGGTGCTCTTCGTGACGCACCAGGTCGAGGAGGCCATCTTCCTGGCTGATCGGGTCGTGGTCATGAGTGCCCGGCCGGCCACCGTGCAAGAGATCGTCGACGTCCCCTGGGGTGAGCGGCGCACGCACGAGATCAAGACCGACCCGGAGTTCGTCCAGCTGCGCCGGCGCATCGAGACCCTGCTGCGCTCGTCGGCGCATTGATCCGCGGGGCAGCGGCCCCACCACACCCTGACACCCAAGGAGATAATCATGCGGACGACGACGTCTGCGGCCATTGCCGGCATCGCCGCACTCAGCCTGATGCTGACTGCCTGTGGCGGCGACGACGGTGGCGACACCGCCGCGGGAGGCCCTGCCACCGTGCGGATCGGCTACATCCCGGGCCCGGCACCGGCCATGAACCTGCTGCTCGCCGACGAACGCGGCTACTTCGCCGAGAACGACATCGAGGTGGAGCTGACGCCGTTCCAGACCGGGATCTCCCTGTCCAACGCGCTGACCGGCGGCAGCATCGACGTCGGCGTCATGGGCGCCGTCGTGGCGAACTTCCCGGCCCGCGGCCAGGGCAAGCTGTTCCTGCTGAACAATCTCGAAGCTGACATCCAGCAGATCTGGGCGGCACCGGGCTCCGGAATCGAGTCGGTCTCCGACCTCGCCGGCACGGAGGTCGCGACGACGACCGGCTCGGCAGCACACCTGCTGCTGCATGTCGCGCTCGAGGCAGAGGGCGTCCCGGCCGAGGACGTCGAGATCGTCAACCTCGATATGCCCGCCGTGGCCAACACGTTCGTCACCGGCGGCATCGGCGCTGCCGCACTGTGGGCACCGTTCGACACCCAGGTCGAGGAGCAGCTGCCGGACGCGAACCTCATCGCGACCTCGGCCGACTACGAGGACGCCGCCATCGCCGGTGGCTGGGTGGCCAACAACGACTTCTACGCCGACAACAAGGAGACTCTCGGGCGGCTGGCGGAGGTGTGGCTGCGCTCGAACGAGGACCTCATGACCGACCAGGAGGCCGCGCTGGCCGAGGCCTGCCCGCGCCTGGAGGAGTTCATGGACGCCGAGACGTGTGTCGAGATCTACGGCAAGACGCAGACGTTCACCAACGACGAGTGGGCCGGCCTCTACGAGGACGGCACCGCGCTGGACTGGGTCGGCCGGATGGAGCAGGTCTTCGTGGATATCGGCGCGCTACCGGAGTTCGTCGAGCCGGATGAGTTCTTCGACACCTCGATCTTCACCGACGCGGTCGGCTCCTGACCCCAACGCTCACCGAGACAAGGAGAACCACCCACGTGACTGGGCAGCCGACGAGCCCGAACGTGCTCATCGTCATGGTCGACCAGCTGACGGCGTTCGGGCTGGGCGCGTACGGCAACGACGACGTGCTCACGCCACACCTCGACGCTCTCGCCGACCGCGGTGTCGTGTTCGAGAACGCGTACGCGAACTCGCCGCTGTGCGTGCCGTCGCGGGCGGCCATGATGACCGGGCGGCTGCCCAGCGCCGTACCGTGCAACGACAATGCCGAGGAGTTCCCGGCCTCGGTCCCGACGTTCGCGCACACGCTGCGCCGGGCCGGGTACCGCACCATCCTCGCCGGAAAGATGCACTTCGTCGGCCCGGACCAACTGCATGGCTTCGAGGAGCGGCTCACCACCGACATCTTCCCGGCCGATCTCACCTGGACCCGGCCCTGGGAGACGCTCGGCGACCCGCCGCGGTTGTCCGGCAAGCAGCGCAGCGGCGGGCGGGAGTACGTCGACATCCTCAACCGGTCCGGCCCGCAGCCATGGACCTACCAGATGCACTACGACGAGGAAGTTCGGTTCCGCACGCTGCAGCGGCTGCGGGAGCTGGCCATGGACACCGGACCGCGCCATGACGAACCGTGGCTGCTGGTGACGTCCATGACTCAGCCGCACGATCCGTACGCGGCGCCGCAGGAGTACTGGGACCGTTACGAGGGCCGGCAGATCCGGCTGCCAGACCGGTCCGGCCCCCGCGAGGCGCATCCGCTGGACGTGTGGGTCAACGCGTTCCACGGGGTCGATCTGCACGACGTCACCGACGAACAGGTCTACCGTGCCCGCCGCGGCTACTACGCGATGATCAGCTACGTCGACGACGTCGTCGGGCAGCTCGCCGCGGAGCTGACCCGGCTCGACCTGGCCGACAACACGGTCGTGATCTTCACCAGCGATCACGGTGACCAGCTCGGCGAGAACGACATGTTCTTCAAACGCACACTGCGCGAGTGGTCGGTGCGCGTGCCGTTGATCGCGGCCGGCCCCGGGGTCCGCCCTGGGCATCGGGTGGATGTGCCGGTGTCGCTGGTCGACATCCATCCCACGCTCGCCGACCTGGCCGGGACATCGGTTCCGGCGTGCGTGGGCGAGGCGTTCGACGGCGCCAGCGTCGCGCCGCTCCTGGCCGGGCAGGACGCCGAGCACCCGGACGTCGTGCTGGAGAACTACGCGGAGGGCACCATCGCGCCGGTGCGAGCAGTCGTACGCGGCCGGCACAAGCTCGTCCGGGCGCCGGACCTGCAGGACCAGCTCTATGACCTGGGCCACGACCCGGGCGAGCGGCACAACGTCGTCGACGATCCGGCCTACGCCGAGGTGTCGGCGCGGATGCGGGCGGACATGTCACGGTCGTGGGATCCCGAGGAGGCGCACCGAACGGTGGTACGCAGCCAGCGGATCCGGGCATTCCTCGGCGAGGCGATGGCCCACGGCCGGCACCACTCCTGGGATCACCAGCCGGACACCGACGCCGCCCGGCAGTGGATCCGTGGCGCCGACGACGATCCCTGGGATCCGCTGTTCGGGTTCTGAACGCCAGCCGCGGTTCGCTCAGGGGACGAGGACGACCTTGCCGACGGTGTTCCGGTTCTCCAGCGCGACGTGGGCCGCGGCGGCGTCGGCCAGTGGGAACCGGTGCACGACAGGAACCAACCGGCCGGCCGCCGCCTCCGCCAGGGCCCGGGCCTCCAGCTCACGCAGCGCGCCCGGACCACGGCTGACGACACGCCGGCCGATGGCCCAGGTGGCGGTCAGGCCACGGTCGACCAGGTCATTCGAGGTGAACGGCAGCAGTTCCCCGGACGACCAGCCGAACATCACGAGCCTGCCGCCCACCCCCAGCAGGTCCATCGCGGCCCGTCCCAGCACGCCACCGACACCGTCGAGCACCACGCTCACCTCCCGGTCGCCGAGCGCCGCGCGGACCTCGTCCGGCCAGCTGCCCTTCCGGTAGTCGACGGCGTGGGTGGCGCCGAGTTGCCGGACCCGCGCCACCTTGTCCGCGCCGCCGGCGGTCCCGACGACGACGGCTCCAGCATGCCGCGCCGCCTGCACGAACAAGCTGCCCAGGCCGCCCGCCGCGGCAGTGACCACGACGACGTCTCCGGCGGTGAGCGCGGCGACGTCGAGTACGGCAACCGCGGTCCGGCCGGTTCCGATCATCGCGACGGCGACGTCCGGCGCCAAGCCGTCCGGCAGGACGTGCACGGCGTCGGCCGAAGCGACGGCGAGCCGCGCGTACCCGCCGCTGGCAAGCCCCAGGTGGACCACCACGCGCCGTCCCAACCAGGCGGCGTCGACGTCGGACCCGACGGCGCGGACGGTCCCGGCGACCTCACGACCGGGGATCATCGGCAGCTCCGGCACCGGGATCGGACCGCCGCCCGTGGTCCCGGCGCGCAGCGCGGTGTCGATCAGATGCACGCCGCTGGCCTCCACGGCCACCAGTACCCGGCCGGGTCCGGGCGACGGATCGGGTGCCTGTTCGTAGCGGAGGTTCTGTGCCGGGCCGAACTCGTGCAGTCGGATGGCGTGCATCGGTGCAGCTCCTAGGGGGTGACGGTCTCGCGGGGCACCGGCTACGCTAGAACCTCAATCATTGTTGAGGTCAACCGCCGGGAGACGACGCGATGGAGACCGTGGCGTGGAACAAGTCCGAACTGACCGTGGGAGAACTGTCCCGGCGCAGCGGCGTCGCCGTGTCGGCCCTGCACTTCTACGAGCGCCAAGGGCTCATCGCATCCCGCCGTACGTCCGGAAACCAGCGCCGCTACCGGCGGGCGACGCTGCGCCAGGTGGCCCTGATCCGGATCGCTCAGCGCGTGGGCATCCCGCTGGCCGAGATCGCGGACGCGTTGTCGAGCCTGCCGGACGGGCGCACGCCGGACCAGGCGGACTGGGAGCGGCTGTCCCTGCAGTGGCGCACCGACCTCGACGAACGCATCAAGCGACTGCAGCAGCTGCGCGACGACTTCACCGACTGCATCGGATGCGGCTGTCTGTCGCTCAGCTGCTGCGCGCTGGCCAACTCGCGCGACGCGTTGGGGGAGCACGGCCCCGGACCTCGCCGGCTCATCGAGGACGACATCGGGCCCGAATGCGCGTCGTGACGGGTGACGTCAGCCCGGAGGGCCACCAACAGGCGTCCTCCCGCTCCACCAGGCAAGCATTCATGGTTTCGCGGGTACACCCATGCCGAACGTGATCATTTCGGAGCGGCCAGCGACTGTTCGCAGGCGAGCAGCAGGACGCCGGCGCTCCACGCGTGCGACAGGGTCAGCAGCATGCCCTTCGGCTGGAAGCACGAGGTCTGGTAGTACCGCTCGGTGATCATCCCGCGGTAGGAGTTCACCTCGCCGTCCTTGCTGGCGATCAGCTGGCGGAAGCACGCCAGCGCCTCCTCGGCCCGTTCGCGGTAGTGCGGGTCGCCGGTGGCGGCCGACAGCTCTGTCAGCTCCCGCGTGCACACCAGCCCGTACGCGTGCAGGTGCTGGTTGGACGGAGAGGCCTGGTCGGCGCCCCGGCTGGCGAACCCGTACACGCCCAGCTGGGACCGCGGCGCGAATTTCACGTTGTAGGTGTAGCGGAACGTGAGCATCCAGTCGGCGGCCCGGCGAGCCAGGTCCAGCCAGCGCGGCGACCCGGTACGCCGGTGCAGGGCGACGTACGCCATGACGGCGGCGTACCCGTCCTCGGACGTGGGCGCGAGGTCGACGTCCTCCGGCGCGCCGTGGATGAACTCCCGCTCCACGAACCGCGCGTAGTACTCGCCGGCCCGCACCGCCGCCGCCAGGTACTCGCCGTCGGAGTCCCACGCCGCCGCCTCACAGAACGCGGAGATCCAGGTCAGCCCGGACGCGCCCGCCCAGGACAGTACGGTGCCGTCGACGGCGTGGTGGACGGATCCGAGGTTGCCGTCGGCACGCTGCCGGTCCCGGACGACGTCGAGGTTGGAGCGCGCGGCGGCCACCCAGTCCGGGTGCTCGTCCGGCGCCACCAGCTCGAGCGCCCGCAGCAGGAACAGGGTTGCCTCACCGAGGGTGCGCGCGTGCAGTCCGCCGCGCACCGGCGTCCAGCTCTGCGTCCAGCCACTCGCCCGCTCCCAGCGACCCCAGAAGGTTCCGGACGGCGACAGGTTGCCGCAGATGAAGTCCACGACGTGTGACGCCGCGGCCACCTCGGCCGCGTTCCCCACCCGTCGCCCGTGAGCCAGCAGCGCGTACGCCCACGGGATGCCGCTCACCCAGCCGACGTGCATGGCCTGCCGGTCGACCGGGCGGCCGTCGCCGCCGGTGACCTCGCGGTCGAACCCGACGGTCTCGAGCAGCACACCCGGGTCGGGGTCGTAGTGCCAGCGCACCAGCCCTTCGGCCGCGATGTCCGCCGCCTGCGCGACCGGAAGCCACGGCTCCACCGGGTGCAGGGCCCGGTTCCGGTCGTGGATCGCACGCAGCACCGGCGCATAGGCGTGCCGGTCGGCGGGCAGCCGGCCCACCGACGCGCGCAGCGTGACCGGCTCGCCGGGCTGCCAAGTGAACCGCGCGACCTCCGCCGGCCGCGGCCGCGGCGATCCGTAATACGTGACCGGTGCCTCCCGGAACGGGAACACCACATGTGCGCTGGCCACGGAACCGAAGTGGGAGTACCCGACGCCGGTGGGGCCGCACTCCGACAGCTCCGCGACCGCGACCACGACGCCGTCGCGCTGTCCCCAGGCGAAGACCGCGGGGGTTGCGGCCCGGTCGGACCGGAACGACCAGTGGTCGCTGACCATGCCGTCGGGGTCGTCGGCGCCGGGCGCGAAGCGCGGGAACAGCCGCTCGCACGCCTCCGGCCGGTTCTCTCCGTAGAACAGGCCGGGGATCAGCCACCACGGCTCTGCCGCACCGGCGACGTCGGCCACCAGCCGCAGATGCCCGGTGAACGGATCGTCACCGGCGTTGACCACATCGAGCACCAGGTCCACCACCGCACCGGCCCGGCCGGCCGCGGAACCGGCCTCGGCCTCGATGCGCAGCGGCCCGGCGACGACCTGGGCCGACAGGTCGTGCCCACCGTCCAGCTCCGCCGTCCCGACGACGACGCCATCGGCGTCCAGAACCTCCACGCGCAGCACGGGCGGCGTTCCGTCCGGTGCCGGCGCCGGATCAGCCTGCGTCGACGTCGTCATCGCTCGGCACCGACGGTTCGCCGTCGACGTCCCATTCCAGCAGGTCGACCTCGACGACCGGTCGCGAGGCGTCGCGCGGCACCCGGAATGTGCGCAGCTGGCTCGGGCCGAAGTCCGCCTCCAGCACGCGGCCCAGAACCGGCAGTTCGATGCGGGCGCTCGCCGGTGCTCCGGTGGTCTCGACCGCGCGGACGATGAGCTCGGGTGCCGAAGCGTCGCCGTCCTCCCAGCCCTTCACCGCCGTCACCATGACCTGCCCGGAACCGTCGGCGACGAAGCTGTCCGCCGCGGGCAGCCGGCCCTCGTGGAAGCTCTCCAGCATGGCGCGCGGCGCGGACCCGAGCACGGCGGCGCGACGGCTCAGCTCGGCCGACCGCCAGTCGCCGGCGTGCGGCACCAGCAGGTAGCTGAACCGCTGCACGCCCTGGTCCTGGAAGGAGTAGAAGCCGTCGGGGTCGAGCAGCCGTGGGTCGTGCCAGGAGTAGACGGGGCTGCGCACCGCGGTGATACCGATGCTCGGCGACACCGAGCCGTCGGCGGGAGAGACGTCGTAGCCATGCTTGGCGTTGTTGACCACGGCGAGCCCGGCACGAGCACCGGCCGCGCCGGCCGACCCCTCCATACCGCCCGTCAGGTCGACCCACGACTGGCCCGGTTCCTCGGCACCGTCGACCGGACGCGCAATCGTGCCGAACGGGATCTCGTACGTGGCCTCCGGGTCGGTCAGCGCCACCGGGAAACGCAGCTTCAGCAGATGCGCCTGCTCGCGCCAGTCGACGGTGGCCCGCACCTCTAGCTCGTCGGCACCCTGCCGCAGAATGAACTCCTCGACCAGTGTGGAGCGGCCCCAGGACCGCTCGACCCGCAGCCGGGCGCGCTCGGGGCCGCTCTCGCGCAGCACCATCCGGGTCGTGCGCATGGCCTCACCGGGCCAGGCGTAGGAGACGACGCCGTGCCCCCAGGTGTCGGTGGGGTCCTCGCTGACCTGGGTGTGCTCGCCGGCCGCGCCGGCCACGACGTCAACCCCGGTGCGCTTGTCGAGCAGGCTGGACAGCCACCCGGTCGCCGGGTCGAACTCGGCCCGCAACACGTCGTTCTCGAGCACCGTCTCCGACGCCGACAGCCCACCGGGAGCGTCACTGCTCCACGCAGCGGGCTCGAGCGGGACCAGCCCGGGGCGCAGCCGGTAGAGCCGGTATCCCAGGGGCGGAAGCTCGGCGCGGAAGACGACGGCGCCGCGGCCCTTGTCGTTGGTGGTGGCCACCGACTGGGTGGGCTGCGACGGTGTCAGCCGGCCTTCCGCGTCCACGACGTGCACGCCGGACGGCTGCACGCCGTACTGCAGCTCGACGTCGGTGGTGACCGGCCACGGGTGCGGGTTGAAGACCAGCACCGGCTGCGTGCCGTCCTCGAACCGTACCTCCACGTCGCGGGCGATGACGTTCTGCACCCGGGTGATGATGCGCTTGGCGATGGCCACCGCCTCACCGAGCTGGTCGCGGGCGTCGTCGTACCCAGGCTCGATGGCCGAGCCGGGGAGCACGTCGTGGAACTGGTTGAACAACAGCTGCTTCCAGGCGTGGCCGAGCTCGTCGCGGGGGTAGGCCAGGTCGTGGGTGACCGAGCCGACGGCGGCCCATCGTTCCGCGGACAGCAGCGCGGCCTGGGCGCGGCGCACCCACTGCTTGATGCCGGAGTGCGCGGAGTAGCAGCCGGAGGCGTGGTGCTGCAGGTCATCGCGCCAGACCGGCAGTTCCTCCATACCGTCCGGGCCGCGCCGGGCCATCAACTCGTCGAAGTAGCGCCGCGGCGAGGACATGATCAGCCTTCCGTAGGAGCCGCGCTGGTCGTGGCGGTGAATCGACTCGATGTTGGCCTTGGTCGGTCCGCCGCCGTGGTTGCCCACCCCATAGAAGATCATGAGGTCGCCGAGCGAACGGTCCAGCTGGCCCAGCGACTTCTCGGTCTGGTGCGCGACGTCGCCGGGCGGGCTGCAGTACTCGAACGGGATGCGGTAGGCCAGCACCCGGCTGCCGTCGGGCGCCTCCCACCAGAACGCGGTGCCGTCGAGATCGCTCTCGTGCGGGCCGGGACGCAGGAACGTGTAGGAGTCCATCCGCTGGCCGCGCAGGATGGCCGGCAGCATGACGTTGTGCCCGAACGGGTCGACGTTCATGCCGACGGTGGCGATGACCCCGAAGCGTTCGTGCAGGTACCGCTGCCCGTACAGGCCCTGCCGGACGAACGACTCGCCACCGGGCATGTTGCAGTCGGGCTCGACCCACCAGCCACCCGTCATCACCCAGCGGCCCTCGGCGACCCGCTTGCGGATCTCCTCGAACAGGGCTGGGTCCTGCTCCTCGACCCATGACAGGAGCACCACCTGGTCGCAGGTGAAGACGAAGTCCGGGTACTCCTCCATGCGGTGGATGGCCGACCAGAACGTCGCGCGGGCCTCCTGGTAGCCCTCCTGCCACGGCCACAACCACACCGGGTCGAGGTGGGCGTTGCCCACCATGTGCAGGGTTCGCTTCCGGGCGGCGAGGGGCCGGTAGCCCTCGGTCGTCGGTTCGGCGGTCATGCGGTCGGCTCCTCCGGTGTGCTCTCGGTGGCGGCGGCCCAGGTGTCGGCCATCTCGCTGATCAGGTGCAGCGACAGCGTGTGCATCTCCTGGATGCGCGGGGTCTGCGTGGACGGCACCAGCAGCGCGTGGTCGGCGTGTCGCGCCGCCGGTCCGCCGTCGCCACCGGCGAACAACACCGTCGTCGCGCCCTTCGCCCGCGCCGCGGCCAGGCCGGCGACGACGTTGGGCGAGCGGCCGCTGGTGGTGAAAGCCGCGACGACATCACCCGGGCGGGCCAGCGCGGTGACCTGGCGGGCGAAGACATCGTCGTAGGAATAGTCGTTGGCGATGCAGGTCATGACGGTCGGGTCAGTGGTGAGCGTGACGGCGGGCAGCGGCCGGCGGTCGCGCTTGTAGTGCCCGATCAACTCCCCGGTGAAATGCTGGGCGTCGGCGGCGCTGCCACCGTTGCCGAAGGTGTAGAGCACGCCGCCGGAGGCGAACCTCTCGCAGATCAGGCTACCGATTTCTCGTACCAGCGGTACGAGTTCGCGCATCGCCCCGGCGACCGCGACGTGGTCCGCCAGGTGCTGATCGAGGACGCCGGCCACCACGTCGGTCGTCTGGTCAGGCATGCTCCACCTCCGTCGTCAGGGCGTCCAAGGCGACCACCCCGGCACCCACCACACACACCACGTCCCCGAGGCCGGCCAGCACCACTCGCGCGGCCTTGGCCGCGGGCGGCATCGCATCGCGGGCCACAGCTTCCGCGACCGGGTCCAGCAGCATCGCGCCGGAGCGCGTGACGCCGCCGCCGAGCACCACCAGGTCCGGCTCGAACACGTTGACCAGGTCGGTGACCGCCTGGCCCAGCACGTCGGTGGTCTCGTCCCAGACCTCGCGCGCGTAGGCATCGCCGGCGGTGGCGGCCGCAGCGACCTCGGCGGCGGTCAGGGGATCGACCGCGGCCAGGCTCGTCGTCCGGCCGGCTCTGATGCCCTCGGACGCGCGGGCCGCGATGTTGGTTCCGGACACGTACGCCTCCAGGCAGCCACGCCGCCCGCAGGAGCAGGTCCGTCCGCCGGGCCGGACCATGACGTGGCCCAGCTCGCCGCCATTGCCGGCCGCGCCGCGGTGCAGCGAGCCGCCGATGACCGCACCGCCGCCCACCCCGGTGGAGATGGTCAGGTAGATCATCGTGGTGGTGCCGCGGGCGGCGCCGAACCGGTGCTCGCCCAACGCCGCCGCGGTGGCGTCGTTCTCCAGGAACGCGGGGACGCCGAACTCCGTCCGCGTCATCTCACCGAGCGGCACATCGAGCCAACCCGGCAGGTGCGGCGGCGAGATGAGGACGCCGGTGGCGCTGTCCAGCGGCCCTCCGCAGGAGATGCCCACCGCGCTGACGGGCCGGTCCAGTCCGGCCGCCTCGACGGCGCGGTGCCCCATGTCGAACAGCCGAGCGATGACGGCGTCCGGCCCCTCCCAGCGCCGGGTCGGCTCGACGGTCAGAGCGTGCACCCGGCCGTCCGTCGTCACGACCCCGACGGCCAGCTTGGTGCCGCCGATGTCCAGTGCCAGCACGGCGGGGTCGGCGCCACCGGCGCCCCGTGTCGCGTGTGCCCGCGTTGCCTCGTTCATCCGCCCTGCTCTTCCCCGTCCCGTCTGGGACCGTTCTCCCGGCCACTCGGAATTCCCGAGAGCGGTGTCCGTCTGTTCACCCCTTGCGCCCCTGCGTGGCGATGCCTTCGACGAAGTAGCGTTGCGCGCAGAAGAACAAGATGATCAGCGGGATCGTCGCCAACACCGAGGCCGCCATCACGATCTCCCAGCGCTGTTCACCGCCCTGTCCGAACGCGTCCAGCACCGCCTTCAGGCCGCGCGGGAGTGTGTAGAGCGCCTCGTCCTGCAGATAGATCAGCGGCCGGATGAGGTCGGTCCAGCTGGCCCGGAACTCGAAGATGAACACCACGATCAGCGCTGGCCTGCACAGCGGCATTGCGATCCGCCAGAACAGACCGAAGTACCCGCAGCCGTCCACGCGGGCGGCCTCGAACGTGTCGCGCGGCAGGCTGAGGAAGAACTGCCGCATGAGGAAGATGTAGAACGCCGAGGCGAACACGTTGTGCGCCCACAGCGGCACCTGCGTCTGCGACAGCCCGAGCTCCTGCCAGATGAGGAACGTCGGGATCATCGTCACCGCGGCCGGCAACATCATGGTGCCCAGCACCAGCATGAAGAGCACGTTCCGGCCGGGGAAGCGGAAGTACGCGAACCCGAAGGCGACCAGCGCGCTGCTCAACGTGACCGTCAGCGCGGCCATCACCCCGACCAGCATCGAGTTGCCGAACCAGGTGAGGAACGGGACGGTGTCCACCAGGCCGGTGTAGTTCTCCGGCTGCACCTCCCGCGGGATCAGCACGTTGTCGAACACCTGGTACCGCGGCTTGAGCGACGCGCTGATCAGCCACAGCAGTGGATAGGTGAACGTGGCCGCCACGATGGCCACCGCGGTGACGATGAACCCGGTGCGCACCACACGACGCACCGGCGACGCGCCGGCCCGCGGACGCCGGCTCCCCGGCCCGGCTCCGCTGGGCTCCTCGCGAGCCGGTTCGACCTGGACCACCTGGGTCATCGGTCGTCCCCCTCGTAGTAGACGAACCTGTCGCCGACCTTGACCTGCACCAGCGTGACGATCAAAACGATGACGAACAGCCCCCATGCCAATGCCGATGCGTACCCCATCTGGAGGAACTGGAAGCCCTGCTGGAACAGATAGATCACGTAGAACAGCGCGCTGTCCGACGCCTGCAACTGGCTCTGGGCGTTCCCGTAGAACATCGTGTAGACCTCGGTGAACATCTGCAGCGAGGCGATGGTGTTCACGATGGTCACGAAGAACAGGGACCCGGAGATCATCGGGACGGTGACCTCGCGGAACTGCCGCCACGCACCGGCGCCGTCGATGCGCGCGGCCTCGTAGAGGTCCGTCGGCACGTTCTTGAGCGCGGCGAACAGGATGACGATGGTGCCGCCGATGGTCCACAGGCTCATGACGATGATGCCCCAGCGCACCCAGGCCGGGTCCGTCGTCCATGCCGGGCCGTCGATCCCGAACAGCCCCAGAAGTGCGTTGACCAGGCCGTTCTGACCGTTCAGCAGCAGCAGGAACAACACGCCGACCGCGACGGTGGGCGTCATGGCCGGCAGGTAGAACACGGTACGGAAGAACCCCGCGAACCGGCCGCCGATCTGGTTGAGCAGCACCGCCAGCGCCAGGGCGATCGCGATGGACACCGGCACGTGGACAACGGTGTAGAGCAGGGTGTTGAACAGGGCGGTGCGGACCCGCGGGTCCTCGACCATCCGCTGGTAGTTCTCACCGCCGACGTACGTCGCCGGGTTGATGACGTCGTAGTCGGTGAAGGACAGCACCAGGCTGGCCAGCATCGGCCCGGCCGTGAACACCAGGAAGCCCACGATCCACGGCAGCAGGAACAGGTAGGCCCATCGCGTCTCGGGCCGCCGCCAGGCCGCCCGCCAGCGGCGCCGCCGGGTCATCGGCGGCGCCACCGGCGGTACACGGACGTCAGTCGCCGACATCGGCGAGCGCCTGCTCGACCCTGTCCTGGGCGTCGGCCAGGGCGCTGGGTGCGTCCTGCGTCCCGGCGAGGATGCGGTTGGAGGCTTCCAGCCACGCGGCCTTGAACTGGGCCCCGATCGGGTTCGCGGGCATCACCCAGGCGTCGGCCTGGGCTTCCAGCACGGCCTGGACGGCGTCGTCCCACTTCTGGTTCGCCCCGGTGCCAGGCGTGTACAGCTCACCGAAGACCTGGTCGTCGGCGGCCTCGTTGGCGGTGTAGATGCCGGTGAACGCCTTGCCCTCGTCCTGCCGCAGCTCGATGCGCTCCTGCGCCGCCGCGGCCCAGGTGTCCGGCGCGGTCATGATCTTCATGAACTCGCACGCCGTGGCCGTGTTGTCCGCGTCCTTCGGGATGGCCCACGCGTTGGAGGTGGCCCAGGTGACGGTGTCGCCGTTGACGTCGGTGATCGGCAGGACCGTGATGTCGACGTCCGGGGAGGTGTTGGCCAGGACGTTGACGTACCACTGTTCGATGACCATGGCGCCGACCTGGTTCTGCGCGAACGGGTTGCCCTCACCGAACAGGTCCCAGGTGTTCTCGAAGTCCTTGAGCGCGGTGTGCCCGCCCTGCGCGTCCTGGACCGCCTTCAGCCGCTCCATGGTGGCGGCCGTGGCGGGGTCGTCGAGCCGGAAGTCGTCGGCCGCGGCCACCCACGGGTTGCCGTCGACGACGCCGTAGAAGGGGGTGAGGTCAGGCAGGCGCAGGTGGATACCGATGCGCTCGTACGTGCTGCCGTTGCGGACGGTCATCGCCTGGGCCGCCGCGAGCAGGCTCTGCTGGTCGGCGATGGCGATGTCCTCCGGCGTCAGCCCGGCCTCGGCGAGCACGGTGTTGTTCACGATCAGCACCGGGGTGTTGTAGAACTCCGGGATCGCGTAGGTGGAGCCGTCGTACTGCACCAGGTCCAGCACGTTCGGCCGGTACTGCTCGAGGTCGATGTCGCGCTGCTCGATGCACTCGTCCAGCGGCTGGATCGCGCCGCGGGCGGCGAACGCGCCCACCTGGTCGCCGGGGATGTACACCAGCTCGGACGGGTTGCCGCTGGCGACGGACGACAGGAACTGCTGCTCGTCGAAGCCGCCCTCGTTGATGTTGACGTCGACGTCCGGATACATCTCCTCGAACGTCTCGACCCGGACCGTGGCGATCTCGTCGGGCAGGGCGAAGCCGATCGTGGTGATGGAGCCGCTGGGCTCGGCCGACAGGTCGCCGGACTGGGCGTTGTCGCCGTCGCCGTCGGAGCTTCCGCTGCCGACGCCGCCACAGGCGGTCAAGGCCAGCGCGGCCGCTCCGACGATGGCCACCGGCAGGACGGGGGGTCTCCGCATCGTTGCGCTCCCTGTTCGTACGTCGATTTCTGGCAGCGGCGACGAGCCGCCACGTGGATGATCGATGGAATGGGTGGGATCGATCCCACCATGCACCGGCATCATGGCAACTGTCCGGATGGCGCGTCAACCCCGGAAGTAGCCGCCGGGAACCGATTTCCGCGGTCCAGGCACGTCACCGGGACTGACCCTTGACGCCTAGTGGAAGCACATGTTTGGCTCGGATGCCGAGATCGTTCCCACAACGGAGTGTCCATCGTGCCGTCGCGCCCCCGCATCGCCGAGGTCCTGCTCGTCCCGCACACCCACCACGACGTCGGCTACACCGACAGCCCGCGGCTCATCGACCGGCAGCACCGCGACATCGTCCGCCGGGTTCTGGACCTGTGCGACGCGACGGCATCCGACGGGCCCGCCGCGCTGCGTTGGACGTTCGAGGTGAGCCGGCCGGTCGTCGAGTTCGTCCGGCACGCCGACCCCGCCGACGTCGAGCGCCTGCGGCGGCTGGTGGACGACGGGCGCATCGCCGTCACCGGCGGGTACCTGAACATGACCCAGTTGCCCGGCGAGCAGGAGATCGAGCGGACGTACGAGGCGCTCACGCCGCTGGTCGAGGCGGGCATCCCGATCCGCACCGAACAGCACGGGGACGTCAACGGGCTGCCATGGGGCACGGTGCCGGCGATGCGACGCCACGGCATCACCCGGCTGGTCATGGCACTCAACCCCGACCACGGCCGGGCACCGTTCACCCAGCCCAGCGGGTTCTGGTGGGAAGGTCCGGACGGCGCACGCATCTTCGTGTTCCTGAGCACCCACTACGGGATCGGCGAGGAGTGGGGCATCATCGACGGCGACGTCCGGCTCGCCGCGAAGCGCGTGCGGGCGCTGGTCGACGACCTGGACGAACGCGACGACTACCCGTTCGACGTCGCCGTCGTGCACGCGGCCAACGACAACCGCTGGCCCACGCTGGAGTTCCTGCCCCTCATGTCGCATTGGAACTCCGAACACCCGGACCGGCCCATGCGCCTGGCCACCATGGACGAGGCGCTGGACCGGCTGGAACGGGTGGCGGCGGACGGCGTCGACGTGCCGGTGGTGCGCGGCGAGTGGGCCGACTGGTGGTCGCACGGGCACGGATCCACCGCGCGTGAGCTGTCGGTGCACCGGCTGGTCCGCAGCCACCAGCTGACCGGCGAGGTCATGCACGCGCTCGCCGACCTGCGCGGCGACGGCGCGGTGGACCTGGCGTCCGTGCTCGGGCATTCACGTGGCCCGGTGCGGCTGCGCTCCCGCGCCGAGCTGGCCGCCGATCTCGCCGACGTGGACCGGCTGCTCTGGCTGTTCGGCGAGCACACCTGGGGTTCCTGGGAGAGCTTCTCCAACCCCGAGAGCACCTACACCGCCTCGCACTGGAACGCGAAGGCGGGATTCGCCTACGGCGCCTACGACCTCGCCCGCGACGTCGCCGTGGAGGGCCTGTTCCGGCTGCTGGCCAGTGGCTCCGACGGCGAGCCCGCGATGCACCGGACCGGCCTCGGTACCGACCGCACCTGCCTCGGCGGGTCGTCGATCGTGCTGGTGAACCCGACCGCGCGGCGGCGCACGGATCCGGTGCTCGTCGACGTCGCCGGAGGCGGTCGGGCCGTCGTCGCCGCGGACGTCGAGCCGTTCGGGGTGACCACGGTGGAGCTGCCGGCTGAACCCGTCGACGGCGGGAGCGGCAACACGCTCGAGACACCGGAGTTCGCCGTCACCGTCGACCCCGCACGCGGCGGCGTGACCAGCCTGGTCGACCGGCGCACCGGTCGCGAGCTCGTCGACCCGGACGGTCCGTTCCCACTGGGCGCGCTGGTGGCCGAGACGATACCGGCCGACTCCGACCATCCGTTCCGCATCAGGCCGCGGGACTTCCACCCCGACTTCCCCGGGCCGGCATTCGAGCGGACGGCGGCCACGTCGCCGTCACCGGCGGGCATGTCTCACGGCGCCGGCTTCGTGGCGCTGACGTGGTCCGGCCAGGTCGGCGGCGTGGACACCGAGTCGACGCTGCGCCTGTACCCGTCGTCGGACGTCATCGACCTGGACGTGACCGTGCGCAAGGCGGAGTCGTTCGAGCCCGAGAGCATTTTCGTGACGTTCCCGTTCGCCGTCGCCGACCCCCGGTTCCTGGTCGAGACCGCCGGCGCCGCGTTCGTCGCCGAGCACGAGCAGCTGCCCGACACCAGCCGCGACTGGTACGCAATCCAGCACGCGGTGGGTGTGGCACCGGCGACGGCGGGGTCGGGCAGCGCCGTGCTGTGGGGCTCCTACGACGCACCGCTGGTGCAGTTGGGCGCCTTCCGGACCGGCTTGTGGGCGCGCACGCTGGATGCGTCGTCCGGCCACGTCAACAGCTGGCTGATGAACAACCTGCACTTCACCAATTTCCGCGCCGCGCAAGGCGGGACGCAGACGTTCCGCTACCGGTTCGCGCCGCGCCCACACGACGCCGCGGCCGTCCGGCGCTTCGGCGACGACCTGCTGCATCCGCTGGTCGGGCGGCAGTACGCCGGTCCCGTGCAGCCGGCCGGCGCGGCCGGGCTCCTGGTCGACCCCGCCGACGACGTGCTGGTCGACCTCCTGCCGGCCCGCGCGGACGGCCCGGTACGCGCCCGGTTGCGGTCGCTGTCGGACGCACCGCTGACCGTGCGGCTGGGCTGGGCGACGGCGGACGCAGTCGAGGCGTCGGGGGCGGACTCGGGGGCGGAGCCGGGCGGCTGGCGGCCGATCGGCCCCGACACAGGACTCGAGCTCCGGCTCGCACCTCACGCCGTCACCGACGTCGCGCTTCGCCGCTCGCGCTGAGCACGACCCGCTGACCCGCGGCGCGGCTCAGGCGCGGCCCGGGATGGCGCGGGTGGAGTCTCGGTGGACGATCTTGGTGGACATCATAACCGTCACCGGAGCGGCCGCCGGCTCGGCGATGCGCTCCAGGAGCCGCCGCACCGCGGTCTCGCCCAGTGCGGCCTCGTCCTGGGCCACCGCGGTGAGGCCGGGCGTGACCAGGCTCATCCAGGGCGCGTCGTCGAACGAGACCAGGCTGACGTCGTCGGGGATGACCAGCCCGAGGTCGTTGGCGGCCCGCCAGACTCCTTCGGCGAGAACGTTGTTGGCCGCGAAGACGGCCGTCGGCCGGTTCTCGTCACCCAGCAGTGCCGTAGCCGCGGCCCGGGCGGCGTCGACGTCCCACCCGGAGGAGACCACGAGGTCGGGATCGAGCGCGATACCTGCCGTCGCCAGTGCGGCCTGGTAACCGGCGTGCCGTTCCCGGCCGGTCGTCCAGGTCGTCTCGTCGATGAACAGCGCGATGCGTCGATGGCCCAGCCCGAGGAGATGCTCGATGACCCGCTGGGACGAGCTCTGGTTGTCGACGACGACGGCGTCGCAGACCCCCGCGGCGAACTGCCGGTCGACCTCGACGACGGGGATGCGGTGGCGGGACAGGTACGTGGTGACGTCCTCGGACACCGGGGTGACCACCACGCCGGCTACCCGGGTGGCCACGAACGTCTCGGCGGCCTCGACCTGGGCATCGGCCGAACCGCCGTCCTCGGCCAGCACCAGGCTGTAGCCCTGGGCCCGGGCGGCCTGACCGGCTCCGGCGGCGAGCCGCGCGTAAAAGGAGTTGCGCAGGTCGGACACCAGCACGCCGATGGAGAGGCTCACCTGCTGCTTGAGGTACCGAGCCGTGGCGTCGGGCACGTAGCGCAGGTCCCTCGCCGCGGCCAGCACGCGTTCCTTGACGTCGGTGGCGACGTAGCCCCGGCCGGTGAGCGCGCGCGACGCGGTGGACCGCGAGACGCCGGCCGCCGTGGCGACGTCCTTGATGGTCGCCCGGCGCGTCATCCCGTCCGGGGACGCCGCCCCCGCGCTACCGTCCAGCGCCACCTCAACCCCCGTCAGTGCTCGACGACGTCGGCCAACGCCTCCATGTGCTGCCCGAGACGCAGGTGCCCGATCGTGACATCGGCCGCTACCCGAGCCCGGCGCCGCGCCGCGCCGGCCGCCCTGATGCGAACCCTTCCCGTGACCTCTTCGCCGCTGTCGGCGCTCAGGACCAGCTCGGCAGGATCCGCTGCCCAGCCTAACGGCAGGACCATGCGGACGGTGATGTCCGCCTTGTCCGGCAACGGATTGCGGACGGCCACCTCGAACGTCTGGGCGTCGCCGGCCGGGATCCGGCTGCGGTACGGCTCGATCCGGCCCGCGACACCACCGGCGCCGAGGTCCAGCTCGTCCAGAGGCAACAGGTCCTGGTGGATCTCGACCAGCTCCTCGCCCAGCTCGGTCACCATGTCCAGGTACGCGTCGTCGACCCAGCGCGGCTCCCAGTGACCACTGACCATCAAGCCCGGCGCCACCCTGCGGTACAACTCGGCGCTGCGTCGGTAGTCCTCGATCCGGAACAGGTTGCGGTACTGGTAGTTGAGGATCTCGCGGCGTTGACCGGGAACGCCGAGGTGCTCCTGCTGGTCACCGGTCACCAGGACCTTCACGCCGTCGACCACGAACTCGAACCCGGCGTGGTAGAGCGTGTGCCCGGGCAGGTCGTGCACCGTGATCTCGTACTCGTGCCAGCGGAAGGACTCGCCGACCGGCAGGTCCCGGTCCACCGGGATGGGGTCGTACCAGAGACACGGCAGGTCGTAGCGCTCCGGGTCGCGCAGGATCGGCGCCACCGTCGACGGCGCCCAGACCTCCGTGCCCTCGACCTCCCGCAGCAGCGGGATCCCCGCCACGTGGTCGTCGTGGTAGTGGGTGGGCAGCGCCACCTCGACCCGCTGTACCCCGAACCGGCGTCGCAGTGCCGGCAAGGATGCGAGCCAGGGCCGGCGGGCGGCCCGGTCGATGCCCGCCGGCAGGCCGGTGGTCATGTCGTAGCCGTAGTCGATGACCATCGCGGCGCCGGTCTCGGACAGCAGCATGTACGACGCGGAATTGCTGGTCACGTTCAGCAGCAGGTGGTCGGTGAGGGAGATGTAGGGCGAGTCCAGCCGGCCGCGCAGGTCCCAAGGGTACGGACGGCGGGAGTCGACGTAGCGCTGCATCCGCTCCGCCAGCAGCGACAGCGCGCCCTGGGCGTCGTCCATCGGCTCGCCATGGGACGGCAGCAGCAGGTCCAGGTGCTCGTCCATGAGCTGATAGCAGCTCAGGACCGTCATGGCCGGCCCTTCGTTCTCGGTGTAGGACCACTGCGTCGCGGCCAGCGACCACACCTTGCCCGGCGCGTAGACGAGGTCGCCGGTGAAGGCCACCCGCGTCCCGGACCGCTGGACGACGTAGGTGACCGACCCGGTGGTGTGTCCGGGCGTGGGCAGCACGTGCACGTCGACGCCGCCGTAGCGGCCGGTGCGGTACTCCGGGACCGTGCCGGCGACCGGCACCGACTCCAGGAGCGAGAACTTGTCCTGCCGCAGGTTGTAGTCGTTGGCGATCGGCCGGGACGCCCACATCTCGTCGGCATGGGCGAAGAGGTCCTGCTCGACCGGCGGCACATGGACGGCGATGCCGGCCTCGACCGCGCGCGGCAGCCCCTGCCCCTGGTCGCGGTGATGATGCGTCATGAGGACGTCGGTGAGGCGGTCGATGCCCAGTTCGTGCAGGACATCGAGCACCGCGCCCGATCCGAAGTCGATGGCGATGCCCTCGCGGGTGCCCTCGGACCGGACGACATAGACATTGCAGGTGTCGCGTATCCGGAACACGCCCGGGGCGACCTCGCTCCACGACATGCGCCCGATGGTATCGTTCCCACAATGCAGACTGGGTCTTCTACCCCGCCCGCGTCCCGACTGATCCCCCGCCCGCAGCGCATCGAGGCCGCCGACGACGGCGTCCGCTTCGGCTCCGTCGAGGTCACCGCCGAGCCGTCCTGTGCGACCGCCGCGGAAGCGCTCACGGCACTGGTACCGCCCGGCCCGGCCGGCGACGCCGCGCCCCTGCTCGTCGTCGTCCGGCTGGAACCCGACGAGCCCGGCGCCACGACTGGCGACGAACCACGCGACCGGCCGGCGGAGGGCTACCGGCTCACTGTCGAGGGCTCGACCGCGACCATCACCGGCACCGACCCGGCCGGCGCGTTCTACGGCGCGCAGACCCTCCTGTCCCTGGCCGCCGACGGCGTGCTGCCACGGGCCACCGTCGAGGACTGGCCCGACCTGCCCTGGCGCGGCACCATCGAGGGGTTCTACGGTCCGCCGTGGTCGCACACCGACCGGCTGGCCCACCTCGCGTTCGCCGGCCGGCACAAGCTCAACGCGTACGTCTACGCGCCCAAGGACGATCCCTATCACCGCAAGGAATGGCGCACGCCGTACCCCGAGGCCGAGCTGGCGCGGCTGGCCGAACTGGTCCGCGCGGCCGAGCGGTCCCACGTGCGCTTCGTCTTCTCCATCTCGCCCGGGCTGTCCATGGTCTACAGCGACCCGGCCGAGCTCGACCTCCTGCTGGCCAAGATGGAGCAGGTACGGCAGGTCGGAGTCCGCGACTTCGCGCTGCTGTTCGACGACATCCCGCCGGAGCTCTCGCACGACGCGGACGTGGAGGCGTTCGGCGACGCGCCGGGCTCGTCGGCCCGCGCACATGCCGCGGTGTGCCGGCAGGTCAGCGACCGGTTCCTCCGCCCGCACGGGCTCGACCGCCCGCTGATCATGGTGCCCACCGACTACGCCGGCACCGAGGCGTCGCCGCACCGCGACCTGCTGGCCGCCGAGCTGCCGCCGGAGGTCCTGGTGTGGTGGACCGGCCGCGACATCGTGGTCGGCGACATCACCCGCGCCGAGATCGATGCCGCCGCCCGCAGCTACGACCACGAGCTGCTGCTCTGGGACAACTTCCCGGTGAACGACTTCGACTTCCCGCGGCTCTTCCTCGGACCACTGCTCGGCCGCACCGGCGAGCTGTCCGGTGCCCGGTTCGCCGGCATCACCGCCAACCCGATGCCGCACGAGGCCGCGTCCGAGATCGCGGTGGCGACCGTGGCGGACTGGGCCTGGCGGCTGAACGGGTACGAGCCGGCATCGGCGCACGCCAGGGCGCTGGACTCCGTCGGCGCGTCGGACGCGGTCCGGACGCTGGCCCGCGCGTGTGCGTCCTGGCCGCCGTCAGCGCCACAGGACCCGGAGCTGTCCGGCCTGATCGACGACGCGTCCGCCGGCTCGGCGTCGGCGGCGGACCACCTGCGGCAGCGGTTCAGCGTCATGGTCGCCGCGGCGCCGGACGGTGAACGGGAGCCGGTGGACCGGCTCGAGGCCGAGGTCATGCCCTGGCTGGTCGCGATGGCCGCCATGGGGCGAGCAGGCCTGGCCGCGCTGGACCTTCTGAGGGCCCCCGGCGACGCCGCCGCCCGCACGGCCGCCGCGGACGCCGTCGCCGCAGCCGAGTCGCACGAGCAGCACAACGTGCTGAGGTCC
This sequence comes from Jiangella gansuensis DSM 44835, assembly GCF_000515395.1. NCBI lineage: Bacteria > Bacillati > Actinomycetota > Actinomycetes > Jiangellales > Jiangellaceae > Jiangella > Jiangella gansuensis. Next base: position 65,388 of record NZ_KI911782.1, on the reverse strand, counting down.
GTCGTCCCGCCGTTCGTCCACGCCGTCCTCGCCCGCTGAAAAGGTGGGCGTGAGCCATGGGTCTTCCCGCCGCACCAGGCAAGCATTCATGGTGAAGCGGGAGCACCCATGGTCCACGTGATCATTTCAAAGGGCGAGGACCTGGCCGGCGGCGCGCAGCTGCTCCTGCAGGACGGCGACGTCGATGGACTGGACGGGCCGGCCGGACGACGCGGCCTGGACCGCGGCGAGCCCGGCCGCGTGCCCGAGCATCTGGTACTGCACCTCCATCCGCACGGACGAGAACGCCACGTGTGAGGCGGACAGGCAGACCGGGACCAGCAGATTGGTGCAGTCGGCGTAGCGGGGAACCAGCGACCGGTACGGAACCTGATACGGCTGGACCGGCACCGACAGGTAGCCCTCGGTGAACACCATGCCGACCGGCTTCGGGTGCTCGTTGACCCAGCGCCATGTGCGCTGCACTTCGCGGACGTCGATGTGGTACGAACCCATGGCCACCGTGTCGTGCTGCGGCCGTGGCCGCGGCAGCAGGTCGTGCTCGGTCAGCACGTACTCGCCGATCATCCGGCGGGCCTCGCGGACGTAGAGCTGGTGCGGCAGGTGACCGGTGTCGGCGAACTCGTCGGCCGGGTAGCCCCAGGTCAGCATCTCCTCGCGGACCGCGGCAGGCACGGCCGGATCGTGCGACAGAAAGAACAGGAAGTCCTGCGCGTGGTACAGGTGGTGCAACCGGATCCGCTCCCGCCCGGCGGGGTCCGCCTCCGGGTACGACCACGCGGATCCGTCCAGCACGCTGAGCGAGAACGGCCCGATCGAGTTGCCGTCGCACTTGCCGTTCGGCAGGTTCTTCTCCAGCCCGAGCAGCTGACCGGCCCGCACCTGCAGCCCGTCGCGCCGCCAGCGGTCGAAGAGGCGCCGGCCCAGCTCCCAGTGCGCCTCGTCGTACCCGTCACGGCGGGTGAACGGCACCCGGTCAGCGGCCTGGGTGAGGCAGACCCGGTACCCGTACGACATCACCCCGCCGTCGCCGGCGCCGACGTCGGCCAGTGGCCGGTCGTGCAGCTGGGGCAGCACCGCGCCACCGGTCTCGCCCACCGCGTCGTCGACGAACGGGGAGATCCACGCCGGGACGGTGTGCCGCCCGGGCACCAGCTCCTGCCGCCCGGCGTACCGCTCACCGTGCAACGAGCGATCCTCACGTCCGACGGCGTACGGCACGCCCGCCGCGGCGAGCAGGTCGCCCTCGTACGAAGCGTCGACGTACACCGCGCCGGACACCCGGGACCCGTCACCCAGCACCACCGCGCCGATGACGCCGTCGGCGACCTCCACCGAGGCCAGTGCCGCGCCGAACCGCACGTCCACCCCGGCCTCGTCCAGCCAGCGCCGGTAGATCGCCTCCGCGACGTGCGGCTCCGGCCCGGCGAAATGCCCTTCGGCGACGCCGTACCAGGATGCGATCGCCGTGCGCAGTTCGCAGGCCATGCCGCGGACCACGCGCACGTCGCCGACGTCGGTGTAGCCGAGCCCGCCGGTGGTCATGCCGCCGACGTGCCGACCGGGTTCGACCAGGACGACGGCGGCGCCGGCGCGGGCCGCGGCCACCGCCGCGCAGACGCCTCCGGACGTGGCCCCGTAGACGACGACGTCGGTCACGGGGTCACCTCCTGGCCGCGCATGGTCCGGTATCGCGCCCACGACGACGCGACGAGTGCGAGATCGTCACCGGTCAGCCGCTCGCCCGAGCCGTCAATTGTCTCCAGGTAGTACAGCGCCGGCACTGCCTCCACGCCGAGGTCACCCTGTGCCTCGACATAGGCCCGCCACGAGACGCGGTCCGGCATGGGCCACTGGTCGGTGTCGATCAGGTGACCGGGCAGCGCCCGGCCGGCCACCGCGTGCCGGAACGTCAACTGCTCCACCACGTGCACCGGGTCACCGGCGACGTCACGGTCCAGGACGTCGTTGAGCCGGACCATGTCGCAGACGTCGCCGAAGGACGGATGCGGCGTGTGCGTCACCATCAGCGCGTCCGGCTTGGCCCGCTTCGCCGCTGCCGACATGGTCGCCAGCATCGTGTGCAGCGCCGCGATGCCCCACGGCCCGTCCGCCGCCCGCAGCGACTCGCCCGATGGCGCCCGCTGGGTGAAGTCGATCTTGAATCCGTCGGCGTCCAGGCCGTCCGGCCCGATCAGCTGCGCGACGATGCCCGCCAGCCGCTCCCGGTAGGCCGGGTTGGCGACGTCCACGGCCACCGGATGGCCGGCCGGGTCGGTGACACACTCCTCGACCGGCAGCCCCTGGGGGTCCCAGGCCTTCCACCACAACAGCACCCGCCGGCCCTCGGCGTGCCGGTCGGCGATCCAGCCGCGCAGGTCCGGCCAGTGCTCGAGGTCGACGTCCCCGGTGCCGTACGCGGCCTGCCACCGGTCGTCGATCACGATCGTGCCCGGGTTCAGCCCGGCGCCGTCGAGCACGTTCAGGAACTCGTCGTACACGTCCTGCCGTGCCAGCTGCGACGCCACTGTCACCGTGGTGCCGCCGATCAGGCCGTCGCCGTCGGGCGTCGCGCTCTGGGCGGTCAACGCGGCCGCCCGGGCGCACTGGGCGCCCCAGCCACAGAAGATCGGCTCGGCCCACCACTCGGGGCCGGCCTCCGGCTCGTCCGGCGCGAGTCCGCGCCGCACCAGGTCGTCCCGGTAGTCCGTCAGCGCCTGCCACGGCGTGTCCGCCGGCCGCAGCACCACCGACGGGGTGCGCACACCCTCGGCGCCCACCACGGTGTGCCCCTCGTATTCGAGCCGCAGCACGAACCCGCCGTCCAGCGGTGCGTACCGCGCCGCCGTCATGGTCAGCTCCGCCACCGGCGCTCGCAGCGACAGCCCCCACCACCGGCCGTCCGGCACGTCGGTGGCGCCGTTCGCGGGCTTCTCACCCAACGCCCAGCACAGCGGCGGCGGGGAGAAGATGCCGTGCAGCCGGCCCGGCCCCGCATCACCCACCACGCCCAGGGACGACGCCGCGGTGGAGGGCCGCACGACGTGCACCGGCTCGGTCGGGGCCGGGCTGAACAGGGACGCGAAGCGGATGGACGAACGGAACGTCCCACCGGCTCCGTTCGGCAGCACGGCGCGCCCACCCAGCAGTGTCACCTCGGCCAGGCGGGCCGAGGCCGGGATGCGCGCGTCCGACGCCCGGGCCCAGACCTCGATCTCGTCCGTAGTGCACCGCAGATGCACGGCCTTGCTCTCCCACACCGGGCTGGCCGCCTCCACCACCAGCTCGACGGCGTCGTCGGACGCGGCCGTCACCCGGGCCGGCGCGATGTCGTACGACTCGTCGCGGCCTCCGACCAGGTCGAGCCCGGCCAGCAGCGACAGCTCGGTCCAGACCCTCCCGTCGGAGTCGCTGAGGACGGCGCGCGGTTGCCGGCGGTCGAATTCCAGCCGGTATCCCGTGCCGAGCACGACGGTGCCGTCGTCACCCTGGTGTACCGCGATCCCGGGCGTGGTCAGCGTCATCGGACGAACTCTTCCTCTTCTCGGGGTTGGTCAGCCGAACGGGGCGATCGGCTCGTCGTCGGCGGGCAGGGCGCCGGTGCGGGCGATCCGCGCGTACAGCCGGGCCGAGTCCTTGATCGTGCGCCGGCCGGTCACGTAGTCGACGTGAACCAGGCCGAACCGGGGCCGGTAGCCCAGCGCCCACTCGAAGTTGTCCAGCAGCGACCAGTGCAGGTAGCCGCGCACGTCCGCACCTGCGGCCAGCGCCTGGCCCAGCGCCTCGACGTGATCGCGCAGGAACGCCGAGCGGCGCACGTCGTGCACTCGACCGTCGTGGGCGGGTGTGTCGCCGAACACCCCGCCGTTCTCGGTGACGACCACCGGCAGCTGGTACTCGCGGTGCAGCCGGATGAGCAGGTCCCGGAAGGACGCGGGAGCGATCTCCCAACCCTCGTCGGTGCGGGCGACGTCACCGGACGGACCGACGACCCGCCACGGGAACGGCCGCCCCGGCGCCGGTTCGGCCGCGGCCATGACCCGCCGAGTGTAGTAGTTGACGCCCAGGAAGTCGCTGCGCCCGCCGATGGCTGCTTCGTCGCCGTCCCGGATCTCGGTCAGCGGACGGCCGAGCGCACGCTCATAGTGTTCGCGCATGTCCGCCGGGTAGCCGCGGCCGGCCAGTGGATCCAGGTACCAGCGGTTGACGTAGCCGTCTGAGCCCCAGGCGGCGGCCGCGTCCTGTTCGGTGAACGTCGCCGGGTCGCAGGGGAACAGGCTCAGTGCCGCGCCGACCTGGGTGCCGGGGTGAGCGCGCAGGACGTCGGCGCCGGCACCGTGCGCCAGCAGCACGTGGTGCCCGGCCGCGACCGATGCGCCGAGGTCACGCACTCCGGGGGCGTGCAGGCCGAGCTGGTAGCCGAGCAGCGCGATGATCCACGGCTCGTTCTGGGTGATCCACCACTCGACGCGGTCGGCCAGCCGGTCCGCGACGGCGGCCGTGTACTCGGCGAACGCGTCGACGCTGGAGCGTGCCGCCCACCCGCCGTCAGCCATCAGAGCCTGCGGCATGTCCCAGTGGTTCAGTGTCAGGACCGGCGCGACGCCGCGATCCAGCAGCGCGTCGACGAACCGCTCGTAGTGGTCCAGGCCGCGCTGCTCGATCCGGCCCCGGCCGTCGGGCATGACGCGCGACCAGCCGACGGAGAACCGGTACGCGCCCAGCCCCAGCTCAGCCACCAGGTCGACGTCTTCGGCCCAGCGCCGATACGAGTCGCAGGCACGGGAGCCGTCGCCGCCACCCTCGACGGCCCCGGCGCGGCGGGCGAAGACGTCCCAGACCGATTCACCCCGGCCGTCGGCGTCCAGGCTGCCCTCGATCTGGTAGGCCGAGGTGCCGGCGCCCCACAGGAAGCCGGGCGGGAACTGGTGCGTCATGCGGGTGCCTTTCTCGTCAGATCGTCGAATTCGACTGTCGGGTCTCGCAGCGCCCGTTCCGCCCGGTCGCTCACGACCCGGCCCGACCGGCGGCCGGTGTTGCGCGACCCTCCAGGGTCAGGGGTTTGGTGTTCCAGGACTCCAGCAGCAGCCGGCGCGGGCCGGTGTCGTGTCGCCACCGGACGGTGAGGCGGCGCCGCCGGCCGGGCAGCAGCGGCCGCGGATCACCGTCGACGACGGCCCAGCCGGTGGACTCCGGCGGCCGGTCGTCGGACAGTCGCAGGCCAACCGCGACCGCTCCGCCTGTGTGTTCGACGTCGACGACCCAGCGGTCGGCTGTCCGTTCCACGTGGAACATCACCTCTACCGGCGGGAGGTCCAGCAGCGCGCTCAGGTCCGCTCCCGCGGCCAGGAGGACGACTTCCTCGTCGATGACCGAGCCGTCCCGCGCGCGCCACTCCAGCTGCCAGAAGCCCAGTGGCGTGGACAGCGCACCGACGGCGACGCTCAGCGTGCCTGCCGGTCTCGGCTCGGCGACGGCGCCGAGGGTCCAGCGCTCCTCGGCGACCGGCCGGCCGTGCTGGTCCAGTAGCCGCGCGGTGACGGTGCCTCCGGGAGCGCGGCCGGGTTCGGACCAGACCCACGCCTCGACCATGGGCGCTTCGCCCCGATGCGCGATCCGGTCGACCCGAGCGGTCACGCGCTCTGGCCGGTAGGCCCGCGCGACGGCGTGGAACGCCGGCTTCGGCTCGCCCGCGTGGTCCACGACCGCCGTACACCAGGCGTTCGGATACGACTCCGCCAACTGCCAGGGCAGCACCATGCTGCACCGGGGCCACCGCCGCCGGTCCGCCTCCACGGCGTAGGCCAGCCCCGTGGCCTGCAGGAACTGGCTCGCCGCGCGGTAGGCATCGGGGGAGTCGAGCCGGCCGCCGAAGCACTCGCGCACCAGCTCGGCGTTGTTCCACCAGTCGCCCAGGTGCCGGTAGACCGGGTTGTCACGCCCGACCGGCCACTGGTCGGGCGTCGGCACCGACGCCGTCCAGGCCCGCCGGTTGGCCATGCCTTCGACGCCGAACTCGGTGTGCGCCAGCGCCCGGCCGCGGTTGTACAGGGTGTAGTGCGCCTCAAGGCCCTGATGCTCCCACGGGCCGTGCACGTCGTGCAGGCCGTCCGGGTCGGCGTCGATGACGTCCAGCCGGTTGTGGAAGCGGCGCCCGGTCGGCGACGTCGCCACCCAGTGCCGGCCCGGGTCCAGCCGGGCCACCTCTTCGCGCAGTGCGGCCAGCGCGGGGGAGCGGTCCTCGGACAGCGGGCCGGTGTCGTCCTCCAGCTCGTTGCCGCCGCCCCACATCAGCAGCGACGGATGGCGGGTGCGTCCGGGCACGACGGCGCCGGCCTCGGCCCGTAGATGGTCGACGAAGCCGGGATCGCGCGATGGCGCACTCTGCAGGCCGGAGCTGGACTGCGAGAACTCCTGCCAGATCAGTAGCCCGGCGCGGTCGCAGGCGGCGTAGAAGTCGGGTGTCTCGACCAGCCCACCGCCCCACACCCGCATCAGCCGGGCTCCGGAGCGAGCGGCGAGATCGACCACGTGCTCGACCTTCGCCGCGTCGATGTCCCCGTAAAGCGCGTCGGCCGGTGCCCAGTTCCAGCCCAGCAGCTCGATCCGCCGGCCGTTGACGACGGCGGTGTACGGCAGCGCACCGGGCTCGGCACCGTCGTTCGCCACCATGCGCACGTGCCGGAAGCCGGTGCGGCCCTGCCAGGACGCCGAGCCACCGTCCGGCTCGCTCACCCGAAGCTCGACGTCGTACAGCGGCTGGTCGCCGAGGCCGTTCGGCCACCACAGCCGTGGCTGCGGCACCGTCACCGATCCAGTCAGCTCACCCGCCGGGCCGGCCGCGAGGGACGCGGCCGCGACCTCGGCGCCGTCGTACCGGACCACCACCTCTCCGGTCACCGGCACGCCGGGCGGGGCCTCGACCACGCCGCGGACCTCCAGCCGGCCGGCTGCCAGACCGGCGTCCAACGACGGTCGCACCGACGCCTCGGCCAGGTGCAGCCGGCCGATCTCCAGCCGGACGTCGCGCCAGATTCCCTGGTGGATCAGCCGCGGACAGAAGTCCCAGCCGTAGCCCATCCGCGGCGTGTGCACGGTGACCCGGTCGGTGCGGCCCACCTGCGGCTCGGTGGCCGGGGCCGGGTCCACCACGACCGCCAGCCGGTGATCCCCGCCGGGCGCCACCTGCTCCGTCACATCGAACCGGGCCCGGCGATAGAGCCCGTCCACGCGGCCGACGCGGGCACCGTCGACCCACACGGTCCCGCCGGGGTCGACGCCGTCCAGGCACAGGACCGCCCGTTCCCCGTCCGCCAGCGACGGCACCGAGACCGAGCGCCGGTATACCCAGGAGCGCGCGCTGACCCACTCCGCGAACCGGGAGTTGCGGCCGACATACGGGTCGGGCAGCTCGCCGGCACGGTGCAGGTCACCGATCACGGCACCGGGGACGCAGGCGGGCAGCCAGCCCGGGGTCAGGCTGGCTCCCGCCGCCGCCTCACCGGCGTTGTTCCGCGCCGTCACCGGCTTGTCCAGATACCACTGCCACGTGTCGCCGAGCGCCTCGCGCACCGACCACCTGCCACCGAGATCGACCGCCGTCACCCCTTGCTTCCGGTGGTCGCGATGCCCTGGACGAAGTGCCGCTGTCCGATGAAGAACAGGATGATCATCGGGACCGTCGTGATCACGCTGGCGGTCACGACGATCTCCCAGTGCCACTCACCTCCGAAGCCGTACTGGTCCAGCAACGCCTTCAGTCCCCGCGGAACCGTGAAGTTGTCGCTGTCGCGCAGGTAGATCAGCGGTCGCATCAGATCGGTCCAGGCGGCCTGGAACTCGAAGATCAGCGTGATGATCAATGCCGGTTTGCACAGCGGCATCGCGATGCGTCGGAAGATCATCCAGTTGTTGGCGCCGTCGATGCGGGCGGCCTCGAACAGCTCCCGTGGCAGGCCGAGGAAGAACTGCCGCAACAGGAAGATGTAGAAGGCGCTGCCGAACAGGTTCTGCGCCCACAGCGGCGTCAGCGTGTCCACCATGCCGAGGCTGTTCCAGATGAGGAACTGGGGGATCATCGTCACCGCGCCCGGCAGCATCATCGTCGCCAGCACCACACCGAACAGCACGTTGCGTCCGCGGAAGCGGAAGTACGAGAAGCCCCACGCCACCAGCGCGCTGCTCAGCGTCACCGTCACGGCCGCCAGCACGGTCACCAGGATCGTGTTCCACAGCCACAGCGCCATCGGCGCCTCGTCCCAGACGTTCAGGTAGTTCTCGAACGTGAACGTCTCCGGGATGAGCTTGTTGTCGAAGACCTCGCCGCGGGGCTTGAACGACGCACTGATCAGCCAGATGAACGGGTAGATGAACACCAGCGTCGCCAGCACCAGGCCGGTCCAGATCAGCGCCTTGACCGGCGTGATCCTGCGGCGGCGCTTCGGCCGTGGCGGCGCGTCCGGTTCCGGCGCCTCGGTCGGCGGTCCGAGCCGCGTCTGCGTCGTCATCGCTGCTCACCCTCGTAGTAGACGAACCGCCGGCTGACCTTGATCTGGATCGCGGTGAAGATCATGATGATCACGAACAGCAGCCAGGCCAACGCCGAGGCGTAACCCATGTGCAGGAACTCGAACGCCTCGCGGAACAGGTAGATCACGTAGAACAGCGCCGCGTCGTTGCTGTAGGTCGTGTTGCCGGACCCGAAGAACGCCGTGTAGGCCTCGGTGAACGTCTGGAACCCGGCGATGGTGTTGACGATGAAGATGAAGAACAGCGCCCCGCTGATCATGGGGACGGTGATCTTCCGGGTCTGCTGCCACCAGTTGGCGCCGTCGACGCGGGCGGAGTCGTACAGCTCCTGCGGCACGTTTCGCAGCGCGGCCAGCAGGATGATCACCGACGAGCCGACCGACCAGAGGCTCATCAGGATCAGGCCGGGCTTGACCCAGTTCGGGTCGGTGGTCCAGGCCGGGCCGTCGATACCGAACCAACCCAGCACGCCGTTGATCAGGCCGCTCTGCCCGTTGAACAGCAGCAGGAGCAGGATGCCGACGGCCACCGGCGGCGTCATCTTCGGCAGGAAGAAGGCCGTGCGGAAGAACCCCGACGCACGCCCGGCCTTGTCCAGCAGCAGTGCCAGGCCCAGCGAGACGATGACGTAGACCGGCACCTGGATGACCGTGAAGAAGAACGTGTTCCACAGCGACAGCCTGACCTTGGGGTCGCGGAACAGCTCTTCGTAGTTCTCGAGGCCCACGAAGTTCGGGCTGTTGATCACGTCGTAGTCGGTCAGCGACAGGTAGCCGCTGTAGATGATCGGCCACGCCGTGAAGACCAGGAAGCCGATGATCCACGGGCTGATGAACAGCAGTGCCGCCCTCATCTCCCGCCGGCGGCTGATGCGGCGCGCCCGGGCCGCTCGGTCATCACCGAGCGACCCGGGCGCGTGGACCTGCGTGGAGGCCAAGGCGTCAGCCCTCTTCCTCGTCCCAGGTCGCCCACGCCTCGTCGAGAGCCGCCTGAGCTTCCTCCTGTGCCTGCGCCAGGGCGTCCGCGGGCTCCTGCTGACCGTTGAGAACCCGGTTCACGGCGTCCTGCCACGCGGTCTTGAACTCCGCGTCGGCCGGGTTGGCCGGCAGGGTGAACGTGTGCTCGTTGGCCTCGTAGGTGGCCTCGACGGCGGCGTCCCACTTCGGGTCGCCGATGGGCTGGACGAACTGCTCCTGGATGGCCGCGTCCGCCTCGGCGTTGCCGGTGAGCAGGCCGGTGAACGGCTTGCCCTCGGCCTCGCGCAGGTCGACGCGGGCCTGGGCGGCCGCGATCCAGCTCTCCGTCTCCGTCATGGTCTTGATGAACCGGCAGGCGGCCTCCGGGTTGGCGCTGCCGTCCGGGATGGCCCACGCCGAGCCCGACGCGTAGGCGAGCGGCTCACCCTCCAGGTCGCGGACGGTGTCGAACGCCATCGGCGCGTCCGGCGACACGTCGTTGAGCACGTTGACGTACCACTGCTCCATCGGCATCGCGCCCAGCACGTTGGTGGCGAACTGGTTGCCCGCGCCGAAGAAGTCGGCGGAGTCGCGGTACGCCTTCACCACGCCGAAGCCGCCCTGCGCGTCGTAGATGCTGACGGCCCACTCCAGCGCCTCGAGCACGGCGGGGTCGTCGAGCTGAGCGGTCCGGCCGTCCTCGGAGAGCAGGTCGGCGCCGTTGGCCTTGGCCCACAGGGGCAGGAACTCCGGCAGCTTGCTGTCGTAGCCGATGACCGACAGGCTGTTGCCGCTGCCTTGGTACATCGCCTGGTTGGCGGCGCTGACGGCATCCCAGTCGGAGCCGTTGACGTCCTCGATCGTCAGCCCGGCGGCGGCCAGCAGGTCGGCGTTCGCCTGCGTGATCTGGACCGAGTTGAACTCCGGGATGCCGTAGGTCTGGCCGTCGAAGGTCACCTGCTCCAGCGCCGGCTCGAGGTACATCGACGTGTCGATGCCCTCGCCCTCGATGCACTCGTCCAGCGGCATGATGGCGCCGCGCGAGGCGAAGGTGCCGATCTGGTCGCGGTTGGCGTAGACCAGTTCCGGCGGCTCACCGCTGGCGATGGCGGACAGGAACTGCTGGATGTCCAGGTCGCCCTCGATGAGGCTGATCTCGGCCGGCGCGATCGCCTCACCGGCCAGGTCGATCCGGGTCTGCCCGATCTCGTCGGTGGCGCCGAACCCCATGACGTTCAGCTCGCCGCTCAGCTCGGCTTCGGGATCGAAGACGGCGCCACCGGACTCGTCGTCCGAATCGTCGTCACTGGTGCCCTGGGCGCAACCAGCCAGCACCATGCCGGCCGTCAGCGCCACGACGGACCATCGAACAGCTGCTGGTCTCATGGACTGTCCTCCATCTATGGGGAGGCGTCAGGAAGGCGACGCCTGCAACGTCGGGCGACGTCCAGGCGGGAGCGTCGCGATGTCCAATTCGGTCCGCCCGTACCCAAAGGCCGGGCGACCAGCGCCGCGCCAGCGATCGAGCCGGAATCGGCTCGTCACCAATGTGGCATCGTTGCCATGTGAGAACGTACCCACACGGCTGGGTCCCGTCAACGGGTTCGGATTAACGAAATGGAAACAGGGGTTCTCATGGCGGTGTGGTGACGTCGACGAGACGGCGTGCGGCCAGCTCCGGCGAGCTCAGCACCGGCACTGCGGCGGCGCCGGCGGCAGACCTCGCCGCGGCGGCCATGGATGCCTGAGCCAGCACCACGACGTCGGACCGCTCCGGCCGCGCCCATCGGCCGACCGCCTCGGCCACCAGCGCGTCGTGACGGCTGCCGTCGCCGCCGTCCCGAGCGTGCGCGGCCTCCTCCAGCAGCTCGACCTCGACCGTGACCTCGATGCCGGCCGCCTCCGCGCTGCGCTGTACCAGCCGCCGCGTCGGCCCGACCGTCGAGCCGGCCGTCGCGAGAACGGCCACTCTGCCGCCGTCGCCGGCAAGTTCGACGGCGCGGTCGGCCATGCCCTGGTCGACGCGCACCACCGGGACGTCATCGCCGAGCCGGTCGAGCACCTGCTCGCTGGCCTCTCCCAGCGACGAGCACGTCACCAGCACGCCGGCGGCCCCACGCTCGCGCAGGTACGCCACGTGCGCGGCCAGCCGGTCGACCACGTCGGGCGTGACACCGGCCGACAGCGCCGTGCGCAGCAGCCAGGGATCGGTGACGTGGATGGGCTCGATGTCGCGGTCACCGGCCGCCTCGGACACCAGGTCGTGAAAGACCGGGCCGAGCGACGGGACGGTGTGCACGAGGCCGACGCGGGTCATCCGTTCGCTCCGTCGCCCTGCCGCGCCGCTGGGGCCGGCTCGCCCCACCACGGCCTGGCGTGCTCGTCGACGATGGACACCAGCCGTTCCAGCCGGGGCACCGACCGTTCGGCCAGTCCCGTGCGCGGCTGGCCGACCACATCGCTCCACAGCGCCCGGCCGGCCAGGAACCCGGACGCACCCGCGCGGCACGCAGCCTCGACCGCGGCCGGGAACCGGTCCTGCCGGACACCCTGCGAGAGCACCACCCACGGGCCGGTGATCGCGTCGTCGAGTTCACGGCACGCGTCCTCGAGTTCGGCCGGCTCGCCCTCACCAGCGCTGGGAACCTGCGCCTTGTACAGGCTCGGCCCCAGGATCGACAGTTCCTCGGCCGCCTCGCGGATGGCGGCATTCAGGTCCCAGCCGCCGCCGTCCTGCTCCGCCGCCGTCGGCCGGACCACCGGCTCCAGCACGGACAGAACGCCCCGGGCGCGGGCCGCCTCGATGAAGTCGCGAGCGAGCTCCACCCGCTGCTCGCGCCGCTGGTCCCGGCGCCAGATCACCAGGAGCTTCACCGCCGCGACGCCGTCGAGGTCACTGCCGTCGGCCAGGAACGCCGGGTCGAGCGCGGTCTCCTCGACCGGCCCGCCCATCTGCTGCTCCAGCGCGTCGACGGCCAGGATCAGCCCACACGTTTCCGGAAGCAGCCGGTCGCGGCGCACGTCCTCGAAGCCCAGCTCCCGGTCGATCAGGAAGCCCGAGGCGAACGGACCGAGGCGACGAGCCACCTCGAGCTTGAAGTCGATCAGCTCACTGGTTTCCGGCCGCCCGGCTCCGGCCTGGTCGAACATGGTGCGCAGGCTCTCGCGCTGATCCATCGCGACCATCGCGAGGCCGCCGCCGGGGCGGGCCAGCGCATCGAGGGTGGGGACACGTGTCATGACCGTAGTTTGTGAGAAGTCGAACAAACTCGTCAAGAAGTGTTCGATACTTGACAGAAAAGTCGGCGATCGACTTTGCTGAGCGGGTGCGTTACACCGACGCGCCGCGGCGGCGCGATGAGCTGCTGAAACGGCTGCGCGCGTCCGGATACGTCTCGGCGGGCCATGCCGCGGCCGACCTCGGCGTCTCGGAGATGACCATCCGGCGCGACCTCCACCAGCTCGCCGACGACGGGTACGCCGTCCGGGTGACCGGCGGCGCCCGGCTGCCCGACGGCGCCGGCGTGCCGTTCGAGCAGCGCAGCGACCACAGCGCCGGACAGAAGCGGGCCGTCGCCGGCGCCACCGCGGCGTTGCTCGAACCGGGCGCCACGGTGGCCCTCGACTCCGGCACGACCGTGGCCCGGCTGGCGGAAGTGCTCCCGCCCGACCTCACGGTCGTCACCCACTCGGTCCCGGTCATCGCCAGCTGCGCCGCCCGCACGGACCTGCGGCTGATCGGCCTGGGGGGCATCTTCCACCCCGTCACGCGGTCGTTCGGCGGCCCGGCCGTACGCACGGCACTGCAGGACATCGTCGTCGACGTCGCCGTGCTCTCGGCCACCGCCGTCGGCCCCGACGGTGTGTACTGCAGTGATCTGTACGACGCGGAGACCAAGCAGGCCATCGCGGGTGCCGCCCGCTCCGTCATCGTCGCCACCGACGGGTCGAAACTGCGTGCGCACGCACCCATCCGGTTCGCCGGGCTGGAGTCCGTCGCCGTGCTGGTCACCGACGAATCCGCCCCGGCGGTGACGGCGTCCGCCATCCGGGCGGCGGGCGTGCGGGTGGTCCTGGCCGGGGTCAAGCCGACCCGCGGACCCGCCGCGGCGACGTCGGTGGAGCCGGCGGGTGAGCCGCAATGACCTGGTTGGGTGTGATCGCCGACGACGTCACCGGCGCCTGCGACCTCGCCGGCGTCGTGACGGCGGCCGGACTGCCGGCCACCGTCCTGCTCGGGCCGCCGCAGCCCGGTGACGAACCGGCACCCGGCGCCGAGTGCGCCGTCGTCGCGCTGGCCTCGCGGACCGCACCGGCCGACGACGCCGTCGCCTGGTCCGTCGCCGCCGGGCAATGGCTTCTCGACCACGGCGCACAGCGGCTGTACCAGAAGTACTGCTCGACCTTCGACTCCACGAAGGACGGCACCATCGGGCCGGTCGCCGACGCGCTTGCCGACCTGACCGGCACGGGGTCGTCCGTGGGCACGCCCGCCACTCCTGCCGTCGGGCGCACCGTCTACCAGGGGCACCTCTTCGTGGACGGGCGGCTGCTGTCGGAGTCGCCGCTGCGCGACCATCCGCTGACCCCGATGACCGACCCCGACCTGGCGCGGGTCCTGGGCGCCCAGACTCCGCGGCCGGTCGCGGTGGTGCCGTGGCCGACGTTCGGTGGCCGCGCCGACGCGCCCGCCTCGGTGCGCCGTCAGGTGGCTGCCGCCGCCGGCGGGCACGTACTCCTGGACGCCATCACCGACGCCGACCTCGATCTGCACGCCACGACGCTGTTCGAGGGCGACGAGCTGCTCGGTGGCGCCTCCGGACTGGCAGCCGGGCTGGCTCGCCGGTACGCGACGCTGGCCGGACGGGCGCCGGGTTCCGGTCCCTCGCCGCTACCGGACGTGGACAGCGGCGGCGGGCGGGTGGTGCTCGCCGGTAGCTGCTCGCGGCGCACCCGCGAGCAGATCGCCGCGTTCGGTGGGCCGGTGGTACGGATCGGGGTCGACGACCTCGCGGCCGACCCCGCCCGGACGGTGTCCGCCGCCATCGCCGCGGCGCTCACCGCGCTGCGCTCCGCCGACGGCAGTCCGGTGCTGGTCACCACCAGCCTCGACCCGCAGGAGCTGCGCCGGGTGCAGGAACGGCACGGGCGCGACCGCTCCGCGCGGCTGGCCGAGGACGCCCTCGCCGACGTGGCGCGAGCGGTCGTCGAGGCCGGGGTGCGGCGGCTGATCGTCGCCGGCGGTGAGACCTCCGGCGCGGTGACCCGGGCTCTGGGCGTACGCCAGGTCGTCATCGGCGACCAGGTGGCGCCAGGTGTGCCGTGGACCGTGAGCGCCGGTCCGATGCGGCTCGCGCTGCTGCTGAAGTCCGGCAACTTCGGGCCCGCCGATCTGTTCACCACCGCCTGGGAGGTGGCACCGTGACCCAGGCCGAACAGCTGGTCCTGGCCTGCCGCCGGCTGGCCGCGCTCGGTCTGTCTCCCGGCGGGTCGGGCAACGCCAGTGTCCGCGTGGGCGAGCAGGTCTTCGTCACACCGACCGGGAGCGCGCTGGGCAGGGTCACCGAGGACGACCTTGCCGTGCTGGCCACGGATGGCACCGCGCTGTCGGCCAACCGGCCGTCCAAGGAGTTCCCCCTGCACCTGGCGGCGTACCGGGCGCGGCCCGAGGCACGGGCCATCGTGCACCTGCACTCGGTGCACGCGGTGGCGGTGGCCTGCCTCGACACCGAACCGCCGCTGCCTGTCCTGACGCCGTACCAGGTCACCCGGCTCGGCGCGCTGCCGGTGGCGCCGTACGCCCGCCCCGGCAGCGAAGCCCTCGCCACCGGCGTCGCCGAACTGATGACCGAGCACCACGCGGTGCTGATGGCCAACCACGGCAGCGTGGTCGCGGCGTCCGACATCGACCTCGCCGCCGACCTGGCCGAGGAGTTGGAGTCCACGGCCAGGCTGGCGTTGCTGTTGCGTGGGCTGCCGTACCGGGAGTTGCCCTCGCCGCCGTGATCAGCGCGAACGCCACCAGCGGACGGTTTCGGCCAGGGCTTCGTCGATGGGGGTGGGCCGCTCGCCGAACGTCTCCTGGAAGTCCGACGAGTCCAGCACGAACGGCCGGTCGAACTGGTAGCGCAGCTCCCGGATCTCGCGCATCGTCGGCGAACCCAGCGCCATCGCCTCGGTGAACAGCCGCGGGACCTGCCGGACCTTGGACCGCGGCGCGCCCGCCACCCGGGTGAGCCGATCGGCGAGCTGGCGGGCGGTCAGCGGCGCGTCCGTGGGCACGTGCCAGGCCCGGCCCCACGCCCGCTCGTCCCGGCCGGCGACGGCCAGCGCGCGGGCGACGTCGCCGACATAGGTCCAGCTGCGCACCACATCAGGGTCGAACAGGTAGGTGGCCGGCTTGCCCGCCAGCAGGGCCGGGACGAACCGCTCACCGATGTGACCCTGGGAGAGCACCCCGGGACCGAAGTAGTCCGAGCCGCGCAGCTCCGTCACCCGGACCCGGCCGGCGCGGTGAGCGGTCAGCGCGTCGTTCCACATGGTGGTGCGCACCTGGCCCTTGACGCCGGTGCTCGCCAGCGGCAGATCCTCCGTCATGGGGCCGTCGACCGGACCATAGACGTAGAGGTTGCCGAGGATGGTCAGCACAGCGCCGTTCGCCTCGGCCGCGCCGAGCAGGGACCGGGCGATCGGCGGCCAGTCCTGCGTCCAGCGGTGGTACTGGGGGTTGACGCAGTTGTAGATGACGTCGGCCCCGCGGGTGATCTCGGTCAGCCGGTCCCGGTCGCTCGCGTCCGCGGACACGTTAGTCACGCCGTCCGGGCCGGAGCCGGACCGGCTCACCACCACGACGTCCTGCCCGTCGTCCGACAACAGTGTGGCCAGCAGGGCGCCGATCTGGCCGGCTCCGACGATGACGTGCTTGCTCATGTGATTGCTCCGCTCTGGGTCGCTGGTTCGCGAGGTTGCGTGTATCGCAGCCGCGAAATGGAACAGGTGCTTCCGTTCGAGAGCAATGCTCTCTGTTTGGAGCGATGCTGTCAAGAGCGGCGCTCTCCTTTTGATGCAGCGCTCTGATATGGTCTGCTTCATGAGTGCCAGCCGGACCGCACGCGAACGTGCCCGTGCAGAGCTGACCAGGGAGATCACCGAGATCGGCCGCCGCCAGCTCGGCACCGAAGGAGCCGCCGGACTGTCCCTGCGGGCCATCGCCCGCGAAATGGGCATGGTCTCGTCGGCCATCTATCGCTACTTCCCGAGCCGCGACGACCTCCTGACCGCACTGATCATCGACGCTTACAACGCTCTCGGCGACGCCGTCGAGCAGGCGGACGCCGGCTGCGCCGAGACCGACTACGCCGGCCGCTGGCGCGCCGTATGCCACGCCGTCCGCACCTGGGCACTGTCACACCCGCACGAATACGCGCTGCTCTACGGGTCACCGGTGCCCGGATACCAAGCGCCGCAGGACACCGTCGGGCCGGCCGTACGCGACACCGCCGTCTTCGGGCGCATCCTCTCCTCGGCGTGCGCGGCCGGTGCGCTCTCCCCGCCGGACGGGTTCCCGGCGCCGCCACCGTCCTTCAGCTCCGACGCCGACGAGGTGCGCACGCTCATGCCCGGTCTGCCCGACGACCTGGTCGCCCGCGCCATCGCCGCCTGGACCGGGCTCTTCGGGCTGCTGAGCTTCGAGATCTTCGGCCAGTTCAACAACGTCATCACCGACCGCACCGCCCTGTTCGATCACGCGACCACCACCCTCGGGCGGCTGATCGGCCTCCCGGGTAACGCACCGGGTTGACCTCAACTCAGGTCGAGGTTGAATCATCGCCCGCATGACCACGAGCCAGCGGGTGGCCGACCCCCCGTCGCTGTTCAGCCGGGCCCACCTGCCGCTCGCCCTCGGCGCGGTCGCGCTCGTGACCCTGGGTGCCTTCGAGAACCGCGCCGTCGGCACCGCGCTGCCCACGCTCGTGGCCGAGTTCGACGCGCTCGGCAGCTTCGGCCTGGCCAACGCCGCACCCGTGGCGAGCTACGTTGTCTCCCTCGCGATCGCCGGCGGATGGGCCGACCGGTCCGGGCCGGTGGCGCCGCTGCGGGCGGGAGTGGTCACCTTCGCCGTAGCGCAGCTGCTCGTCGGGAGTGCGGCCGGCATGCCTCAGGTGATCGGGGGACGGCTGCTCAGCGGGCTGGCCGAAGGGCTCATCGACGTCGGGGTCATGGTGCTGGTGGCGCGAGCCCTGCCGGTCGGGCTGCGGCCGCGGATGTTCTCACTGTTCGCGGCCGCCTGGGTGCTGCCCTCGGTGGTCGGCCCGTTCCTGACGGGGCTGGTCACCGAACAGGTCGGCTGGCGCTGGGTGTTCCTCGGCGCTCTGGTCATCCTGATTCCCACCTGGCTGCTGATCCAGCCCGCCATCCGTTCGGTGCGGGCCGCGCCCGGGGATGCCGTCGACCCTGGTGACGGGTCCGCGCGGGCCACGCCGCCGCGCGCTCTCGTGCCGTGGGCGGCCACCGCCGCCGTCGCCGTCTTCGGGCTCACCGTGGCCGGCGAGCATCTCGAGGACCACCCCCTGACCGGCGGGATCGCCGTCGCCGTCGGGGCGGCCGGCGTGCTCGTCGCGGCCCGGCGGCTGCTCCCGGCCGGCACGTTCCGGCTGCGCCGCGGATTGCCGACCGTGGTCGCCGAGCGAGGCTTCGCGGCCGCCGCGTTCGCCGGTGCCGGCTCCTGGCTGCCGTTGCTGCTCACCCTGCTGCACGACTTCAGGCCGTCCACCGCCGGCACCAGCCTCTCCATCACCGGTGTGGCGTGGGCGTTCGGCTCCTGGCTCCAGGGCCGCGACCACCGGTACTCGCGGGTCACCGTGCTGCGAGCCGGGCTGGCGGCCATGACCACGGGCATCGCCGTCACGACACTGCTGGCCTGGCCGGCGGTACCGCCCGTTGCCGGGTTGGCCGGCTGGGCCGTGGCGGGCATCGGGATGGGACTCACCTCGCCGATACTGTCCCTGTTGATCCTCGACCAATCCGACCGGACCAACCAGGGCCGCAACGTCAGCGCGGGACACCTGGCGGGGTCGTTGAGTACGGCGACGGCGTTCGCGGCCGGTGGCACGGCGGTCGCGTACGCCGCGCCGTCGCCGGGCCCGGTGACGTTCGCCGCCATGCTGGCCGCGAGCACCGCCGTCGCCCTGGCCGGACTGCTCGCGGCCGGGCGGGTCGTCACCGAGCACCGTGCCCGGGTCCCCGCCCACACAGGAAGGTGACGGTGGAAGAGCAGGTGGCGGCGATGGCGCGCGTCCTGTGCGACGTGGACGGTGTCGTCGGGGTCGCACTCGGCGGGAGCCGGGCCCGCGGCACCCATCGGCCCGACTCCGACTACGACCTCGGCCTCTATTACCGCGGCCGCCTGGACACCAGCGCTGTGGGCGATCTGGCGCGCCGCTTCGGCGGTCCCGGGACACGCGTCACCGAACCGGGCGAGTGGGGCCCGTGGGTCGACGGCGGCGGCTGGTTGACCGTGGACGGCGTGGCCGTCGACTGGCTGTACCGCGATGCCGACCGGGTGGCCGCGTCGATCGCGAGCGCCGAACGCGGCGAGTACGCCTTCCACCAGCAGGCCGGCCACCCCCTCGGCGTCCCCGACTTCGCCTATGCGGGCGAGCTCGCGCTGGCCGTCCTGCTGGCCGACCCCAGCGGCGAACTGGCGGCCCAGGCCGTCGCGCCCGGACGTACCCGGAGCCGTTGCGGGAGGCGTTGTGCCGGGGATTGTGGGAGGCGACGTTCTCGGTCGAGATCGCCGCGAAGGCCGCACAGCGGGCCGACGCCGCGTACGTCGCCGGCTGCCTGTTCCGCGCTGTCGGGGTCTGCGCGCACGCCCTGCACGGTCATGACCGGCGCTGGCTGATCAACGAGAAGGGCGCCGTCGAAGCAGCCGGCACGCTGCCCTCCGCGCCGCCCGGTTTCGCCGAACGGGCGCAGCGCCTGCTGGCCGCGCCGGGCGTGACGGCCGACGAGTTGATCCGGACCATCGAAGCCGCCCGTGACCTGGTACGCGACGTCGCGCCGCCGTCGGCGGGCCGGGCTGGGAACGGCACTGACGCGTCGTCGCCCATACGTCCGGCGCCACCTGGCTCAGGCCGTGACAGCCACCACCTGGCCGCGCGCCGAGCCCTCCACCGCCGCGACGTACGCCCGCGCGACCTCCCGGGCCGGCAGCCCCTTCTCCGGGTCCCAGCCGAACGTCTCCAGCGACTCCCGCACCCAGCCCGGCGCCACCAGGTTGAGCCGTAGATCTCGCGGCAGCTCTGGCGCCGCTGCCTCCACGAACGCCGCGAGCCCCGCGTTCACCAGGGCACCGAACGCACCACCCGGCAGCGGCTCCACGAACGTCCCGCCGGTGAGGGTGACGGACCCGCCGTCGTTCAGATGGTGCACGGCGGTGCGGACCAGCCGGACCTGGCCGAGCAGCTTGCCCGGCAACCCCGCAGTGAACTCGTCGTCGCCGGCGGTCACGAGGTCGGCCGTCGGCGCGTTCGCCGCGCAACACACGACCGCGTCGACATCACGCACGGTCTCGAACAGCTCCGCCACCGACTCCGGCCGGCTGACGTCGACCTGGACCGGCCCCCGGCGAGAGGCCCGGACCACCTCGTGCCGCTGCGCCAGCGCATCGGCGACGGCGGATCCGATGACCCCGCTGGCCCCGATGACAACGACCTTCTTCACTCGCCGCCCCTTCTTCTGCGAGCAGCATCCCTCTGCTCTTGCGTTGTGGGGAGCCATCTGATCGATGGCCCCCGTTGTGGACCGTCGGGATCCTTCACGACGACGTTGGCGGCACGCAAGTCGTTGAGCATCTGCGTGGCCTGTTGAACGTCGAGATCGAACATGTTGCGGATGGTCTTGTTCGTGATCCAGCCGTACTCAGCCAGATGCGCCTCCACACGCGGTCTGGCCGCGTCCGCTCGCGTACGGTGCTGCACCGCGGTCCCGAGCGCCGTCGCGACAGCGGGCCGTAAGCGCCAGCGGATTCCTCTCCGGGAATCTCCGTCCCGCTCGACAAGTGCATGTGGTCCCGCGGCGAGTGATTCCACTCGATGACGCGCCTCGTCTTCACTGACCTGCAACAACGTCGCGGCCATGGCGACGTTGACGGTCGGATGCTGGCACAGATGGGCCAAGGTCAGTAATGCGTCAACGTTGTCCCTGAGCGTCGATGGAAGCGAAGCGACGTAACTTGCGAACGCGCGGTTTGGCGCGCCACTGCTGAAGTAGACCTCTACTGAGAAGTCGTCGACGCGAATGCCAGGTACCTGCTGGCCAACGCGGACCTGTTCCCTGAACATTCGATCAATTCCGCGCGAGGCACGCTCGGCGAGTCCCAGCTGCTGCAGCGCACCCATCAGCACGGGATTGCGTGGCGTGGAGACGGTGCTGAGGAGCCTGTCCTGGGCGACACCGTAGGGCAATCCGCCTGGCGACCAAATTCGAAGGACGTTGGGAGATTGGTCGATGACCACACGTTCCTGTAGCGAGTAGTCGCGGTGAACGAGTGCATTAGTGACAGCTTCGTCAACGGCGATCGGGGAAAAGTCCGGTAGCGCCACCTCCTGCCCAGAGAGAAGCGCAACATGAGCGACCTCGGGGTCGATGCTCGATCGTATGAGATCGAGAGCATGGGGCAACAACACAACCAGCGGTTCTCGTAGACGACGGACAGACGGCTCGCCGCCGGATGCGCCGCGGACGAGGAGATCCAGTACGTCATAGCCGGGCGTGCAGAACAGGATCTCTCCAGCAACCAGCAGACGATCGTCACGGTCCACGACGTTCAGTGCCCGCAGCATACTCAGGTCGTCCAGCTCGGCCATCTGTGCGCGCAGGTCCACGAGCTGCGCCAGCAGGTACCGTGCCTGGTTCAATGCACTCGGCTGCACGTCTCGCCATGCACGTTCCGATGGCCGTGCGGTGAGATCCGGGTTCCGACGTTCATGAGCAAGAGCTCGGCGAGCATCCTCGCTGATTGGGTGGCACGAGGTGCCGTCCCTCCGCAAAGCCTTCCCTTTGGTGTCCGTCACCAGATCCAGACCCTCAGGGACGGTGATGATCAGCAGACGAACCCCACGGAACTCAACTTCGTCGATGGCGAGGGTCAACTGGGGGCGCGTGTTGCCGTAGATGCGCTGCCTCAGGAACTGAGGATCCTCGGCGGTGCCGGTAAGTGCGTCGACACCCGACGCCTTGTCGTCGACGCCGAGCACGATTCGCCCGCCGACCCCGTTAGAGAAACAGACCACCGCGTCGACCAGTTCTTCGACGAGCCGAGCTCGCGGGTTCTTTGGTGCGGCATGCCCAGTGACCGTGTGTGGGTCCCTCTTGAAATCCAAGGTCTCTGACTCCAGCGATCCAGCTGGAGCGCCATCCAGAACGCGCTGTAGTAGCTCCGTCAGGGAGTCGAGTTTCACAACTAGTTTCTAGCATGGATGAGTGCACAGTTCGCCTAGAAACTCTGTAGAAACTCGTGGCTCCCCGGCTGTGCCGCTGGCGGGGCACCGGGACGGTGTGCAGCGGGGTGCAGGTTTGCTGGCGGCAGTGCGCTCAGACCTGCAGCGGCGGCTCCGAACCGACCCTGTGTCCCGATCACCTGTCCACGCACACAGGACCGCATCATCAAACCGAATGCGGCATCCGCTGGCTGCCGATCACGGCGACGCCGATGTCGGCACACGCCCGTGCGGGCGGCCAAACCCGGTGCAGCAGCTGAGCCATGGAGTCTCGCCGCGACCCACCCCGTGCCGGGACTCCTGGGCCGTACCACGGAGAACTCCCGGTCAGGCGAACCTGACCGGGAGTTTCATGTGGTGCGCGAGGGGGGAGTTGAACCCCCACGTCCTTTCGGACACACGGACCTGAACCGTGCGCGTCTGCCTATTCCGCCACCCGCGCGCGGACACCGAAACCCTGCGGGCCGGTGCTGCGGCACCAAGGTTAACACGCCCTCGAGGGTGCGCGATTCCACAGACGTAGGGTTGAAATGACACCATGGGCGCGAGCACACGCCGAGGCGCCGGAACCCGGGAGCCGCCAACAGTCGTCACATCGGTTGTTCCGCTGTATCAATACGGCCAGCGTTCCTGGGCGGAACCGCACCGTCGTGCTGCTCACAGTTACGATCAGGGACACTGCCAGGGCGGCACCAGGCTGACACGTGGAGGGAGGTATCCGTGGGGGTTCTGCAACGCTTCGAGCGCCGGCTCGAGAACCTCGTTCAGGGCGCGTTCACCCGGGCTTTCCGGTCCGAGGTCCAGCCCGTCGAGATCGCGGCTGCCATCCAGCGCGAACTCGACAACAACGCGCAGATCGTCAGCCGCGACCGCTCGCTCGTCCCGAACGACTTCGTCGTCGAGCTGGGCCCCAGCGACCACGATCGCCTGTCCGCGTACCTCGGCACCCTCGCCACCGAGCTGGTCGAGTTGGCTCGCGAGCACGCGGATCTGCAGCACTACGCCTTCACCGGCCCGGTCGGTGTGGGGTTCGAGCGGCACGAAGACCTCGGCACCGGCGCCTTCCGCATCCGCAGCGCGGTTCGCGCGGGGGTCGACCGCGGCTCGTCGTTCGCGCCTTCCCCCACGACGGAGCGGCAGGCCGCGGCGTTCCTCATCATCAACGGCACCCAGCACCCGGTCGTCGCACCGGGTGTGGTGCTCGGCCGCGGCAGCGAATGCGACCTGCGCATCGACGACCCCGGCGTCTCCCGGCGGCACCTCGAGGTCCGGGTGTACCAGCAGGGCACACAGCCCCAGGTCGTCGCCGTCGACCTCGGCTCCACCAACGGCACGACCGTCGACGGCGCCCGGATCGGGCAGGCGCCCCTCAACGACGGCTCGCGCATCGTTCTCGGCTCCACCGTCGTCGACGTCCGTCGGCGCACTCCCGGGAGGTGAACGGGTGTCGGAGCTGACGCTCACGGTCATCAAGCTCGGCTTCCTCGCCGTCCTGTGGCTGCTGATCCTGTCCGTCACGTCGGCCATGCGGGCCGACCTGTTCGGCGTGCGGCCACCGAAGCAACCCAAGCCGGGCAAGGAAGCCCGCGAAGCCGCCCGGCAGACCCGCCAGCCGCGAGCCGGCAAGGGCACACCCACCAAAGCGGTCATCGTCGAAGGCCCCGACACCGGTCGTGGCGCCGCGCTCGACGGCCAGCCGGTCACCTTCGGGCGCGGCGCCGACTGCACGGTACCGCTGGCGGACGAGTACGTCTCCACGCAGCACGCCCGCCTGCGGTTCCACGAGAACCAGTGGTACGTCGAGGATCTCGGCTCGACCAACGGCACCTACGTCGGCAACCAGCGACTCACCCGCAGCACGCCGGTCACCGCCAGGAGCAGGTTCCGCCTCGGCAAGACCGTCGTCGAGCTGCGGAAGTAGGACCCGATGCCGTTGACGCTGCGCTACGTCGCGCGCTCAGACGTCGGTCTGGTCCGGGAGGGCAACGAGGACTCCGGCTATGCCGGCCCTTACCTCCTGGCCGTCGCCGACGGCATGGGCGGGCACGCGGCCGGCGAAGTCGCCAGCCAGGCCGCCATCGACGAACTCGTCCTGGCCGAGCACGACCCCAGCGACACCGACCCGCTCGAGGCCCTGACCGTCGCCATCGAGGCCGCCAACGCCCGTATCCGGCAGCTCATCGTCGACGACTCCAGCCGCGAAGGCATGGGCACCACGGTCACCGCCATCATGTGGACCGGCAAGGCGCTGGGTCTGGGCCACATCGGTGACTCCCGCGCCTATCTGCTCCGCGACGGCTCCATCCGCCAGCTCACCCACGACCACACGTTCGTCCAGTCACTCGTCGACGAGGGCCGCATCACACTCGAGGAGGCCGGTGTCCACCCGGCGCGCTCGCTGATCCTCAAGGCGCTGCAGGGCCAGGGCGAGGTCGAGCCCGATCTGGAGATGCTCGACGTGCAGCCCGGCGACCGTCTGCTGGTCTGCAGCGACGGCCTCACCGGCGTGGTGTCCGACGCCACCCTGGAGGAGACCCTCGGCTCGCATGCGCAGCTGGACGAGGCCGCCGACGAGCTCATCCGGCTTGCCCTGGCCGGCGGCGCTCCCGACAACGTCACGCTCGTGCTCGCCGACGTGCTCGAGACCGATACGCCGCGGCAGCCCGACGACACCGCCGAGGCGTACCTGGTGGGAGCCGCCGCCAGTGACGCCCCGGCGCCGCCGGAGCGGCCGCACCGGCGCCGGCCCGGCGCGGCTCTGCGCGGATTCCTCGGTGCCGAGGAGAAGCCGACTCCCGAGGACCTCGAAGCCATGCGGTACGCGCCGCAGCCGCCGCGGGGTTTCCGCTGGGGTCGCGCCCTGGTCGTGGTCGTGGTGGTCGGCCTGCTCGGCTGGGCCGGGCTCAACCTCGCCAACGGCTGGATCCGCGACCAGTACTACGTCGCCGACAGCTCCGGCCAGGTCGCCATCTACCAGGGCGTCAGCCAGGAGATCGGCCCGATCCGGCTGTCGGAGCTGTACGACATCCCCGGCGGCCTGCCGGTGGAGGCGCTGCCTGAGATCTACCGCGAGCAGGTCCAGGGCACCATCACCGCGGACGACCTCGACGACGCCCAGCGCGTCGTGGCCGGGCTCCGCCTCAATGCCTGCCGTGCCCACCAGCGGCTGGGCACGCCCGCTCCCACTCCGACGCCGACGCCGACGCCGACGCCGAGCCAGACCACCCCCGCCGCGGCCACGACGACCACGCCCGCGCCGGGCGCTGAGGACGAGAACCCAGATCAGCCGAACGACGAGCAGGACGGCTGGCTCGGCAACGAGGTCGGCTACCCGGGGCTGCTCTGTGCAGGTGCATCCTCATGACTCTCGACCGTGCCCGCGCCCGCCTCGAACCGCCGGCGGCCGAATCCATCGTTCCCCGTCGTGGCCGGGGTACCGAGCTGATCCTGCTCGTCTTCGCCATCGGCATCGCGACGTTCGCCTACATCAACGTCGACCTCGGCGCGCTCGGCCGGGTCCCACCGAACGCCCTGGCCTACCTGGGTGGTCTGGCGGTGGCCACCGGCATCGCGCACGTCGTCATCCGGATCCGGGCGCCGTACGCCGACCCGGTGATCCTGCCCATCGTGGTGACGCTGTGCGGGCTGGGCCTGGCCATGATCCACCGGATCGACCTCGCCAAGGACACCACCCACGCCACGGTCCAACTGACGTGGATGGCCGTGGGCGTCGGGCTGTTCGTCCTGGTGCTCATCTTCGTCCGCGACCACCGGGTGCTGTCCCGGCTGCCGTACCTGGCCGGACTGGCCGGACTGCTCCTGCTGGTGCTGCCACTGCTGCCGCTCATCGGCCACTCCGTGCGCGGCGCCCGCATCTGGATCAACATCGGCGGCATGACGTTCCAGCCGGGTGAAGCCGCGAAGATCATCCTGATCATCGCGTTCGCCGCCTACCTGGTGCAGACCCGCGACGCCCTGGCACTGGCCGGGCGCCGCATCCTCGGCGTCGACCTGCCCCGCGCCCGCGACCTCGGCCCCATCCTCGTCGTCTGGCTGGGTGCCCTGGGCATCCTGGTCGTCCAGAACGACCTCGGCCCCTCGGTCCTGCTGTTCGGGATCTTCGTGCTGATGATCTACGTGGCCACCGAGCGCATCTCCTGGATCATCCTGGGCCTGCTGCTCATCGTGGCCGGCGGACTGGCCGCCAACGCCGTCGTCAGCCACGTCCAGGACCGGGTCGACTTCTGGCTCGACCCGTTCATCGACCCGACCGGGCAAATCGCACAGTCGCTGTACGGCCTGGCCTACGGCGGACTGCTCGGCACCGGCCTCGGCCAGGGCCGCCCCGAACTCACCCCGATCTCCGAGAGCGACTTCATCGGTTCCGCGCTCGGTGAGGAGCTCGGCCTGACCGGGCTCATCGCGATCATCCTGCTGTACGCGCTGCTGGCCTCCCGCGGACTGCGCGCCGGCCTGCTGCTGCGCGACCCGTTCGGCAAGCTGCTAGCCGCGGGCCTGGCCGCCGGGTTCCTTCTGCAGGTGTTCATCGTGCTGGGCGGCGTGACCAAGCTCATCCCGCTGACCGGCCTGACCACACCGTTCCTGTCGCTCGGTGGGTCGTCACTCGTGATGAACTGGGTCCTCGTGGCGTTGCTCATCCGACTCTCCGACGCGGCCCGCCGGCCGGTCCCGCCGTCGTCGGACTCCTCGCCGACCGCCGAGACCGCGGTCACCCAGGTGGTGAGAATCCGGTGAACTCGCCCATCCGCCGCATCTCCGCGGGCTGCTTGTTGCTGTGCGTGGCGCTGCTCATCAACGTCACGTACGTGCAGGCGTTCTGGGCCGACGAGCTCAACGCGCGGTCCGAGAACCGCCGGGTGCTGCTCGACGAGTACTCCCGCGAACGCGGCCCCATCCTGCTGGCCGACGACACCCCCATCGCCCAGTCGGTGCCGAGCGACGACGAGTACCAGTTCCTGCGCCAATACCCGCAGGGCCCGATGTACGCCCCGCTGACCGGCTACTACTCCTATTTCTACGGCCGCACGGCGCTGGAGCGGGCGCAGAACGACATCCTCTCCGGCGACGACGACCGCCTCTTCGTCCGGCGCCTCATCGACCTCGTGACCGGCGAGGAGCCCCGAGGTGGCGCCGTCCGGCTGACCATCGACCCGGCCGCTCAGCAGGCCGCATACGAGGGACTCGAAGGCTACAAGGGTGCCGTCGTGGCCATCGACGTCGAGACCGGCGCCATCCTGGCGGCGGTCAGCACCCCGTCGTACGGCCCCAACGCCATGGCCAGCCACTCCATCGAGGAGCAGCAGGCGACCCGCGAAGCACTCGAAGCCGACCCGGACAAACCGGACCTCAACCGTGCCTTCGCCCAGCGCCTGCCACCGGGTTCGGTGTTCAAGCTGGTCACGGCGGCGGCCGCACTCGAGAGCGGCGACTTCGCCGCCGACACCGAGGTCCCCGGCCCGGCCGAGTACGACGTGCCGTTGTCCACCAACGTGCTGCGCAACCAGAACCAGCAAGCCTGCGCCGACGGCACCCCCACGCTGACCGAGGCGCTGCGGGTCTCGTGCAACACCGCGTTCGCGTACCTGGGCAACGAGGTCGGCGAGGACGCGTTGCGCGAGCAAGCCGAACGGTTCGGCTTCGGCACCCAGCCGCTGACCAATGACGACATGAACGCCGCCACCAGCGTGTTCCCGAGCGAACTCGACGAGGCCCTCACGTCGTACGCGTCCATCGGGCAGTACGACGTGTCCGCCACGCCGTTGCAGATGGCGATGGTGTCCGCGGCCATCGCCAACGGCGGTGTCCTCATGGAGCCGTACCTGGTGCATTCGGTACGTGGCCCGGACCTCGTCAGCCCGATCGCGCAGACCGAGCCGGAGGAACGCACCCGCGCCGTCTCGCCCGAGACGGCAGAGCAGCTGACCGAGATGATGGTCGACGTCGTCGAGAACGGCACCGGCGAGAACGCCCAGATCGACGGCATCCAGGTGGCGGGCAAGACGGGTACCGCGCAGACTGGCCGCGAGGAGGACCCGCCGTACGCGTGGTTCACGTCGTTCGCGCCGGCCGACGAGCCACGCGTCGCGGTCGCCGTCGTCATCGAAGAGGCACCGGACACGGCGCGCGA
This sequence comes from Jiangella gansuensis DSM 44835, assembly GCF_000515395.1. NCBI lineage: Bacteria > Bacillati > Actinomycetota > Actinomycetes > Jiangellales > Jiangellaceae > Jiangella > Jiangella gansuensis. Next base: position 37,252 of record NZ_KI911782.1, on the reverse strand, counting down.
CGACATCGGCGGCGGCCGGCTGGCCGCTCCGATCGCGCGCGACGTCATGGAGGCGGTGCTGGGGTCGTGACCATCCTCACTGTTCGGTCAGGAGCAGCGCCGAGGATGCCGATGACGGTAGCCTGCGCGAGGTTGAGACGAGAAAGGGCCGCACAATGAACGAGTTGCGACTCCTCGGAGATCGCTACGAGCTGGGCGAGGTCATCGGCCGTGGTGGCATGGCCGAGGTCCGGCGCGGCCGCGACTCCCGGCTGGGCCGCATCGTCGCGTTGAAGATGCTGCGGGTCGACCACGCCGGCGACGCCACCTTCCAGGCCCGGTTCCGCCGCGAGGCCCAGTCGGCCGCGTCGCTCAACCACCGCAACATCGTCGCCGTGTACGACACCGGCGAAGACATGGTCGACGGCCACCGCCTCCCGTACATCGTCATGGAGTACGTCGAGGGCCAGACGCTGCGCGAGATGCTGCAGGACCGCGTCCGCATCACCCCCGAGCGCTCCATCGAGATCCTCAGCTCCACCCTCGATGCGCTCGAGTACAGCCACCGGGCCGGCATCGTCCACCGCGACATCAAGCCCGGCAACATCATGATCACCACCGGCGGTGAGGTGAAGGTCACCGACTTCGGCATCGCCCGGTCGCTCGCCGACACCGGGATGGCGCTGACCCAGACCGCCGCCGTCGTCGGGACCGCACAGTACATCTCGCCGGAGCAGGCCCGTGGTGAGCAGGCCGACGCACGCAGCGACCTCTACGCCAGTGGTTGTGTGCTGTACGAGCTGTTGACCGGGCGGCCCCCGTTCATCGGCGAGTCGCTGGTGTCGGTGGCGGTCTCACACGTTCGTGAGACCGCGACACCGCCGTCTGCGCTCGACCCGTCCATTCCGCCGGAGCTCGACGCCATCGTCATGAAGTCGCTGGCCAAGGACCGGCTGGACCGGTACCAGAGCGCCTACGACATGCGGGCGGATCTCGAGCGGGCCGCGGCCGGGCTGCCGGTCGCCGCTGCTGCGGACACCTCGGCGGCCACCCAGCTCATCGCGCCCGGCGCCGGCATGGTGGCCGGCGGTACCGAGGCGATGCCGCTCGACGACGACACGCCCTACCCGGACGAGCCGCTCGAGGACGAGGACGAGCGCAAGGGCTTCAGCTGGTGGGCCGTGGTACTCGGCGCGCTCGCCGTCCTGGCCATCGCCGGCCTCATCGGCTACCTGATCTTCAACTCCGGCGGACCGGCGCAGGCCACCGTGCCCAACCTGGTCGGCATGACGCAGGAGGAGGCCGAGACCCGGCTCACCGAGGAGGGCCTCGAGCCCGTCGCCGAGTCCGAGCCGGTCTCCGACGAAGCCCAGGTCGGCACCGTGATCCGGCAGGACCCGCGGCCGTCCACCCAGCTCGACGAAGGCACCGAGGTCACCATCGTCGTCGGTGCACCGCCGGAGATGGTCTCCGTCCCGGCCGTCATCGGCCGGCCGCAGGCCGAAGCGGAGCAGCTGATCCGCGACGCCGGCCTGACGCCCGGCAACGTCGAGCGCGTGGACAACGAGGCCGAGGCCGGGCAGGTACTCTCGACCGACCCGGAGAGCGGCGCGTCCGTCGCGCCCGGCACCACGGTCAACCTGGTGATCTCCAGCGGTGAGGTGGCCATCGAGGTGCCCAACCTCGTCGGCATGAGCGAGGAAGCCGCGATCAACGCGCTCGAACGCCTCAGCCTGACGCCCGACGTGCAGCGCGAGCCGGCCGACCAGCCGGAAGGCAACGTGTTCCGGCAGGAACCCGGCGAGGGTACCGAGCTGGAGGAGGGCGACACCGTCATCATCTACGTCGCCGAGGCGCCGCCGGACCCGGAGCCCACCGACGAGCCGACCGAGACCGAGACGGAGACGCCTACCGACGAGCCCACGGGCGACGAGACCGGTACCGAGGGCGGCACCGAGACCGGCGGTGAGGCCGGCAACGAAAGTGGCGAGAACGGCAACGAGAACGGCAACGAGAGCGGCGAGCAGGGCACCGAGAACGGCAACGATGGCGGCCTGCTGAACCAGTAGATTCGGCGGCCAGCCTGCTTGCAACCGCGGGCTGGCGGCCGGGTACCGCTCAGACCAGTTCGAACGAGGGGCCATGGGTAACCACCGGGGCCAGTCCGGCGGAGCGCTGCACGGCGCCGTCGTCGCCGCAGACGGTGAGCCAGTTGGCCAGCATGCGGTGGCCGCCCTCGGTGAGCACCGATTCCGGGTGGAACTGGACCCCCTCGACCCGCAGGGTGCGGTGACGCAGCGCCATGATCACGCCGCCCTCGGTGCGGGCCGTGACCTCCAGCTCGTCCGGCACGGTGGCCGGTTCGACGGCCAGTGAGTGGTAGCGGGTGGCGGTGAAGGGGTCGCTGAGCCCGGCCAGCACGCCGGCGCCGTCGTGGTGCACCTGGCTGGTCTTGCCGTGCAGCAGCTCCGGCGCCCGGTCGACCGTGGCCCCGTACGCGACGCCGATGGCTTGTAGCCCGAGACAGACCCCGAAGATCGGTACCGTGCCGGCGAGGGTGTGGATGAGCTCGATGCAGCCGCCGGCCTTCTCCGGCGTGCCCGGCCCGGGAGAGAGCAGCACGCCGTCGAACCCGGTGGTGTGGCCGATCTCGTCGTTGCGGCGCACCTCGCACTCGGCCCCGAGCTGGGCCAGGTACTGGACCAGGTTGAACACGAAGCTGTCGTAGTTGTCGACCACGAGGATGCGTGGGCTCACGACGTCGTTCCTCCTCCGATAGAGCCGGTGTAGCCCGGCATCGTGACGCTGCCCTCGTCGGCGACGTCATAGCGCAGCCCGACGGTGTCGGCCCAGTGACGGTACTCGCGCACCGCGGGCGAGGTTTCGAGCGCGTCGCGCATCGCGTCGGTGTCGCCGATCGCGGTGATGGTGTACGGCGGATAGAACGTGCGCCCGTGCAGCAGCAGCACCGAGCCGACACACCGGATGGTGCTGGTGGACACGATGCGCTGGTCCATGACGGTGACGGCCTCGGCGCCGCCGGCCCACAGAGCGTTCACGACGCCCTGCAGGTCCTGCTGGTGAACCAAGTAGTCCTCGATGTTGAACTCGTCGGGCTGCTCCTCGGCGTTGGCCGGCAGCGGCGCGTCGTCCATGGTGACCGAGAGGGCAGGACCATCGACCGGGGTCAGCCCGGCATCCGGCATCAGTTCCTCGATCTGGCGGTTGATCTCCTCCGTCTGGCTGTCGCCCTTGCTGGCCGCGAATTCCTCGAGCTCGGCGTCCAGCTCGGCGACCCGCGCCTCCAGTTCCTGGACCCGTCGCTCCTCTGCCCGCACCAGGTCCGAGAGCTCCAGGATGTCGCTTCCGCGCAGGTCGTCGCCGTCGGATGCCTTGGCACTGGTGACCAGGAGGAGACCGCAGAACGCCAGCACGACAGGCGCGAGCACCTTCCACGTGCGGCTGTTGCCTGCTGGCTGGCTGATGGTTCACCTCCGGGTGTTCGGTCACGGCCGGCTCCGCGCGATGTGGGCGGCGAGCCTGCTGACGACTACGCTAGCCGAGCACCACCGCAACCAGCCAAGACGGAGAGGACCGACTCGTGCCCATATCTCGCCGCCGTCGCAAGGACGACGACTACACCCCGCCGGAGCGGCGCGAGGTCAAGGACCCGACAGCCTCCGGTCCGTGGGTCGTCCCCACAATGATCGCACTTCTTGTCGTCGGGCTCGTGTGGATCGTCATCTACTACCTCGTGGGTGAGGACATCCCGCTGATCCAGGACCTCGGTGGATGGAACCTCTTGATCGGCATGGGCCTGATCACCGGAGGCTTCATGACCGCAACCCGGTGGAAGTAGGCTCCTGACCTGCCGAAACAGGTTGTCCACAGCTTATTGCACACCTGTGATTACACGCGTGTAATTTTCCCCAGTGGGGATAACTCCTGTGGATAACTGGACGCCGCCCGGTGGACGGCCAGGCTGAGAAGGCGCGAAAAAGCCCGGCCCGAACCCACGAGGGGATCGGGCCGGGCGAGAAGTGCCGCTCAGCTGATGGCGACCAGGATGACGGTCGAGATGATCACCGCGGCGAGCGCGCAGCCCGTCACCGACCACGCCATGCGCTGCTCCCGCGGCGCGTAAGCGAATACCGCGGCCAGCCCGGTGCCGATGACGAGGCCACCCAGGTGGGCCCGCCAGTCGATGCCGTCGATGGTGAAGCCGAGCACGAGGTTGAACGCCAGGATGCCGACGACGGCACCGGTCTGCCGCCCCAGCCGGCGCATGATGACGAACAGCGCCCCCATGAGCCCGAAGACCGCGCCCGACGCACCGTAGGACAGCGTGTACTCCGACGCGGCCAGCAGCGACGCCGCGGTGCCGCCCAGTGCGGACAGCAGGTACAGCACGATGAACCGCCACCGGCCGAGCACCGGCTCGAGCGAGCTGCCGAGCACCCACAACGCCAGCATGTTCATGCCGATGTGCAGCGCGTTCTCGTGCATGAACGCAGCGGTGACCAGGCGGTACCACTGGCCGTCGGCGACACCGAGGTCGATGCCGTCGTCGCGATGACCCAGCACGAGACCGAGCTGAACGCCGAGCTCGTTGGTGTTCCACTGCCGAGCGAACATGCCGTACAAGGTGTCGGCCGAAGTGCCCCGCACCAGGCCGAACAGCCACACCGCCACGTTGATGACCAGCAACGAGATGGTGATGGAGGTGGCGTTCTTCTCCCGGATCGTGCCACCCAGCACGGTGCGCGCGCTGCGGACTCCCTTGCGGCCTTCTGCCACGCACTGCGGACACTGGAATCCGACCGGCGCGGACAGCATGCAGTCCGGGCAGATGTGCCGCTCGCACCGGGAGCACCGCACGTACGTCTCGCGGTCGGGGTGCCGATAGCAGGTCGGTACGGCGGGTCCGCCGGGTGGCGGCCCGCCGGTGTCGCCGGCGGATCCGGTCATGTGGGAACCTGCGTTCAGCTTCCGGTGACGGTGACCGACTCGATGACGACGGGCTCATTGGGCCGGTCGGCGCGGTCGGTGGGCGTGGTGGCGATCGCGTCGACGACCTGGCGGCTGTTCTCGTCGGCGACCTCTCCGAAGATGGTGTGCCGGCGGTTCAGGTGCGGCGTGAGCCCGACGGTGATGAAGAACTGCGAGCCGTTGGTGTTGGGCCCGGCGTTGGCCATGGCCAGCAGGTACGGCTTGTTGAACGCCAGCTCGGGGTGGAACTCGTCGGCGAAGTCGTAGCCCGGGCCGCCGGTGCCGTTGCCCAGGGGGTCGCCGCCCTGGATCATGAAGCCGGAGATGACGCGGTGGAAGACGGTGCCGTCGTACAGCTTGTCGTTCGTCTTCTCGCCGGTCGCGGGGTTGACCCACTCGCGCTCGCCCTTGGCCAGCTCGACGAAGTTGCGGACCGTCTTGGGAGCATGATGGGGGAACAGCACCATAGTGATGTCACCGCGGTTGGTGTGCAAGGTGGCATGAAGCTCGTCGGCCACGGGTAAGCCCTTCACGTTGATGTTTCTCGATTTTGCTCCATCCTCCCACGCCGTGGCGTGAGCGGGCATACGGTCGGTACAAGGCAAGATCGGTGTGGACAGAACGGGGTAAGGGGCCCTGCAGCGATCCGATAAGGGAGGCCCAAACGTGAGCAGGCTATTCAACCGGCGGAAGAGCCGTACCGGCGACGCCAAGGTGCGCACGCAGGAGGCTGCCGAGCAGGCCCGCAAGGCCGCTCGGGACGCCAGTCGGCGAGCGCGCGATGCCGCGGCGCCGGTGGTTGACTCCGCCCGCGAACGCATCACCCCGGTGGTCGAGACCGCCGTCGACAGAGTGAGTCCGAGGGTCCAGGCCGCAAAGGAGAAAGTCGGTCCGGCTGCCTCGCAGGCGCGCGAGACGCTCATGCACGACGTGGTGCCGCGCGTGGCGGATTCGCTGGCCATTGCCGCCGACAAGTTCTCCGAGCGCGCGCACGACCTGTCCGAGCGCACGTCCGCGTTCGCCGAGCAGGCCGAGAAAGCCCGCAAGAAGAAGCGGCGCCGCAGGTTCATGGGGGTGCTCGGCGGGTTCGCCGCTGCCGGTGCCGCGGTGGCGGCGGTCGTGCGCCGGCGCAGCCAGTCCGAGCAGTGGACCACGTACGACCCGTCCACCGGCCCGTGGGCACCGGCGCCCACACCGGAGAAAGCCGAGAAGGACGAGAAGGACGCCGAAGGCGCCGTCGACGGCGAGTCCGTGAAGAGCGATGCCGAGAAGTCGGACGGCAAGGCCGGCAACGACGGCAACGACGGCAACGACGGCGACGACGAGCCTGGCGCGATGTCGGCCGAGAAGAAGGCTCCGGCCAAGAAGACCACGGCGAAGAAGGCTCCGGCGAAGAAGGCCGCCGCCAGCACCACCAGTCAGGCCACGCTCGACGGCGGGCAGAACTGACGGGTAGGGGCGCCTGCCGGGTACCCCTACCCGGTCACGTCCGCCAGCGTCGCCATGTCGCCGAGCACCCGTGCGGCGGCCCGCACCAGTGGCACTGCCAGCAGCGCCCCGGTGCCCTCGCCGAGTCGTAGCCGCAGATCCAGCAGGGCAGGTTCGCCGAGCCGATCGGGCAGTGATCGCCCGCCCGGCTCGGCGGATTCATGTCCGGGGACGAGGTAGCCCGCGGCGTCCGGACACAGAGCGACGGCCGCGAGGGCCGCGGCGCCGGTCACGACCCCGTCCACCACGACGGGGACCCGTGCGGCCGCACCCGCCAGCATCACCCCGGCCAGCGCGGCGTGCTCGAGTCCGCCCAGCGAGGCCAGCGTGGCGAGCGGGTCGCGGCCGGAACCGTGGCGATCGAGTGCGGCCCGGACCACCGCGACCTTGTGCGCGGTCTTCCCGTGGTCGAGATTGGCGCCCTTGCCCGTCACGTCGGCGGGGTCGGCGCCGGTGAAGGCAGCCAGCAGGCACGCCGATGCCGTCGTGTTGGCGATGCCGACCTCGCCGGTCACCAGGAGGTCCGTGCCGGTCCGAATCAGTTCGGTGGCCACCCGCGCCCCCGCGAGGACCGCCGCGCCGCACTCGTCGGCGGTCATCGCCGGCCCGGCCGTCAGATCCGCTGTTCCGGCTCGGATCCGCTCGTCCCGGACGCCGTCGGGCACGGCACCGGTGGTCAGTGTTCCGACGTCGACGGGGACGACACGCGCGCCGACGGTCGCCGCGATCGCGTTGACGGCCGCGCCACCGGCCGCGGCGGTGGACACCATGGCCGCGGTGACGGCTTGCGGCCAGTCCGAGACTCCCTGCGCGTGCACGCCGTGGTCGGCGGCCGCCACGATCACGGCCGGCGCCGACGGGACGGGCGGCGGGCAGGTCCCGGCCATGGCCGCCAGCCGCACCCCGAGGTCCTCGAGCCGGCCGAGGCTGCCTGGAGGCTTGGCCAGCGCGGCGTGCCGTTCCCGGGCCAGCCGGGCAGCCTCGGTGTCGACGGCCGTGACCGCCGCCACCAGCTCCTTCACGGTGGACGTCATGCCCGCACCTCTCCCATGATCGCGTGCAGCGCGGCGACCAGCCGGCTGTTGGTCGCCTGGTCCCGGACCGCGACCCGCACCGCGCGGTCGTCCAGGCCGGGGAACGTGTCCGCCCGGCGGGCGGCCAGCCCGTGGACGAGCAGCCGCTCGCGCAGCCCCGGCATCGCTCCCTGGACCAGGACGAAGTTGGCGTGCGTGTCCCAGACCCGCAGGCCCGGTACGTGGCGTAGCTCGCCGACCAGACCGGCACGGCGTCGGGCGACGTCCTCGGCCCGCTCACGGCGTTCGTCCTCGGCTCCGGCCAGCGCCTCCAGGGCGGTCAGCGCGAGGCTGTTGCAGCTCCACGGCTGCCGGCCGGAGGTCAGCCGGGCGACCAGCGGCTCCGGCCCGACGAGGTAGCCGACCCGCAGCCCGGCCAGGCCCCAGAGCTTCGTCAGACTGCGGACCGACACGACACCGGCCAGGTCGCGGCGCCCGGCCACGCCGTCGGCGTCGTCCAGGAACTCCGCGAACGCTTCGTCGACGACGACCGTGCGGCCGGGCCGGGTCAGGGCCGCGACGGTCGCGACCGGGTCCAGGGCGCCGGTGGGGTTGTCCGGCCGTCCGAGCACGACGAGGTCGGCGTCGGCCGGTACCGACGACGGGTCCAGCAGCCAACCTCGTGCGGGGTCACGCGGCACCCGGACCACCGGGACGCCGGCGGCCCGCAGCGCGGCCTCCGGCTCGGTGAAGGACGGGTGCACGCACGCCGCGAGCCGGGGCCGCAACACCTGGGCGATCAGCCAGAACGTCTCCGCCGCGCCGTTCACGACGAGGCATTCCTCGGCGGGCCGTCCGTGCCGGGCGGCAGCGGCCGCGCGCGCCGGCCGGTCGTCGGGATAGGCGGCGAGTCCGTCGACCGCGCTGCGAAGCCGCTCGGCCAGCCAGGCCGGCGGGCCGAGTTCGACGTTGACAGCGAGGTCGACGGTGCCGGCCGGCACCTGGGTGTCGCCGTGCTCGCGCAGCTCCGGGAAGCCGCCGGCCGCCGCCGCGCCGCCCACCGGACGGGCGGCGTCCTCCTCCAGCCGGACCACGCGCCCCCCGACCACGAGCAGCGCCTCGTCGGCGGCCGCACAGAGCGTCTGGACGCAGCGCCCGTGCAGGTCGACGTAGAACCGGGCACCAGGCCCGCCCGCATGGACCCCGAGACCCGGCTGCCCGGCGATCACCAGCACCTCCGCGTCGGAACGGGCGACGGTGCCGGCGAAGGTGGTCAGCTCGGCGACGAGGCGATTTTCTGCTGCCGCTCGGGCCGCCGGATCCGGCACGTCGTCGCCGATGAACAGGCCGGCCGACTCCATCGCTTCGGCCAGCCAGGTGTCCAAGGCGTCCACCAGCACGAAGGCACCGGGCCCGGCCTGGTTGACGGCCGCGGCGAGGTCGAAGGTCTCGAGCGTGCGCCAGTGTGACGGCCGGTCCGCCTGGTGCCGCTCGACCCGGGCGCGGAACTCGTCGTCGCGGACGACGGCCGGTGCGACCACGACCACCGGACGACCACTGGCGGCGGCCCGGCGCGCGGCCAGCCCCGACTTGCCCGACTTCTGCCCGCCGAGCACGACAGTCAGCCGTCCCAGCCGTTCGCCGATCATGAGGGCTCCTCTCACGCCAGCCCCGCGACGACGGCCGCCACCGCGAGGTTCGTCAGGATCACGCCGGCGCCCATGACGTCCCCGGTGACGCCGCCGATACGCCGGCGCGCCGCCCGCCGCAGAGCCAGCACCGGCACCGCGGCCGCGCCCAGCACCACCGGTGCCCACCACCAGGCCGGCAGCACCACCAGGACGGCCGCCACCAGCACCGTCCCGGCGGCGAACAGAGCGCCAGCCGGGCGCAACCGGCCCAGCCGGGCACCCTGGCCGTCCGCACGAGCTCCCGGCGTCCACGCGGCCAGAACGAGCGGCGCGGCCCGTCCGATGACGTGGCCGGCCAGCAGCACCCGGGCCGCATCGGCCGGACCGAGCGGGGCGAGCAGCGCCACCCGCAACAGCAGGTCACCGCCGAGCGCCAGCGCGCCGTAGCTGCCCAGGCGGCTGTCACGCATGATCTCCAGGCGTCGCTGCGCGGTCGATCCGCCCCACAGGCCGTCGGCGGTGTCGGCGAGGCCGTCCTCATGCAGCGCACCGGTCACGATCACCGTCGTCAGCACCGCCACCACCGCCGCCGCGAGCGATCCCAGCAGCGGCTCGGTGGCCCACCACGCCGCCAGCCCCACACCACCGACAACCACCCCGACCAGCGGGAAGTAGGGCGCGGCGCGGTCGAGGTCGGGGTCGTGCCGGCCGACCGGGATGCGCGTCAGGAAACCCAGCGCCGCGCGGGCGCCGGCGATCACGGCAGCCCCGCCAGCTCACGCAGCACGGCGCCGTCGACATGGTGCTCCACGATGTCCGCGAGTAGGTCGAACGTGTCGTCGAGCGTTCGGTCGGGCCGGGCCCCGAACAGCGCCTCCAGCACCGCGGGATGCTCGAACATGCCGTGCAGATAGCAGCCGAGCACGTTCCCGCGGGCCACCACCAGCGCGTCGTCGACTGCCGCGTCGAGTGGGCCGTCGGCCACGGTGCGACCCTGCCGGATCTCGTAGCCGTCGAACTGAAGGCCGGCCAGCCCGCGCCAGGACCCGGACAGCGACGGCAACCGCAGCGTCCGGTGCCGCACCAGCTTGTCCGGTGCGTACGTGGTGGTCAACGGCAGCAGGCCCAGGCCGTAACCGCTGCCGTCGACACCGTGCGGATCGACCAGCCTCCGGCCCAGGAGCTGCAGTCCGCCGCACACGCCGACGACCCTGACCGCCGGACGCGCGGCGGCCGCCCGGACGGCATCGTCCAGTCCGGAGGCCCGCAGCCAGTCGAGGTCGGCCGATACGTGCTTGGAGCCGGGCAGGATCACCGTCGCCGCTCCGTCCAGGTGCCACGGCGCGGTCGCCCAGCGGACGTCCGCCACCTGCTCGAGCAGCGCGAACTCGTCGAGGTTGGAGGCCGCCGGATGCCGGACGACGGCGACGGGCGGCAGCCCGCCGCGGCGCGGCGCGTGCAGTGCGGCGCCGTCCTCGTCCGGGAGGTCGTGCCGGACCATCGGCACCACCCCGACGGTCGGCACCCCGGTCAGCTGCTCCAGCTGTTCCGGGCCGGGCGGCAGCAGGCTCGCGTCACCGCGGAACCGGTTGAGCACGAAGCCGCGAATGCGCTCTCGGTGCCGCTGCGGTAGCAGTGCCCACGTCCCGTAGAGATGGGCGAACGCCCCTCCGCGGTCGATGTCAACGGCCAGCAGCACCGGCGCGTCAGCGCGCTCGGCCACCCGCATGTTGACGATGTCGTTCGCGGCCAGGTTGATCTCGGCCGGGCTCCCGGCCCCTTCGATGACCACCAGGTCGTACTCGTCCAGCAGTTGGCCGAGCGCCTGGTCGACCGTGGGCCACAGCGCCTCGCTACGGTCGTGCCAGGGCCGCCGGGAGAGCTCGTGGTCCACCTGGCCGAGCCGGACCACCTGGCTGCCACCGCGCTCCGGCTTCAACAGCACCGGGTTCATGCGCACGTCCGGTTCGAGCCCGGCCGCCCGCGCCTGCAGCCACTGCGCCACGCCTATTTCTCCACTGGCGCCATCGCGGCGAGCCGCCGAAGCCCCACCCCCACTGGCGCCATCGCGGCGAGCCGCCGAAGCCCCACCCCCACTGGCGCCATCGCGGCGAGCCGCCGAAGCCCCTTCACCACCGGCCACGACCCGCGCGTTGTTCGACATGTTCTGGGCCTTGAACGGCGCCACGCGCAGGCCCTGGCGGGCGTACCAGCGGCAGAGCGCCGTCGTGAGCAGGCTCTTCCCGGCCCAGCTGGTGCAGCCCTGGATCATCACGGCGGTCATCGGTATCGCCTCCGTCGCGTGCCGTTGCGCGGCATTCCGCCGGCCCGGCGCAGCGCCGCGGCGGTGTCGCCCGCCGTCGGCGCACGGCCGCCGGCCGCGAGGACGTACACACCCGGCTTCTCCAGCCGGATCCCCAGCCGCAGCGCGAGCGCCGCCATCGGCCACCCGGCGTTCGGCGACGGCGCCCGCGCGGCTTCACGGCGCAGGTCGGTGAGCCGGACCGTGCGGCCGGCGAGCGCCAACCCGGTGACCCGGGCCGGCAGGAGGTTCAGCAGGTCGTCGGCTCGCGCGGCGACAGTGCCGGCGTGGCGCCAGCGCTCGGTCCGGTAGCCCCAGACGGCGTCGGCGGTGTTGGCGAACCGGTACAGCGCGGCCGCCGGCAACCCGCCGACGGCGAACCACAGCAGCGGCGCCACCACCGAATCGGACAGGTTCTCGCCCAGCGACTCGATGGCCGCCGCCCGCACCTGCTCCGGCGCCAGCTCCGAGACGTCGCGGCTGACGATGCGCGCCACCGCGGCACGCCCGGCCTCGACGCCGTCGTCGGTCAGCGCTCGCTCGACCGCGGCCACCTCGTCCAGGAGCAACCGGTGCGCGAAGAGCGGCCACAGGGCGGCGCCCAGCACGGCGGCCCGCCGCCACGGCGGCGCGTCCCGCACCGTCCGCTCAACCAGCCGGCCGGTCAGGAACGCCGTCGCCGCGCCGGCCGTCCAAGCGAGCGCACCGGCGACGACCGCCCGGTCGCGGGGCCGAGCGGGCACCCGGCGTCCGGCCGCGGCGAGGTACCGGCCGGCGAGCCGCACCGGATGCACCGGGAGCGGCGGCTCCCGCAGCGCGTGGTCGAGGGCGAGCGCCAGCGCCAGCGCACCCGCCCGGGCCGCGACCAGCCGTCTATCCATGCTTCGCGTCCAGCACCGGCGCGGTGGGCACGACACCGCCGGAGCGCAGCGGGACGACGACGACGCCCCCGTCGGGGTCGGTCAGCACCCGGACCCGGGCTCCGTAGTGTGTGGAGATCAACGCCTCGGTGAGCACCGCCGGCGCCGGGCCCTGAGCGACCGTCTCGCCGTCCACCAGCAGGACCAGATGGTCGGCGAACTGGCCGGCCGTGGTCAGGTCGTGCAGGGCACTGACGACGGTGATGCCGCGGTCGGCACGCAGCCGGTCGACCAGCTCGAGCACCTGCTGGGCGTGGCCGAGGTCGAGCGAACTCGTCGGCTCGTCCAGCAGCAGCACCGGCGCCTGCTGGGCCAACGCCCGGGCCAGCACCGCACGCTGGAACTCGCCCCCGGACAGCGACGTCACCGCCCGGTCCGCGATCTCGCGCAGCTCGAGGGTATCCAGCAGCTCACCGACCACGCCGAGGTCCTCGGCCGACTCCGTGCCCAGGTACGGGATGTACGGCGTGCGGCCGAGGAGCACGTAGTCGAGGACGGTCATGCCGTCGGGCCGGGCCGGCTCCTGAGGGACGACGGCCACCAGCCGGGCCCGCTCGCGGGACCGCAGACCGGCCGGGGCGACCCCGTCGATCTCGATCCGGCCCTCGTGCTCGACGGTCCCGGCGATGGCCCGCAACAACGTCGACTTGCCCGCGCCGTTGGGACCCACCAGCGTGACCCAGCTGCCCGCCGGGACAGTCAGGCTGACGTCGCGGATGACGGTGCGCTCCAGGAGCGTCACACTGACGTCGTCGACCCGCAGCGCGCTCACCAGGGCCTCCGGGAACTGCGCAGCACCAGCGTGAAGAACGGCGCCCCGACGAATGCCGTGACCACACCCACCGGCAGCTCACCGGGGGACACCAGGGTCCTGGCGGCGAGGTCGGACAGCACCAGGAACATCCCACCCACCAGCGCCGCCAGCGGCAGCACGACCCGATACGACGAGCCGGCCAGCATCCGCACGATGTGCGGGACGACAATGCCGACGAACCCGATCAAGCCGCTCACGGAGACCGCGGCGGCGGTGCCGAGCGTCGCCGCCAGGACCACCACCAGCCGTACCCGGGCGGCCGGGACGCCGAGGGTGCCGGCCTCGTCGGGCCCCACGCTCAGCACGTCCAGCAGCCGGCGATGCGCGAAGATGACCGCACCGGCCACCACGATGTACGGCAGCACCGTCAGCACCTCGTTCCAGCCGGCGGTCAGCAGCCGGCCGAGAATCCAGCCGTACACCTCGCGCAGGGAGTCGCTGTTGCGCTGGTTGACGTACGTCTGCACGGCGGCGAGGAACGCCGCCACCGCCACCCCGGCGAGGATCAGCGAGTTCGTGCTGCGCCCGCCGACGCTGCGGCCGAGCGCGTACGTGGCCGCCACACCCGCCACGCCGCCGACGAACGCCGCCAGCGGCACCAGCCCGCGGCTGCTGCCGGAGACGATCGCGAAGGTCGCGCCCAACCCGGCGCCGGCGGCCACCCCCAGCAGGTACGGATCGGCCAGCGGATTGCGGAACACGCCCTGGTAGCCGGCCCCGGCAATCGCCAGCATCGCCCCGACCAGCAGCCCGAGCACCACGCGCGGCGCACGCAACTGCCACAGCACCGCGGCCTCGCGCTCGTCCAGACCACCGTCGAGCTGCACACCCGGAACGCGGTTGGCGACCTCGACCAGGACCCCACGCAGCGGTAGCCCAGCCGGACCGACCGTCATGCCGAGCAGCACCGCGACGATCAACCCGGCCAGCGCGACCGCCAGCCACCGCCGGGGCAGCCGGACCGGCCGCAACGGGGCTGGCGCGACATCCGTCGCGTCACCCGCTACGTTTCGCCGGCCGGCCGGCCTACTCACGGTGTCACTCTGCCTCACTCCGCCGGCGCGAGCGCCGACCGCTGCTCGACCACGACCCGAAGGTGGTCGACGATGCGCGGACCCCACCGGCTGGCGATGTCCGGGTCGACCTCGACGATGCGGCCTTCCTGCACAGCGGTGAGTTGGTCCCAGCCCGGCCGGGCCGCGATGTCGTCGGCCACCACGCCGCCCACGCCGCCGTCGGCGAAGAAGATGACGTCGGGGTCGGCGGTGAGGATGTGCTCGGGCGCCAGCTGCGGGTAGTCACCGCCGGCCGCGCCCGCCGCGTCGGCGATGCTCGTCATGCCGGCCAGCCCGTAGATCTCGCCGATGAACGTGTTGCTGGTCACCGTGTACAGGTTCGGGTCGAGCTCGTGGAAGTAGGTGACCGGCTCGGCGTCGGCCGGCACCTCGGACACCAGCTCCTCGATGTCCGCCTGCATCTGGGCGACCACCTCGGCGGCCTCGCCGACCTGGCCGGTCGCGGCACCGAGCTGCTCGAGCTGGGTGTAGGTGTCGTCCAGGGTGACGGCCGACGGCAGGATCAGCGTCGGCACACCCACGAGGTCCAGGCTGTCCACCAGCTCGCCCGGGTCGCTGGAGGCGACCACCAGGTCGGGGTCGTATCCGGTGATCGCCTCGACGTTCGGCTCGAAGCCGGACAACTCCGTGGTGGGCGCGTCGGCCGGGTAGTTCGAGTAGGAGTCGGCGGCCACCACCTTGTCGCCGGCTCCGATGGCGAACAACATCTCTGTCGCCGTGGGCGACAGCGACACGATGCTCTCCGGCTCGGCGGCCAGCTCGACCGCGGCGTCGCCGGTACCGACGGTGACGGGGAACGCCGTGTCGTCGTCGGTGTCGCCGTCCGCGCCCGCCTCGGCACCAGCGGTCTCGGACGGGGCGGCGGTGCCGCCGTCGTCGGAGTCGTCGCCACAGGCCACCAGGGCAAGCGGGAGCGCGGCGGCCACGGCCAGCCGCGACAGGGTCTTCATCACACTGCGCCTCCTTCATGACGGTGAAAGGGCGCGGGCGACGGGGATCGCCTGCGAACCGCCCTTCTACCGAGGACGTATCCGGGCCACGAGGCTGGCGACCTGGCTCGTCCGTCCGCGGTGGCGGGCGGCTTCACAGTTGCGGGACAGCGCCGGAATGAAACCGGACTTCGCAGACACTCGTAGCACCCGAGCCGCAGCCCGGGCATTCGTGATCCTAGCGCGCCGGCCGGGTGGCCGGACGGTCAGGTGTCGAGCAGGGTGACCTCCAGGCCGGCGACCGTCTCCGGATCGGTGACGATCTCGATGCCGGAGATGGTGCCGGCGGCGGTGAAAGCGAACCGGAACACCGCCCGCGGCTGGCCGTTCGGCGCCCAGGCCGCGCCCGCCATGCCGTCGACGACGGCCGGCCGTGCCGCCTGGGCCCGCCCGGAGAACGTCGCGGCGACCGTCGACGCGCCCTCGAGCACCGGTGCCAGGGCCGGCGCGCCCTTCGCCTGAGCCTGCGTGGCGAACTCCACCGCCCCCTGATCGGCGTGCAGCACGACCCCGGGGTCGAGCAGGGCGAGCAATGCCTCGAACTCGCCGTTGCGGGACGCGGCCAGGAATGCGTCCACCACCTCCCGCTGCCGGCCGAGGTCGGCGTTCGGTGCCTCGGCGCCCTGGACGCGGCGACGGGCACGGCTTGCCAGTTGGCGGGTCGCGGCCGGCGACCGGCCCAAGATGGCGGCGATCTCGTCGAACGGCACCGCGAACATGTCGTGCAGCACGAACGCCAGCCGTTCCGCCGGCGCCAGCGAGTCGAGGACGACCAGCAGCGCCGGCCCGATGGAGTCGGCCAGGACCGCCTCCCGCTCCGGATCGTCACCGCTCGGCACCGGCTCGACCGCGCCGGTGTCGAGTGGCTCCTCCCGACGCGACGAGCGCGAGCGCAGCATGTCCAGCGATACCCGCGACACCACCGTCGTCAGCCAGCCCCGCAGATTCTGCACCTCACTGGTGTCCGTGCGGCTGAGCCGGAACCACGACTCCTGGACCGCGTCGTCGGCCTCACTGGCCGAACCCAGCATCCGGTACGCCACCGCACGCAGATGCGACCTGTTCTCCTCGAACCGCCGTGCCAGCCAGTCGTCGTGATTCATCGCGTCACATTCTCCCGATCCGATCCGTCACAGCGATGACGGTTCGAATCCACCCGATGTGACAAGGAGACTCCCATGCAAGCACGGATGCAGAACCCCGCCATGGTCCTGCCCGCCGCGATGACGGCCATCCAGGAGCTCGACCGAGCCGCAAAGAGCGGCACCGTGCCCCGCGAGACCCTCGACCTGGTGCACCTGCGCGCCAGCCAGATCAACGGCTGCAGCGTCTGCGTCGACTCCGGCTCCCGCCACGCGCAGAAAGCCGGCGTCAGCACCGAACGGCTGTTCGCAGCAGCCGCCTGGCGCGAAAGCCCGCACTTCACCGATGCCGAACGTGCCGCGCTGGCGCTCACCGAGGCGGTCACCCGGCTGGCCGACCGTCCCGACCCCGTTCCCGACGACGTCTGGTCCGCGGCCGCCGCCCACTACGACGAGGAGCAGCTGGCGTCGTTGCTGCTGGTGATCGCGACCACCAACCTGTTCAACCGGCTCAACGCGGCCACCCGGCAGGTCGCCGGCGTTTGGTGATCGCGGCGCGGTGTCGGCGCTGGACACGAGGACAACCGAACCTGTGGCGTCCAACGTTCTGCCAGCATGGATTGGTGGTCGACCACCTCGTGATGGTGAACGGACTTCCTGCTGCGGGTAAGAGCACGCTCGCCACAGCTCTGGCCAGCGCCATGTGCGCTCCGTTGGTGTCGAAGGATGCCATCAAGGAGGCACTGGCCGACGTCGTCGGGGCGGCCCCGGGCTCGGCCCTGGGCCCGGTCGCCATGGAGGCGGCATGGAGCATCGCTGCCTCGATACGCGGCACGGTCGTCATGGAGTCGTGGTGGTTCAAGCCACGCGACATCGACTACGTCAGGGCCGGCCTGGATCGCTGTGGCGCGGGCGCGGTCGTCGAAGTCTGGTGTGACGTGCCGGCCGATGTCGCGCGCCGCCGCCTCGCAGCTCGCCGCCGCCATCCCGTTCACGACGACGCGCGGCGGTTGGAGGAATCCTGGACCGAGTGGGCGGCATTGGCTGAGCCGCTTGGCGTCGGCCGTACCATCCGGATCGACACCGCGAGTCCCGTCGACATCGGTGACCTCGCCCAGCGGCTCCTACGGACCTTGACGAGCGGTGCGACCTCGGGGCCTGAGCTCGGGGCGTGAGCCGATGGCACGCATGCGCACACAACCGAGGTTCTGGCGGTGTTCGATCCGGTGGAGACGAACGTGCCTACGTCCGCCGCCTTGTTCTGGCGTGGTTGTAGTCGAGGGCAGCGTCGAGCCAGAACGACAGACCTTCGTCGCTGGCGGTCGATGCGGCGGACACCGCGATCCAGCCCGGACCCATGTCGCGGCCGGCTCCCATCTCGGCCTGTGTGGCGCCGGGCTGCCGGATGAGTTCGCCGTGTCGTTCGGCGTCGACGCGGACCAGAAGGTCGCCCTCCTTGAGGGCGCTGGCGACCATCTTGTCGTTCACCATGAACGATCGGCCGCCGAACATGGACACCTCGCGAGTCGATGGCTCCTCGGCGAGCAGGGCGCGGAGGCGTTCGATCAGGTCGGCCTGCTGAGTCATCGACCCTCCTGGTCATGCGTCGGCGGCGGGCCGAACGAAAGGCGGTCGAAGACGAGGACACTCTCGGCGATCTTGCCATCACGGACGGTGAAGCACTCGGCGGCCGGTGCGGTGGCGGTCGCCGCGGTTTGGGGGTAGTAGAACAATGCGACGCGATGCTCGCCGTCGGCGAAGCCCGCGATGTCGGTGAGGCCGGTCAGAGCAGGCGCGAAGCCGCCGATGAACTCGCGATAGGCGTCCTTGCCGGTCAGGTCCTCGCCCGGTGCGCGACAGACGATGTCGTCTGCGACCAGGGTCATCGCACGTTCGACATCGCCACTGGTCCACGCATGGTGATAGTCCTGCACGATCTGGTACGCGGATGGCTGCGTCATGGTTCATCCCTTTCCTTGATGGTCATGGGCGGCCTTGACTCGCCGATAGGCCGCCAGTGGTCGGGTCCGGCGTCGCCGCCGGCCGCGGCGACGGTCAGTCGCGGCAGGAAGTGCACCCAGCCGTCGGCGTGACCGGCCAGCTCGGTCTCGGGCAGTCCGGAGTGGACGAGATCGACCCGCGTGCCGTTCTCGGTGGCGGTCAACCGGAAATCGACCGTGGACGTGCCCGCGGGCAGGTCCTCGCTCCCCGCGACACCCCAGGAAACGACCACTCGCGTGGGACGTTCGACGTGCAGATACTGGCCTCGGATCGGGAAGCCAGCGATATCGACCGCGAACAGCCCGGTCGGGCGCGGGTCCAACTCGGCATGCTGGCCCATCCACGCCGTCATACCGTCCTCGGTGGTCAGATAGTCGAAGACCGTCTCCGGCGATGCGGCGATCTCGATCGACGTCTGATACTCAGCCACGATCGCGCTCCGCACCGGCTTCGACAGCCGCCTTGAGCGCCGCGAGCTTGCTGGGCCAGAAGCCGTCCAGATACGAGCGCACCGCCGCGAGCCCGTCAGTGCGCACCACGAACAGGTGCCGCGTGCCCTCCCGAGTCCCGGTCGCCAACCCGGCATCACGGAGCACGCGGAGATGGTGCGACGTGGCCTGTTGAGACAGCCCCACCTCCTCGGCGATGGAGCCCACCGAGCGTTGCGCGGTGCGGATCGCCGTCAGGATCGACCGACGACTCGCGTCGGCCAGCGCACGCAACGCCAGATCGAGATCAGGAACAGGTTCAGCACCCATCAGGGTCCCCTCAGTCGGCTCCGGCCACCGTAACACAAACGGTCACTTGTACTTACGGATGTGAGTGGAGGTGCCGGCTGGAATCACGGGGGAGGACCGCTCCGGGCATGATCGTTAGATCTCCGATGCGCGCGCCGGCCACCAGACGTCGCATACGTCTAGTTCTGGCTGAGCGAGTATTGCGGCGAGGTCACTCTGGACGTTGTCCTCGCGCCCGCTGGAGCTCTCCCGCTCGTCAGGCACCGCGTCGACGGGTCGCACGTTGTACGCATCGGGCCCGCGCCGGGAGATGCTCCAACCTCCGACTGATCAACATTGTCAGTCCCTCTCGCTATGGTGCCAAGCACCACAACTGGAAGGAGGTGATGATCAATGGCGAAGGGGGACATCCACACCTCGCAGCGAGATGACGGCACCTGGCAGAACCGCGCTGAAGGCAACGTGCGTGCGTCGAACACTT
Source organism: Jiangella gansuensis DSM 44835 (assembly GCF_000515395.1). NCBI lineage: Bacteria > Bacillati > Actinomycetota > Actinomycetes > Jiangellales > Jiangellaceae > Jiangella > Jiangella gansuensis. The sequence goes on along the minus strand of NZ_KI911782.1, from coordinate 17,750 downwards.
CGGCGACGAAGGCGGAGGCGCAAGCCGCGGGCCGCGAGATGGCGATCGAGCGAGGCGTGGAACACGTCATCCACAACAAGGATGGCAAGATCGGCGAGCGCAACACTTACCCGCGCTCGCGCGATCCCCGCAAGTCGAAGGGCTGATCGGGGGTCGGCCCGGAGGGCAACGTCCGGGCCGACTGCAGGTGCGCGGCCCATCGGCCCGGCGGAGCAACTGTCGGCTTTGACGCGTCGTGCCTAGTGCGGCCCGCGTGGGTGGCTGTGTCGTGACCGCCTCGTAGTTGGCTCGAAGCACGCATCGAGATCCTCACGAAGGATCACACCGTTGGCGAGCTCGCAGCCATCGGTCGTCGGCTTGGTCTCGCGAAAGTCCCCGAGCGGCAGGCGGCGTCGACCGTCTCCTCCGAGTAGCCGCGGCCTCGGCACGGGTGACGCGAGCTGGTCCTCGAGCGAAAGCTGGCGGCCCATCATCGCCCGCCGTTGCGGGACGTCGCAGGAGGTCATGGCGTCGATCGTCCGTCACAGACCGTGATCTGGAACATCGTTCACCGTTGCATCCTGGGGCAGAATGGCCCACATGAGCGTCGGCGGCATACCCGAGCCACTCCGCCCACCCGGGCGGGGACAGTCTCGGGAGGTCAAACGATGGCGCACTCGCCCCACCGCCGCCGCAAGGGCTGCGGCACGTGCAAGCCGCACAAGCACCGCGGGTACGGCGACGCCGCTCGCGCGCCCTGGTCGGTGAACCGCAGGGTCGGTCGTCGGCGCCGGTGGAACCGACACGACATCGATCCCAACGATTGAGACCAGGGCCAGTACGGCCCCCATCACGGCAGGTGAGTGGCCGTGGAATCCGCGGGACCCAGTTGCGGGTGTCCAGGTCGTCGCAGGTCCGCAGTGGCCGTTGAGCACTCGGCCCGACCGGTCCCAGTTCGGAAACACAGGTACATGCGCAGTAGATCTTTGTGGAGACGAGGGGAATCGAACCCCTAACCCCTGCCTTGCAAAGGCAGTGCTCTGCCAATTGAGCTACGTCCCCGGTGGTGCGGAGCGGCGACTGGCAAATGCCGAGACGCCGGACCGCGCCGTCAACCATAGCGCCTGACCCCGCTGTACTGCGAATTCTCAGCCCGAAGGACCGGGAGATCTGCAGCTCTCCCGGTGCCGCCGGGCTCGCGGCCACCAGGCGTGTTACCGCATCACCAGGCATGCATGGGTGGTGCCGCGGGTGCACCCATGCCGGACGTGATCATTTGCGAGGGCTACGCGAGGCGAGCGTCGGCGTAGACCTTCATCGCGTCGCGCAGGTACTCGACGAGGGCGTCGTTGCCATCTCCGATGTTCTGCCGGAAGCGCTCGTCGTCGGCGTACAGGTCGGCCAGGCCCTTGTAGGACTCCCGATTGGGCGTCCAGAACAGGCAGATCCACTCGTAGTGACCGTGGACGGCCTCCTGCACCTGCGGGTCGTCGACAGGCGTGCCGGCCGCGACGAACTCGGCGAACTTCGCCCGTGTGGCGTCGAAACCGGTGCGGGCCTGCTCGGCCTGCTCCTTGGACCAGCTTCGCTGTCGCGCCATCGAGTCGTCGATGGCCTTGTCGCCCCAGCGCTCGCGCGCCTCGGCCTCGTACGGGTTGTGGTCGAAGCCGTCGAACATTGACTGCGCCGTCATGGTTCCTCCCCTCTCCAGGGTGGTCATGGTGTTGTCCACGGTGGCGACGAGACGGTCGAACCGGTCGCGTTCGGCCAGGAGCCAGGCACGATGACGGCGCAGCACCTCGACGGCGCCGGCACCGTCCTGCGCGGCCAGGATCTCGCCGATCGCACCCAGGCCGAGGCCGAGTTCGCGCAGCAGGAGGATCCGCTGCAGCCGCAGCAGTTGCTCCTGCTCGTAGTAGCGACGGCCACCGTCGGCCGTCCAGGCGGGTTCGAGCAGGCCGATCGCGTGATAGTGGCGCAGCGTGCGCGACGTCACGCCGGACTCGCGCGCCACCTCGTTGATCGACCAGCTCATTCCCGACACGTCCCCCGTGGAGTTCACCGGACCGGTCTCTCCGATCCGCCTACGACGGTAGGCGTTGACGCCGCGTCAACTTCAAGTCGAAAAAGACCCGGACATGACGACGGCCACGCGACGCCCGTCGATGACGGAGTTCGCGTGGCCGTGATGGTCGGTCAGCGCGGGTCGGCCGGGATCGGGTCGGTGGCCTCGGCCCACAGGTCCTGCTCGGCCTGCCCGGACTGGTAGCGGCGGTAACCGAGGTACCCGAGGACCGCCAGAACCACACCGAAGAGGATCTTCTTGTTGAACACGATGCTCCGCCTCCAGACGGTCTCGACATCTCGTGTGAGGTTAACGCAGCACTCCGCCGAGCATCAGGGCGACGTCCGAACCGGCGCCTCTCCGTCAGGATCGCGTCGGCCCGGGCCCGCTGGTCGAGACCCCGTATAACGTATCGCCCGACGAGTGCCGGTCCACTGAGGGAGAGATACCGATGACGGCAACGGTCGAGCTGACCCGGTTCCGGGTACGGCCAGAGGACGTCGAACGGTTCCTGGCAGCGCGGCCGGGCATGCTCGCGGACTTCCGCGCCGACCGCGACGGCTTCATCGACGCCCAGCTGATCCGGCTGCCCGATGACCAGTGGCTCGACGTCGTCACCTGGAGGTCGGCCGCGGACTTCGCGGCGTCGAGGGAGAAGGGCGCCAACCGACCCGGCATCGCGGCGTTCTTCTCGGCCATCGATGAGCTGGTGTCGGCGGAGGAGGGCACCACCGCCGACCGCTGACGGCGCACGGGACGGCTCAGGAGCCGACGGCGGTCAGCATCTGCTCCATCTGCGCGATCTCGGCATCCTGGGCGTCGATGATCTCCTGCGCCAGGGCGAGCGCCTCCGGATCGGAGCCCGCCGCCAGTTGGGCCTCGGCCATGGTGATCGCGCCCTCATGATGCTCGATCATCATCGACAGCCACATCCGTTCGAACTCCGCTCCGGCGGCCGCCTCCAACGCGGCCAGGTCCTGAAGCGTCATCATGCCGTCCATCTCGCCCGGGCCGTGGCCGGCGTGCGGGTCGGCAGACGGCTCCGCACCCCACCGCTCGAGCATGGCGGTCAGCTGCTCGATCTCGGGCTGCTGCGCGGCTTCGACGGCGTCGGCCAGGGCGACGAGCTCGGCGCTGACGCCGTCGTCGGGCAGCATGCGGGCCATCTGCACCGCCTGGGTGTGATGCGGGATCATCAGCTGCGCGAACTCGACATCGGGCGTGGCCGCCGCGGTGGCGGAAGGACTCGGGCCGGTCGCCCCCGGGCCGGTCGCGGCCGGGTCGGTATCGCCACAGCCGGCGAGCAGGAGGACCGTCGTCGTCGCGGCGACGATGGGCAGGGTGGTGCGAACGCGGTGCATCGTGGAGTGTCTCTTTTCTGCGCGTGATCAGGCGAACGTGACGGTCAGGGTGCTCTGACTCATCACGTCCGCAGCACGCACAGGGACGTCAGGAGGACCGTGCCGTACGGTCTCGGAGGTGCTGGACGCCGCCGCACCGGGAGAACAGCGGGCGTGAGCGTCGAACCGACGGCCGGCAGCCACCGCCAACCCCGCAGGAGCCGGCCGATGACGAGCAACGCCGCGGCGGTCACGACCGCCAGGCAGAGGTGCAGCAGACCGTGCTCCAACGTGGTGTCGTCCAGGGAGGAGCCGGGGCCGGAACCGGCCGGGTCCGCGTGGGTGCCAGTCGGCGACATCGCCGCGGCGTGACCCGCAGCCTGGTCGGCGACGACGGGTAGCTCGTGCCGCCCGGACTGGGCGACGTGGTGCATCATCACGATGCCGAGCACGAGCACGACCACGACGAGCAGCCGCGTCCCGATCCTCACGGTGTTCGAGCTTAGCCCGGTGTCCGTCGTCGCCGCAGCCGCCCTGCGCCGCCCGTCACGACCGGCGAACCGGGTAGCGAAGGTGGGTGGCCCGCCGCCCCGGGATGACGACCGGATCGTCGAGAAGCAGGTGCTCACGGGTCGAGAAGTACGGCTTCCCGGTGCCGAAGAGCACGGGCACGAGGCTGACGCACACCTCGTCGACCACACCGAGCTCGAGGGCCTGCTGCGCGACGTCGGCGCTGGCGATGCACACGTCCTTCTCGCCGGCAACCTGCCGGGCGCGGTCCACGGCCGCCTCGACACCGTCGACGAACGCGGTCCGCGGCCACCGGTCGGCATCCGCCGGAGGATTGTGGGTCACGACGACCACCGGGCTGCCCACGGGGTGGTTGTCGTTCCATCCGTCGGTGATGTCGAACAGACGCCGTCCGGCGACCAGCGCACCGGTGGTGTCGACGAACTCCTGGAGCAACACCGCGCTGGCCGCGTCGACGTTGAAGACCATGCCGGAGCCCTGCACGGTGGTGTCCCCGGCGTCGTACCACTCGAACAGTTCCCCGATCTGGTCGTCGGGCTCGGCGATGAACCCGTCCAACGACATCGTCATGTGGGTGTAGACCTTGCCCATCGTCGGTCTCCTCGGATCGTCTGGACGCTGTCGATGGTGACCGGGGGCGGTCCCGAAACTCATCGGATGCGGACGCACCGTGCCACCGACGAGAATCAGGCACCCGGGTGGTCTCTTCTGTGACGACACTCACCGACACCGCGGGGAGGCCCATCGTGGCACTCGATCTGTTCGCTGGAATCTACGTTCGCGACTACGCGTCCGTGCTGCCCTGGTACGAGCGCCTTCTCGGCTCCGAGCCGACCTTCCTCGCAACCGCCACGGAAGCCGTGTGGCAGCTCGCGGAGCACCGGTGGCTCTACATCAAGCAGAACGGCGAGCACGGTGGCCATTCCGTCCTTGCGGTCATGGTCGACGATCTGGACGCACACGTCGCGCGGATCGCCGAACGGGGGATCTCACCAGCGGACTGGGAGGTGTACCCCGAGGGCGTCCGGAAGGCCGTCTATCTTGACCCCGAGGGCAACGAGATCGGGTTCGGCGTCATCCCTGGCTAGCACCGCGCACTCGTCGCGTCGTCACCGCGACGCCGTTCCCGGGCGCCGTGTGGTCATCACGATCAGGTGACCGATCGCACCGAATCGCCGTCTCGAGGCCATCTGATCGCTGATCGGCCACGGACCCGATCAGGCGACACATCGGCGATCAGGTGGACCCCGCGGCGACGGCACACGTTGGCTGCTACTGCTGTACCGGCATGAAGAAGGCCCCGCCGATCGATACGGCAGGGCCTCGGTACTGGGTGGGCCTAACAGGACTTGAACCTGTGACCTCTTCCTTATCAGGGAAGCGCTCTAACCGTCTGAGCTATAGGCCCGGGATCGCACTGCGTGCGCCGCAGCAGACTACCTCACCGTCGGCGGCCAACCCAAACTCGCCGGCCGCCGAACCCCAGGATGAATCAGTCGTCCTCGGCGAGGGTGAGCTCCAGGCCGCCGAGCAGGCTGGCGGACAGGTTGTACAGGAATGCTCCGAGGGTGGCGAGCGCGGTGAGGAGGACCACGTCCACCACCGCGATCAGGGTGGTGAAGCCCAGCACTCGGGACAATTCGACGTACTGGTTGATGTCGATGCCGGAGTTGGTGTCCGACGCGGTCATGTCGGTGATGACGCCGTCGATCGACTCGAAGACGCCAGCGGCATCGAGCACCGACCACAACACCGCCACCGCGACGAACAGCGTGATACCCAGCGCGACGGACAGCAGGAACGCCGTCTTCATCACCGACCAGGGGTCGACCCGCAGCAACCGCAACCGGGCCTTGCGCACCCGGCCGGGCCGGCGCGAGGACGTAGGCCGCGTGGGGGTCTTGGGCGCCGCGGGCTTGCTGGCCGCCGCCGGCACCGCCTCCATGCTGGCCTGGGTGTCGACAGTGGGCTGCGGAGCCGGCGCCGGAGCGGCCGGGACCGGGCCGGGCGCGGCGGCAGGGAAGACTGTGGGGGCAGCGGCGTTCGGAGCGGCCGCACCGGCCGCGCCCGGCTGGGCGCCCGGGCCCGGCTGGGCACCAGCGCCACCGGACTGGGCAGCAGCGCCGCCCGCGGCAGCGGCGCCACCCGCCGCAGCGGCCTCACGGCGCTGCTTGGCCACCAGCGACGGCGGCGGTACCGGACCCGGCGGCGAAGCGTTCTGAGCACCACGGCGAGACTGATCCGAAGGGTTCGCGCCGGCACCCTGCCCACCGGCGGCGCCGTTCTGCGCTGCTGCCGGCGGAACGTTCGAACCCTGCGCCGGTGCGCCGTTGCCCGAAGGACCCTGCTCGGCCGGCCGGGCCCACGGGTTGGGCGTGGAGTCCTTCGACGTACGCGGCGTGTTGTCCTGGCGGTTGCGGCTGGCGCGGGTTGCGACCCTGGCCGCGGCGGCGCCGCGCGGCTGCTTCTCGCCGCCGCCCTTCTGCCGGCGAGTCTGGACCGCTGGGTCCGGAGCGTCGGCACCGCCGGCCGGAGCGGCGTCGGAACTCGGGGCGCTCGGCGGCTTGCCGTTGGACTGCTGGGACTGTGCCGGAGTGGGCGGGGGCACGCCCTGCTGGCGGGCGTCCTGGTCAGTCGCCGGACGCCCGGTCCCGCCGCTGCTCGTCACGAGCCATCACCTTCCGCGTCGTTCTCGGAGACCTCGGCGACGGCTTCCTCTACGGCTTCCGCCACCACGTCCTCCTCGGCGTTGTGCGCGATGGCGACGACCATGTCGCCGCTGCCGAGCGCAACGTACTTCACTCCCATGGTGTCACGTCCCTTGGCTGGGACATCCCGTACGGGACTCCGCGTGACACCGCCGGAAGCCCGGATGGCCAGTACCTCGTCACCGTCACCGACGACGAGCGCACCGACCAGGGAGCCACGATCCTCATTGATCTTCATCGCCTTGATACCCAAACCGCCGCGTCCCTGAACACGATATTCCTCGACCGCGGTTCGTTTGGCGAATCCACCATCTGTGACGGTAAAGACGTACGAGTCGGTTCCATCCCTCACAACGGACATCGAGAGCATTTCGTCTCCGTCGCGGAACTTCATGCCCACCACGCCGCCGGTGGCCCGGCCCATGGGCCGAAGCTGCTCGTCGTTGGCGGTGAACCGGATCGCCTGCGCCTTGCGCGAGACCAGCAGGATGTCGTCGTCGGGGCTCACCAGCTCCGCACCGATGAGCTCGTCGTCCTCCTCGCGGAACAACACGGCGATGACGCCGCCGCTGCGGTTGGAGTCGTACTCGGTGAGGCGGGTCTTCTTGACCATGCCGTGCTTCGTGGCCAGCACCAGATACGGCGACTGCTCGTAGTCGCGGAGCGTCAGGACCCGGGCGATCTGCTCGTCCGGCTGGAACGCCAGCAGGTTCGCGACATGCTGCCCCTTCGCGTCGCGGGCCAGCTCCGGCAGCTCGTACGCCTTGGCGCGGTACACCCGGCCGCGGTTGGTGAAGAACAGGACCCAGTGGTGCGTCGTGGTGACGAAGAACTGGTCGACCACGTCGTCCTCGCGCAGCTGCGCGCCCCGTACGCCCTTCCCGCCGCGCTTCTGCGAACGGTAGAGGTCGGCCTTGGTGCGCTTCGCGTAACCGCCGCGGGTGATGGTGACGACCACCGGCTCCTCGGGAATGAGGTCCTCGGCGGTCATGTCGCCCTCGCCCGGGATGATGCGGCTGCGGCGCTCGTCGCCGTACTTCTCGACGATCTCCGCCAGCTCCTCGCGGATGATCGTCCGCTTGCGCTGTTCCGAGGCCAGGATGTCCTCGAGGTCGGCGATGTCGGCGACGAGGGTGTCGTGCTCGTTCTGCAGCTCGTCACGCGAGAGCGCGGTCAGCCGGCGCAGCTGCATGTCCAGGATGGCCCGGGCCTGCAGCTCGTCGATCTCCAGCAACTGCATCAGGCCGGCCTGCGCCTCGTCGGCGTCGGACGAGCGGCGGATCAGCGCGATGACCTCGTCGATGGCGTCGATCGCCTTGAGCAGACCCAGGACGATGTGCAGCCGCTCGCGCTTCTTGCGCAGCCGGAACTCGGTACGCCGGCGGATGACCTCGATCTGGTGGGTCACCCAGTGCCGGACGAAGCCGTCCAGCGACAGGGTGCGCGGAACGCCATCGACCAGGGCGACCATGTTGCAGCCGAAGGTGTCCTGCAGCTGGGTGTGCTTGTAGAGGTTGTTCCGGACGACGGTCGCGACGGCGTCGCGCTTGAGCACGACCTCGATGCGCATACCGGTGCGGGACGACGAGTTGTCCTTCAGGTCGGCGATGCCGGGCACCTTGCCGGTGTCGGCGAGCTCGGCGATCTTGCGCAGCAGCGCGTCGGGGTTGACTTGGTAGGGCAGCTCGGTGATCGCCAGGATGGCGCGACCGCGGCTGTCCTCTTCGACGTCGACGACGGCACGCATGGTGACCGAGCCCCGGCCGGTGCGGTAGGCCTGCTCGATGCCCGAGGTGCCGACGATCAAGCCGCTGGTGGGAAAGTCCGGACCCTTGATCCGTTCGAGCAGCGCTTCCAGGAGCTGCTCGCTGTCGGCGTCGGGGTTGTCCAGGTACCAGTCGACACCCGCGGCGACCTCTCGGAGGTTGTGCGGCGGGATGTTGGTGGCCATGCCGACCGCGATGCCACCGGAACCATTGACCAGCAGGTTGGGGAACCGTGCCGGCAGCACATCGGGCTCGTCGCTGCGGCCGTCGTAGTTCGGCGAGAAGTCGACGGTCTCTTCCTCGATGTCGCGCACCATCTCCATGGCGAGCGGCTCCATGCGGCACTCGGTGTACCTCATGGCTGCTTGCTTGTCGTCGCCGCGCGAACCGAAGTTGCCCTGACCCTTGACCAGCGGGTACCGCATCGACCACCACTGGCCGAGCCGGACCAGGGTGTCGTAGATGGCGGTGTCACCGTGCGGGTGGTAGTTGCTCATCACCTCGCCGACCACACGCGAGCACTTGTAGAACCCGCGGTCGGGCCGGAAGCCGCCGTCGAACATGGCGTAGAGCACGCGCCGGTGCACCGGCTTGAGGCCATCGCGGACGTCCGGCAGCGCGCGGCCGACGATGACAGCCATCGCGTAGTCGAGATAACTGCGCTGCATCTCGACCTGCAGGTCGACCGGTTCGATGCGTCCCCCGGGTCCGACGCCGTCGCCCGCGGTGGTCATGTCGTTCGTCACGAGTGGTTCCTCCAGGTGCGGCCTGCCGGTCGCACATCAGGTATGACGCGCGGGACAGCCTCGCGGTTGTCCTCAGCCCCGTTGTCTTTCATGTCGTGCAGGTGCTTCGTTCGCGCCCGGACTCAGATGTCCAGGAAGCGGACGTCGCGGGCGTTGCGCTGGATGAACTTGCGCCGGCTCTCGACGTCCTCGCCCATGAGGGTGGAGAACACCTCGTCGGCATGCGCGGCGTCGTCGAGGGTGGCCTGCAGGAGCAGCCGCTGCGAGGGGTCCATGGTGGTCTCCCACAGCTCGTCGTCGTTCATCTCGCCGAGACCCTTGTACCGCTGGATGCCGTTCTCCTTGGGCACCCGCTTACCGGCGGCAACGCCTGCCTGGAGAAGGGCATCACGTTCGCGGTCGGAGTACGCGTACTCGGCGACACTGTCCTTGCCAGCCCATTTGATCTTGTAGAGCGGCGGCTGGGCCAGGAACACGTGGCCCTGCTCGATGACCGGACGCATGAACCGGAACAGCAGGGTGAGCAGGAGCGTCACGATGTGCTGACCGTCGACGTCGGCGTCGGCCATCAGGACCACCTTGTGGTAGCGCAGCCGGTTGAGGTCGACTTCCTCCTGCACCCCGGTGCCGAGCGCGTTGACGATCGCCTGGACTTCCTGGTTCTGCAGGATCCGGTCGATACGTGCCTTCTCGACGTTGAGGATCTTGCCTCGGATCGGCAGGATCGCCTGGATCCGCGAGTCGCGCCCCTGCTTGGCCGGGCCGCCGGCGGAGTCACCCTCGACGATGAAGAGTTCGCACTCCTCCGGGTCGGTCGACTGGCAGTCGGCCAGCTTGCCCGGCAGCCCGGCACCGCCCATGAGTCCCTTGCGGCTGCGAGCGGCATCGCGGGCCTTGCGGGCGGCCACCCGGGCGATCGCGGCGCTCTGCGCCTTGCGGGCGATCAGCTTGCCTTCGGTCGGGTTCTGCTCGAACCAGGCACCGAGCTCATTGTTGACGACCTTCTGGACGAAGCTCTTCGCCTCGGTGTTGCCGAGCTTGGTCTTCGTCTGGCCCTCGAACTGCGGTTCGGCCAGCTTGATGCTGATGATCGCCGTGAGGCCCTCGCGCACGTCCTCACCGGTCAGGTTGGGGTCCTTCTCCTTCAAGACGCCCCAGTCGCGGGCGAACCGGTTGACCAGCGTCGTCAACGCCGCCCGGAACCCCTCCTCGTGCGCGCCGCCCTCGTGCGTGTTGATGGTGTTGGCGAACGTGTGCACCGACTCGGTGAACTGGTCGTTCCACTGCATCGCCACTTCCAGGCTCATGGCCTGGCCGTCGCCGTCCTCGGACTCCGCCTCGTAGTCGATCACGGTGCGGTGAACGGGGGACTTGGTGCTGTTGAGGTGCTCGACGTAGTCGACCAGTCCGAGCTCGTAGCGGTACCGCACCTCGCGAGGCTCCGAGCTCTGCTCGGTCTCGACGTCTTCGTCGGCACCGACGTCGACGCCCTCCGGCCGCTCGTCACGCAGGACGATGGTCAAGCCCTTGTTGAGAAACGCCATCTCGCGGAAGCGGGTGGACAGCGTCTCGAAGTCGTACGCGGTCGTCTCGAAGATGTCCCGGCTGGCCCAGAACGTCGTGGACGTACCGGTACGGTCGGATGGCTCGTGGCGCTGCAGCGGGGCATCGGGAACGCCGAGCGAGTACGACTGGGTCCACCGGTAGCCGTCACGGTGGATCTCGAGGTCGATCTTGGTGGACAACGCGTTGACCACCGAGACGCCGACGCCGTGCAGTCCACCGGAGACCTTGTAGCCGCTGCCGCCGAACTTGCCGCCGGCGTGCAGAACGGTCATGACGACCTCGACGGCGGGTTTCTTCTCGACCGGGTGCATGTCGACCGGGATGCCACGACCGTTGTCCGTGACACGGACGCCGTCGCCGGGCAACAGGACGATCTCGATCTGGTCGCAGACGCCGGCCAGGGCCTCGTCGACGGAGTTGTCGACGACCTCGTAGACCAAGTGGTGCAGGCCCCGCTCGCCGGTGGAACCGATGTACATACCGGGGCGTTTACGGACGGCCTCGAGACCTTCGAGTACGGTGATGGCGCTGGCGTCGTAGGACGTGGTGTCCGTCACGAGCGGGGGACCTCCTGCCAAGGATCAGGCCGCACCGCACCCTGTAGGCCGCTGAGAGCCCCAGGAGACCGAGCGGCCTGGATGGACGGGCCCATTCTACCCTGACGCGCACCCAGAATGCGCGTCCTGCGGCCCGGAATGGCGCTTCAGCCGCACGGATCGACAGTCGTGTGTCCCCATACCCGAGCTGGGAGGCTCGACGACGCTGAGGGCCGTCTGGCGCCGCTGGGCGGATCGGCGGGGGACGACGGCTCCGTACGGCCGGCTCGATGTCAGCCGTAGGTGTCGCGCGGGCCTCGGCCGGGCACGCTGCGTGGGCCCTTCCGCCAGCTCGGTGCCTGCGGACCGAGCACATCGACCCTGGTCACCGTGCCGTCGCCGATGTCCTCGTTGAACCGGCGGACCAGCTCCGGGGCGAACAGGCGCACCTGAGTGGCCCAGGCGGTGGAGTCGGCACGGACCGTCAGGACGCCGTCGTCGTAGTGCTCCGGACGGACGTGAGCCGCGACCTCGGGGCCGACCAGCTGGTCCCACCGGGCGACCGCACCGTGCACCGCGAGGTCTTCGGACCAGCCGTGCTCGCCGACCAGCCGGTCCAGCGTGACAGCGACGGACTGTGGATCACGCTCGTCGGATCCCGGTCCGCTCCACCCGGAGCCCGGTGCCCGGCGCGACCACCGGCCCCCACCGCCTCGCTTCCGCGACGTCTTGGGGTTCCGGGCCGCGCCGCCCGGACGGCCCGCCACCTTCGCCCGGGCGAGCAGCGCCCTGGCGAGGTCGTCGCCGTCGGGGTTCCACGTGAAACCGTCCTCCGAGGCCGGCTGATCGGCGGCACCGGACCCGCCTGCACCGCCTGGCTCGGCCGGCTCGGCCGCACGTGGCAGATCGGGCGGGCCACCGTCGTCCGTGCTCATCGGTCGCGGTCACCTCCCCGGCCTGTCACCTGGCTCGTCGTACCTCTCCACCCAGAACGTCGACCCGAGCCCCGCTCAGCCCGGCCGGTACGTCGCCCGGCACCGCTGCCGTGACCAGCACCTGCTCCGCCCCGGAGGTCAGCTCGGCGAGCCGATCACGGCGTCCGGTGTCGAGCTCGGCGAACACGTCGTCCAACACCAGTACAGGGTCACTGCCCGTGGAACGCAACAGCTCATAGGACGCCAGCCGCAACGCCAGCGCGAACGACCAGGACTCGCCGTGGCTGGCATAGCCCTTCGCCGGCATCGGGCCGAGGTTGAGTACCAGGTCGTCGCGGTGCGGACCGACCAGCGAGACGCCTCGGTCCAGCTCGTCGCGACGGCGTTCGCCGACGGCGTCGAGCAGGGCCGCGGCAAGACGTTCACGCTCGGGCACGACCTCGACGTCCGGACCCAGGGAGCACTTGTAGACCAGCTGTGCGTCCCGTCCACCGGCCCCGCCGTCGCCGCCGGCCACCGCGTCGTAGGCCTTGGCCACCAACGGGCGCATCGCGTCGACCAGCTCGAGCCGCGCCGCCAGGAGTTCCGCGCCGCGCTGCGCCAGGTGGGTGTCCCACACATCGAGGGTGCTCAGGTCGGGGCCTCCGGATCGGCCGCGACCGGCACGCATCGCCGCTCCCGCGGACTTCAACAGCGCGTTGCGCTGTTTCAGCACCCGTTCGTAGTCGGACCTGACGCCGGCGAACCGCGGCGCCCGTGCCACCAACAGCTCGTCGAGGAACCGCCGGCGTTCCGACGGATCACCCTTGACCAGGGCCAGATCCTCCGGCGCGAACAGCACGGTGTTCAGAACACCGAGGATCTCCCGCGCCCGGGGCACCGGCGAACGATTCAGCCGGGCCCGATTGGCCTTCCCCGGGGTGATCTCCACCTCGAGCAACGTGCTGCGCCCGTCGGAGACCGACGAGTCGATGACGCTGGCACGCACCACCGCCCGTTCGGCGCCGACGCGGACCAGGGGAGCGTCCTGAGCGACTCGGTGGCTACCCAGCGTGGCCAGGTAGTTCACCGCCTCGACCAGGTTGGTCTTGCCCTGCCCGTTCGGTCCGATGAACGCCGTGACGCCGGGATCGAGCGGGAGCTCGACCTCCGGGTACGACCGGAAATCGACCAGCGACAGGTGCGCGACGTGCATGCTCCGACGTTTCCGGCCCGGTCAGGTGCGGACGTCGCCGGGACCCGACGTCGGGCCGGCCGACTTCACCGCATGCCCGCCGAACTGCTTGCGCAGTGCCGCGACGGCCTTCATTGCGGGGGAGTCGTCCTGCCGCGACTCGAACCGGGCGAATAGCGCCGCGGAGATGGCCGGCATGGGCACTGAGTGCTTGATGGCTTCCTCGACAGTCCACCGGCCCTCGCCGGAATCTTCGACGAAGCCCTCGATCTCGGCGAGGGTGGGGTCGTTCTCCAACGCGCGGACCAGGAGGTCGAGCAGCCACGACCGCACGACGGTGCCCCGCGACCAAGCCTTCATGGTGCCGTGGACGTCCTCGACGATGCCGGACTTGGCCAGCAGCTCGTAGCCCTCGCCGTAGGCCTGCATCAAGCCGTACTCAATGCCGTTGTGAACCATCTTGGCGTAGTGACCTGCGCCGACACCGCCGGCGTGTACGTAGCCCTCGTCGCGTGGGCCTTCCGGGCGCAGGGCGTCGAAGATCGGTAGCAGGCGCTCGACGTGGGCGGTCTCGCCGCCGGCCATGAGTCCGTAGCCGACATCGAGACCCCAGATGCCGCCGGAGACACCGCAATCGACGTAGCCGACGCCGTGGGCGTCGAGGACCTCGGCGTTGCGGAGGTCGTCGGTGTAGCGGGAGTTGCCGCCGTCGACGACGAGGTCACCCTCGTCGAGCAGCTCGGCCAGTTCGTCGACGACACCGCGGGTGGCCTCACCGGCGGGGACCATGACCCACAGGGCCCGCGGCGCGGACAACCGCTCGACCAGCTCCTTCAGGCTGCCGACATCGCTGACCTCGGGGTTTCGGTCGTAACCGACGACGGTGTGGCCGGCACGGCGGATGCGCTCGCGCATGTTGCCGCCCATGCGGCCGAGGCCCACCAGGCCCAGTTCCATGACGTTCCCTTCTGTGGCCACCAGAGTTCCTCCCGTGTCGGTGGGCGACATGCTCGCCAGGCGCTGACGTGTCCATCCTTGCGTGCTCGCCCGTCACGGTTCCGGCCGGGCGCCCTGTCGGCGACCCGGCCGGCGCCCAGACGCCTTGCGTCAGCCCGAGAGCCGAATGGGCATGGCCAGGTAGCGGTAGCTGCCGTCGGGCTCGGCCTCGAGACTCGGCACCCCCTGGATGACCACCGGCTTCAGCGGCGTGTCGGTGAAGGACAGGTGCACGAACTGCGTACCCATCGTCTGCAGCCCGTCGAGCAGGTACGTCGGATTGAAGCCGGTGGCGATGGCCGGGCCGTGCACGTCGGCGGGCAGTGCCTCGGAGGCCTGCGCGTCCTCGCCGCTGCCGGCCTCGAGCACGACCTGACCCTCGTCGAAGGCCAGCCGGACCGGGGTGTTGCGCTCGGCCACCAGGGCGACGCGCTTGACCGACTCGATCAACGACGAGATCTCGACCCGGGCGACGGTGGCGGTCTCGGCCGGGAACAGGCGTCGGTAGTTGGGCACCCACTCGCCGTCGATGAGCCGGCTGGTGGTGTTGCGGCCACCGGCGGCCAGACCCAGCAGGCTGTCCTGTGTGCCGGTGCCGAGGGCCAGCGTGACCTCACCGGCCGGTGCCAGCGTCTTGGCCGCGTCGACCAGCGTGCGTGCCGGCACCAACGCGACCACCGACGTGTCGGGCCGGCCCGGGTTCCAGGTGAACTCCCGCACCGCCAGCCGATAGCGGTCGGTGGCGCCGAGGGTGACCGTCTCGCCCTCGATCTCGATGCGGATGCCGGTCAGGGTGGGCAGCATGTCGTCGCGGCCGGCGGCCACGGCGACCTGGCCGACCGCCTCGGCCAGGACGGCGCCGTCGACGGTGCCGGAGGCCTCCGGCATGGACGGCAGGTCGGGATACTCCTCGACGGGCAGCGTCTGCAGCGTGAAGCGGGCGCTGCCACACGTGATGGTGACCTTGGCGCCGTCGGCGTTGAGATCGACCGGCTTGGCCGGCAGCGACCGCGCGATGTCGGCCAGCAGCCGCCCGGACACCAGGACCGTCCCGCCGTCGGCGACGTCGGCATCGACCGACACCCGCCCGGAGACCTCGTAGTCGAACGACGAGAACGTCACCTGGGAGTCGGACGCGTCGATACGCAGACCTGCCAGTACCGGCACGGTGGGCCGGTTGGGCAGGGTGCGAGCCGTCCATGCGACGGCTTCAGCCAATACATCGCGATCGAGCCGGAACTTCACCGGTCCACCGTCCTCCCCTCGGGCGTCCGCCCGGGCCGTTGTGGTTCGACGTCATCCTTCCACGCGGCGCCGACAGGCGGGCCCAGAGGCGTCACAAGGACGTCCTGTTGCCCGCCATCCACAGGAAGCCCGCCACCTCGCTTGTGCGGCGCGTCGGGACCCATGTCTGGATTGGTCGGGTGAATAGCGTTGGTGGAAAGTGTGGAAAACCATGAACGCCGCAGCTCGGAGCCACTATTGTCGTCCACGGAGCTTGTGGGTGGTTGCTGTGGCCACCGTGGACCGGCGGTGGTTGTCCACCGGACTGTGGCACTTGTGCCCGTTCGGTCCACGGCGCAGGCCCACATGTCCACAGACTTGTCCACACCCTGTGAGAAGTGGATCACGGACATTGTTGTGTGGTTCATGACTGCCGGGCCTGCTGCTTGATGCGGTTGGTCAGCTCGGTGACCTGATTGAAGACGCTGCGGCGCTCGGCCATCAGAGTGCGGATCTTGCGCTCGGCATGCATGACCGTGGTGTGGTCGCGGCCGCCGAAGTGCTGGCCGATCTTCGGTAGCGATAGCTCGGTGAGCTCGCGGCACAGGTACATGGCGATCTGCCGTGCCGTGACGAGCACCCGGCTGCGGCTGGTGCCCTGCAGGTCCTCGATGGTGAGGCCGAAATACGCGGACGTCTGGGCCATGATCGTCGCCGCGGTGATCTCCGGACCGGAATCCGTCGGCACCAGGTCGCGCAGGACGATCTCGGCCAGTGAGAGGTCGACCGGCTGGCGGTTGAGGCTGGCGAACGCCGTGACGCGGATGAGTGCGCCTTCGAGCTCGCGGATGTTCGTGGCGATCCGGCTGGCGATGTACTCCAGCACGTCGGGCGACACGTTCAGGTGGTCCTGGGTGGCCTTCTTGGACAGGATCGCGATGCGCGTCTCCAGGTCCGGCGGCTGCACATCGCAGGTCAGGCCCCACTCGAACCGGTTGCGCAGGCGGTCTTCCAGCGCCGACAACTGCTTTGGCGGCCGGTCGGAGGTGATGACGATCTGCTTGTTGGCGTTGTGGAGCGTGTTGAACGTGTGGAAGAACTCCTCCTGCGTCTGGATCTTGCCCTCGAGGAACTGGATGTCGTCGATGAGCAGGACGTCGACGTCGCGATAGCGGCGCTGGAAGGCCGAGGCCTTGTCGTCGCGGATGGAGTTGATGAAGTCGTTGGTGAACTCCTCGGAGCTCACGTAACGCACCCGGGTGCCGGGATACATGGTGCGGGTGTAGTGCCCGATGGCGTGCAACAGATGCGTCTTGCCCAGGCCCGACTCGCCGTAGACGTGCAGCGGGTTGTAGGCCTTGCCCGGTGCCTCGGCGACGGCGACGGTGGCGGCGTGCGCGAAGCGGTTGCTGGAGCCGATGACGAACGTGTCGAACGTGTAGCGCGGATTGAGGTGAGGTTCGGTGTCGGGACGGCGAGCAGCGTTGGCGCCGGCCGGCCGCTGCGGCGGGAACGCCGGCTCGGCCGCGACCGTGACGCGCGGGATCTCCTCGGTGTCCACCGAGGGTGAGGTGGGCTCCGCGTAGCCGCCGGGCGCGGCGACAGCTGCCGCGCCGCCCGCCAGGTTGTCGACCGGCGGCGAATCCGGCGGGGGGCTGACGCTGACGGCGAGGCCCACCGGGTGGCCCACCACGGCGGAGAGGGCGTCGACGATGTGGGACCGCAGCCGCTGTTCGATCTGAGCGCGTGCGAAGTCGCTGGGAACGGCGATGACGGCCGTGCCCTCGACCAGGGTCACCGGCCGCGCCTGGGAGAGAAACGCACGCTGCTGTGGGCCGATCTCGATGGAGTCGAGATCGGTCAGTGCTTTCGCCCATGCGGTCGCGAAGTCGTTGCCCGCCTCGTCTGCCACTAGTGCACTCCAAACTGGCGGCACCCGGCTGGCCACCCCCGGTTTTCTTTTCCACACCGTCGTCCACAGGATGTGGAGGGTGTGGACACGTGGTGCTTTGTCTCTATCCGCTCCATTGTGACCTGCGTGAACGCGATACTGGTCACACGGTGCCGCATGGTCCGGACAGCATGCCGGAGCACGTGACGCTAACAACATGCGGCCAGGGCTTCAACTGATGTCCACAGGTTGCCCCCAACACGCCGGCGTGTCGTTGCCGTGCGTGGCACCGA